>JBNMLM010000030.1:0-21847 GCA_050874845.1 Eubacteriales bacterium | reverse complement strand
GAATAGAGGTAGTCCGTATGTATAAGATATTTTTAAGTTCGGAGCATCACGGAACGGTGCGAAGAAATGAGATAGAGCCGGGATGCTGGATTGCCATGACGGCACCGAGTGCTGAGGAACTGCAGACGGTTGCGTTAGAGTGCAACATTCAGCTTGAAGACCTTAGGGCGGCACTCGATGACGAGGAGCGTTCACGTATACAGGTCGAGGATGATTATACACTTATAGTTGTTGATATTCCTGTCATTGAAGAGAGAAACGGCAAGGACTGGTACGGAACAATACCTCTTGGTATTGCTGTAACGGACAGCCAGATAATAACTATCTGTCTTGAAGATACCCCTGTTCTTAACAACTTTATGGATGGAAGGGTGAGGGAATTCTATACCTATAAGAAGACCAGATTCATCCTTCAGATTCTGTACAGAAATGCAACACTTTTCCTCAATTATCTCAGAAATATAGATAAGAGAAGCGAACTGCTTGAGAAGAAGCTTCGTGAAGACCAGAAGAATAAGGAACTATTAGAGCTTCAGGAGCTTGAAAAGTCACTTGTGTATTTCACAACGTCCCTCAAGGGCAATGAGCTCGTTCTTGAGAAGCTTTTCAGAATAGATAAGATTAAGAAATATCCTGAGGATGAGGATTTGCTTGAGGATGTCATTGTCGAGAACAAGCAGGCGATTGAGATGGCCAGTATATACAGCGGCATTTTAAGCGGAAGCATGGATGCTTTTGCCTCAATTATTTCGAATAATCTGAATCAGTCGATGAAGTTTCTTGCCACAGTTACGATAGTACTTTCTATACCTACTATGGTGGCGAGTTTTTACGGAATGAATGTGGCTACATCAGGAATGCCGTTTGCGGACAGCCCATTTGGTTTCCTGATAGTTATAGGATTTTCCATAATCCTGTCATTCATTGTGTCGATTATATTCTGGAAGAAGGATTTGTTCTAGAAGCTAATGCTTTTAAGTTTATGTTTCGAAATTATTGGGACGATTGTTTAAATATGAGGGAAAATAATTATTGAGAAAAGGAAAGAGAAAGAGTGAATAATTTTTTAGCAAAACTTGAAAAGAAATACGGAAGATATGCGATAAAGAATCTTATTATTTATGTGCTGGCAGCTTATGGAATCGGCTATGTGCTTTTGCTTACGGCGCCGACGGTATACAGCTATCTCGAGCTTAATCCCGCACTTGTTATGAAGGGACAGGTATGGAGACTTATAACGTGGGTATGTACGGTTCCCGAGAGCTTTTCCTTCTTTATATTATTTATGTTTATGTTCCAGTATTTTATAGGTTCTTCACTTGAGAAATATTGGGGAAGCTTCCGCTATAATTGTTATGTCTTTTCCGGTATATTTTTTATGACAATCAGTACGATGATAGTCTACTGGATTACAGGAATCAGCATGAGCCCGAGCACATACTACATCAATATGGCATCTTTTCTTGCATTTGCAGTATGTTTTCCTGATGTTCAGGTGTACTTTATGATGGTTATTCCTATTAAGATTAAGTGGCTTGCAATTATAGATGTGATTTATATGGGTTATGAATTTATTGCTGTCGGAAAATACAAGAGTCTTTATTCAGCAGCTTATGGTGCGGAAGGAGTCCAGTATGCGTCACAGCTTATATGGGCTACTAGAGTGAGTATCATTGTATCCGTACTTAATTTTATCCTGTTCTATTTCGGAACAAGAAATATGAAGAGGTTCGCCCCTAAGGAAATGCACCGCAAGTATGTCTACAAGAAGAATGTCAAGGCAGCGGCATCACCTAACGGAACTAAGCATAAGTGTGCTATCTGCGGAAGAACTGAGAAGGATGGAGATAATCTTGTTTTCCGTTACTGTTCTAAGTGTAACGGTAATTATGAATTCTGTCAGGAGCATCTGTACACGCACAAGCATTTTGAGTAATTCAATAAGGAAGCGGAATTGATATGAAAAAGGCGTTAATTATAGGCGCAGGTGGTTTTGTCGGAAGTTATCTGGCTGATTGCCTGCAAAATGAATTTGGCATGGAAGTATATGCAACCAAGCTTCCCGGTACACAGACACAGGATGAATTGCTGTTTCTTGGGGAGAGGATTTATGAACTTGATATTCTGAATAAGAATGACATAGTTGAGCTGCTGTTTGCGGTTAGACCAGACTATATATATCATCTGGCTGCACAGAGCTCGGTGAGTGTGGCGTGGAAGGAGCCTGCGCTCACAATAGATGTCAACATCAAGGGGAGCGTGAACCTGATGGATGCGGTAAGGGAACTGTACTATAAGCCAAGGGTGCTTTTGATTGGCTCCGGAGAGGAATATGGACATATCCTGGAGAATGAGACACCTATAACTGAGGATACCATGCTGCGTCCGGGAAATATATATGCTGCCACGAAGGTGTGCCAGAATATGATTGGAACCATATACTCGAAGGCTTATGATATGGAAATTATGCTTGTGAGGGCATTCAATCATGTTGGCCCCGGACAGTCACCGATATTTGTGGTGTCGGATTTCTGTAAGCAGGTTGCAGAGATTGAGAATGGATTAAGGGAACCTGTTATGTATGTCGGAAATCTTGCGGCAAGGAGAGACTTTACGGACGTAAGGGATGTGGTGAGAGCTTACGGGCTGCTTTCGCTTAAGGGCAGGGCAGGTGAGACATACAATGTCGGCAGTGGAAACGCGATAGAGATAAGAGCAATGCTTGATATGATAATAGGAATGTCGAGCGCCGATATAGAGGTGAGGGTTGACCAGAATAAGATAAGACCGGTTGATGTCCCGGTTATTGAAGCGGATATCACCAAGATAAATGCCGAGACAGGATGGAAGCCGGATATTCCATTGAATCAGACCATAAGGGAAATACTTGATTACTGGCGTGAGAGGACAGGAGGCGAAAGGGTTGAGTGAGGAAGTATTGTTTGATACCAATGAGATGACAAGTTCAAAGAGATATCTCCACACTCCGAGCGAATTTGCTAGGAAGAAGCTCATATATGTTCAGGAGACAGGAAAGCTTAAGAGCCTTAAGCCGCATGTGAGCGGAAGAAGCAATCTGGAATCCTATCTTTTTATGATTGTGATGTCCGGAAGTGGAAGAGTGTCGTTTGACGGAAAGGATTACAGCGTAAAGGCTGGGGACTGTGCTTTTATTGACTGCCGCAGAAGCTATGAGCATTGCAGCGGAGAGGATTCACAGTGGGAGCTTATGTGGGTTCACATGGATGGGGCACTGCTTAGGGATTATTATGGAATATTCCTTGAAAAAAACGGAGGTTCTCCTGTCTTTAAGGCAGCAGATATAAAGAAATACAGCGGCATTATTGATGAGGTTATGTCCAATCAGGATGAGAAGGACATTACAAGTGAGTATGTAAGCCATAATCTTCTCACCAATCTTGTCACAACAGTGCTTGTTGAGATTATCAACGAGGGCAATAAGAAGCTCAATCCGGATATACTCAACAGTATCCGCGAATCTGTAAATGCCAGATTCAAGGAGGAGGATCTGCTTGAGAGTGTGTGCGGTGAATACGGTATGGATGAGATAACCATAAACAGGCAGTTCAAGGATAAGTACGGAATTGACCTGTGCGACTACATTCTCAACAGAAGATTTAACTGTGCCAAGGAGCTTTTAAGATTTTCGGTAAAGCCGGTGAAGGAGATAGTGGTTGAATCAGGTATAATGAACACGGATTTGTTCAGACACCTTTTTATCGAAAATGAGGGCATGACTGCAGAAGAATATAGGAAAAAGTGGGCACAGTGGAACAGAGGATAAAAAAGTGCTTGCATTCTATAAAATAGTATGATATAGTATTAGCTGATTTATGATACATGTTGACTGGCAAGAGTGGGTGTGAACCCACTCTTTCGTTTTACTTTAGGGTTTATCTCGTTTACAGGAAGCCCTTGGTGGATGTGTTTTAACAGGAAAGGACATTATGGCAAGAAGAGAGGAATATGAGGCAAAGGCCGAAGCAATGATTACTCCTATAATAGAGGCTAATCATTTTGAACTGGTTGATGTTGAGTATGTGAAGGAAGGCAGCAGCTGGTACCTTAGAGCTTATATTGACAAGGAGGGTGGAATCACGGTAGATGACTGCGAGCTTGTGAGCAGGGCATTTTCCGATTTACTTGACAAGGAGGATTTCATTGATGATGCGTACATTCTTGAGGTGAGCTCACCGGGACTTTTAAGACCGCTCAAGAAGGATAAGGATTTTAAGAGAAACATTGGCAATGAGGTTGAGCTAAGGCTCTACAAGGCGGTCAACAAGGTGAAGGAAGACCGCGGTATTCTTACAGCATTTGATGACAGCACAGTTACAATAGAGCATGAGGATGGCACAACCGCTGTCTACGAAAGGGCAGCACTTGCACTCATAAGACTTGCATTCGATTTTTAAAAACATACAGTTAATAAAATTAAAGATGCGAAGCATCAATTTTATATGAGCAGGAAGCGAAGTGGATTGCGAATATCATTGACATTATAGCGATAATATGGTCAGAAATGGAGGATATGATGAACAAGGAATTAATTGAAGCACTTAATGCACTTGAGAAGGAGAAGGAGATAAGCAAGGAGAAGTTACTTTCAGCTATAGAGACTTCACTTCTTACAGCTTGCAAGAATCACTTTGGAAAGGCAGATAATTTCAAGGTGACAATCAACAGGGAGACAGGTGATTTCAAGGTTATCGCCGAGAAAGAGGTTGTCGATGATGTGACAGATGACACAACACAGATAAGCCTTGCGGACGCTAAGATGATCAACGCTAAGTATGACATCGGAGATACGGTAAATATTGAGGTTAAGTCGAAGGACTTCGGACGTATTGCAATACAGGTTGCCAAGAATGTTATTCTTCAGACTATACGTGAAGAGGAGAGAAATGTTCTTTTTGACCAGTACAGCAGCAAGGAAAAGGAAGTTGTGACAGGTGTTGTACAGCGCTATGTTGGGAAGAATGTTATCATCAATCTTGGCAAGGTTGACGCGACACTCAACGAGAGCGAGATGGTAAAGGGTGAGACCTTTAAGCCTAATGACCGTGTCAAGGTCTATGTGCTTGAGGTAAAGAACGGAAACAAGGGACCTAAGATTTTGGTTTCCAGAACACATCCGGAGCTTGTGAAGAGACTTTTCGAGGCTGAGGTTGCTGAGGTTCGTGATGGAACAGTTGAGATTATGAATGTGGCAAGAGAGGCAGGCTCAAGAACTAAGATAGCGGTATGGTCAAGCAATCCGGATGTAGATCCTGTAGGAGCTTGTGTAGGTATCAACGGAGCAAGAGTTAATGCCGTTGTTGAGGAGCTTGGCGGAGAAAAGATTGATATTGTCGCATGGAATGAGAATGCGGCATATCTGATCGAGAATGCATTAAGCCCTGCTAAGGTTGTATCTGTTATCGCAGACGATGAGGCTAAGACAGCAAGAGTTGTCGTTCCTGATTACCAGCTTTCACTTGCAATCGGCAAGGAAGGACAGAACGCAAGACTTGCAGCTAAGCTTACAGGCTTTAAGATTGATATAAAGAGTGAGTCACAGATGAAGGAGCTTGGTGAAGATTACATGAATCCTTATAACGATGAGTATGAGGAGGATGAATATTCACAGGATGATAACTATGAGGATGAGGCTTCTGAGACAGAGGAGCAGTAATCCCACAGTATTAGTATTTTATTGATAGAAAGCGTGATGTTATGGCTGTTACCAGAAAAATACCACAAAGGCAGTGCTTGGGCTGTGGTGAAATGAAAGACAAGAAATCCATGCTCAGAGTAATAAAGACACCGGAGGGAGAGATTCTTCTTGACGCGACCGGACGAAAGAACGGTAGAGGTGCATATATCTGCGCAGATATGAATTGTCTTAACAAAGCAATCAAATCGAAGGGCTTGGAACGCTCGCTTAAGTGCCAGATACCTTCCGATGTATATGAAGCACTTAAAAAGGAGTTAGAAGAAATTGAATCAAGATAGAATACTTTCAATGATAGGTCTTGCCACCAAAGCAGGAGCGGTTACAAGTGGTGAGTTTTCTGTGGATAAGGCCATAAAGGCAGGAAAAGCCCGCCTTGTTATCATAGCAGATGACGCCTCGGACAGGACGAAGAAGGGATTTAAGGATTCCTGTTCATTCTATGGAGTTCCGCTTGTGATATATAAAGACAAGGAGACTCTTGGACATTCAATGGGAAAGCAGTTTAGGGCGTCACTGGCAATTCTCGATACGGGATTTGCTGATTCGCTGTTAAAAAAATGCAGGGATTTATCGGATTCCCAGGTCGAAATAATTGAAGGAGGTAATGCTGATGCCTAAAATGAGAATATATGAATTATCGAAAGAATTAAACTTAAAAAATAGTGATATAGTAGAGTATTTACAGAGCAAGAATGTAGATGTTAAGAGCCATTCAAGCAGCATTGACGATACTGCAATAGACATGGTTAAAAAGCATTTTGGAAAGGGTACAACAGTGCAGAATACAGAGGCACCTAAGGAGATAAAGGAACAGCCTGCAAGAAATGAGCAGGCAACAAAGCAGGAGGCTGTTGCCACAGCACCTCAGACGAAAAATGAGCAGGTAAAGAATGACCAGAAGCCTGCTGAAAAGAAATCACATATTACCGCTGTATATAATCCTCATAACAGCGACCGCAAGGATATACGCGATAATCGCAGACAGGATAATGGCGCAAACAGAGATAACGGATTCAGACGTGACGGAAACCGCCCGGATGGAAACAGAGACGGAAACAGAGATAACGGATTCAGACGCGACGGAAACCGTCCGGATGGAAACAGAGACAACGGATTCAGACGTGACGGAAACCGTCCGGATGGAAACAGAGACAATGGATTCAGACGCGACGGAAACCGTCCGGATGGAAACAGAGACAACGGATTCAGACGTGACGGAAACCGTCCGGATGGAAACAGAGACAATGGATTCAGACGTGACGGAAACCGCCCGGATGGAAACAGGGACGGAAACAGAGATAACGGATTCAGACGCGACGGAAACCGTCCGGATGGAAACAGAGACAATGGATTCAGACGTGACGGAAACCGCCCGGATGGAAACAGGGATAATGGATTCAGACGTGACGGAAACCGTCCGGATGGAAACAGGGACAATGGATTCAGACGCGATGGAAACCGTCCTGCCGGAAACAGAGATGGCTTTAACAAGGATGGCGGCTTCAATAAAGACGGCGGAAGAAACGACAGAGGCGATAACAGAAGACCGGGCGGAAACGGTAACTTCAGAGGCGGTAACAGAGACAATTTCGCAAAGGATGCAGATGCTAAGGGCGGAATGGGTGACGCAAGAGAGGTTCGCGAGGCTAAGGAGCAGAGAAGCCGTGAGCGTGAGAACCGCTTAAATGACCGCAATAAGTATGACCGCGAGGACAGAAAAGAGAACACAAAGGGGCTTGAAAAGACTGTTAAGAACAATAAGCCGGTAACACAGAAGCCACAGGAGGAAGAGGATACAATCAAGACACTTGTACTTCCTGATGTTCTTACAATCAAGGAGCTTGCTGAGAAGATGAAGCTTCAGCCGGCAGCAGTAGTTAAGACGCTTTTCCTTAAGGGCACTATTGTAACAGTTAATCAGGAAATTGATTTTGATACTGCTGAGGAGATTGCACTTGAGTTTAACTGTATCTGTGAGCATGAGGTGAAGGTAGATGTCATTGCTGAGCTTCTTAAGGAGGAAGAGGAGGATCCGGCGACACTTGTTCCAAGACCACCTGTTGTATGTGTAATGGGACACGTTGACCATGGTAAAACATCTCTCCTTGATGCAATACGTTCAACCAATGTCACATCGAGAGAGGCCGGTGGTATCACACAGCACATCGGTGCATACACAGTTGAGATAAATGGACAGAAAATCACCTTCCTTGATACACCGGGACATGAAGCATTCACGGCAATGAGAATGCGTGGAGCACAGGCAACAGATATAGCAATTCTTGTCGTTGCAGCAGATGATGGCGTAATGCCACAGACTATAGAGGCTATCAACCATGCCAAGGCAGCAGGCATTGATATAATTGTTGCGGTTAATAAGATTGATAAGCCTAATGCAAATGTTGAGAAGGTTAAGCAGGAGCTTGTCGAGTACGGACTTGTGGCAGAGGACTGGGGCGGAGATACAATATTTGCACCTGTTTCTGCACATACTAAGGAAGGTATCGATAATCTTCTTGAGATGGTTCTGCTCACAGCAGAGATGAGAGAGTTAAAGGCTAACCCTAACCGCCGTGCAAGAGGTCTTGTCATCGAGGCACAGCTTGATAAGGGCAGAGGTCCTGTCGCTACACTCCTTGTACAGAAGGGTACACTTCATGTCGGAGACGCGGTGGCAGCAGGTCCATGCTTCGGTAAGATAAGAGCAATGATAGATGATAAGGGACGCAAGATTAAGGAAGCAGGTCCGGCAACACCTGTGGAGATATTAGGACTTAATGATGTTCCTAGTGCCGGTGAGATATTCGTATCTCCTGCAACTGAGAAGGAGGCGAGAGCATTCTCCGATACCTTCATCCGTGAGGGAAGAGTTAAACTTCTTGACGATACTAAGAGCAAGCTTTCACTCGATGACCTGTTCTCACAGATCAAGGCAGGTAATGTCAAGGAACTCGGTCTTATCATCAAGGCAGATGTTCAGGGATCTGTGGAGGCAGTTAAGCAGAGTATGCTTAAGCTTTCCAACGAGGAAGTTGTCATAAAGATTGTTCATGCCGGTGTTGGTGCAATCAATGAGTCCGATGTTATCCTTGCTTCTGCTTCTAATGCGATTATTATCGGTTTCAATGTACGTCCTGATAATATGGCAAGAGAGATTGCAGACCGTGAGAAGGTTGACGTAAGACTTTACAGAGTAATCTATCAGGCGATTGAGGATGTCGAGGCAGCGATGAAGGGTATGCTTGATCCTATATACGAGGAGAAGGTTATCGGTCATGCTGAGGTACGTCAGACCTACAAGGCATCAGGTGTCGGTACAATTGCAGGTTCGTATGTGTTAGATGGTATGATTACGAAGGCTTCCAAGGTACGTGTTACAAGAGAAGGAGAGCTTATATACGAAGGACCTCTTGCTTCGCTTAAGAGATTTAAGGATGATGCTAAGGAGGTCAAGGCAGGCTACGAGTGTGGTATTGTTCTTGAAAAGTTCAATGACATTAAGGAGCTTGACCAGATTGAGGCATACATTATGGTAGAGGTGCCAAGGTAATATGCCTATTGAATGTATAACTGCAAGCGATGCTTACAGTATGCAAGGGTAAAAGGATAGATAAGCCGGGGCAGATGTCCCCGGCTTGTGGTGTTAAAATAAGCGATTATATTTTATTCGCTCGGAAATGGAGTAAATATGCGTAAAAATAGTATTAAGAATTCCCGAATCAATGGGGAGGTTCAGAAGGAACTCAGCAATATTATCCGCAATGAGGTCAAGAACCCTAATATCAGTCCATTGACATCGGTTGTTGCAGTGGATGTCACACCGGATCTTAAGGAATGTAAGGCATATATAAGTGTTTACGGTGATGAGGCGGCTCAGGCAGCTACAATTGCAGGACTTAAGAGCGCGGAGGGATTTATAAGAAGCCAGCTTGCAAAGACGGTGAACCTTAGAAATACACCGCAGATACATTTTATACTTGACCAGTCTATAGAGTATGGTGTGAGAATGTCTAAAATTATTGACGAGGTTAACAAGGAGAATCACGAATGATATATCTTGATGAGATACTGCAGGGGGTAAAGACTGTAGGAATCACAGGTCATATAAGACCGGATGGTGACTGCGTCGGCAGTACGCTTGGCGTGTACAACTATATATGTGATAATATGCCGCAGGTAGATGTTGATATCTGTCTGCAGCCGATTAATGATAAGTTTTTATTTTTGAGAAACAGTGATAAGATAAAAGAAAAAGCAGATGAGAATAAGGTATACGATTTATTTATCGTGTGCGACTGCGCTGCATTTGACAGGTTTGAGGATTTCAGGGACTGTTTTGAGAATGCTAAAAAGACAGTCATATTCGATCACCATATAAGCGGACAGGAGCTTGCGGACATGAATGTGATTATGCCGGAGCTCTCATCATGCAGTGAGCTTATATATGAGGCGATGAACCCGGATAAGATTTCTAAGAGTACAGCGGAATGTCTTTATCTTGGAATTATCCATGATACAGGTGTATTCAAGTATCAGGGTGTGACAGCGCGCACAATGCAGATTGCCGGAAAGCTTATGGAAAAAGGTATAGATTTTACCAATATTATAGATAATACTTTTTACATGAGAACCTACAGACAGAGCCAGGTGCTTGGCAAGGCACTTCTTGAGAGCGTACAGTTCTGTGACGGCAGATGTATTTTTACTGTGCTGACAAAGCGCGAGATGGAATTTTATGGTGTCACAAGCAAGGATCTTGGAGGAGTTGTGGAGCAGCTTCGACTTAATGATACGGTTGAGGTGGCAATATTCCTGTATGAAACAGAGAAGAATGAATATAAGGTCAGCATGCGTTCAAAGAACATCGTGGATGTAAGTAAGATTGCCAAGAGATTCGGCGGCGGCGGTCATATCAGGGCGGCAGGCTTCGATATGGCAGCAAATGACCCTAGGGATATCATCAACAATATTGGCGCACTTGTTGAACTTCAGTTTAATTCCGCTCAGAGATAGGGAGGATACATTATTGTATAACGGAATTATAAATGTTTATAAGGAAGCAGGCTTCACATCGCATGATGTTGTAGCAAAGCTGCGCGGAATATTCGGACAGAGAAAAATCGGGCATACAGGAACACTGGACCCGGCTGCGACAGGAGTACTTCCTGTGTGCCTTGGTAACGGAACCAAGCTTGTGGATATGATAACGGACAGAAGCAAGGTGTATGAGGCAAGGGTTCTCCTTGGTGTCACAACTGATACTGAGGATACAACGGGAGTTGAGACAGGAAAGAGGGAGCTTACCGGAGAGTTTTTTGCGGGAGACAGTGAAGGCGTTGCAGAAAATATCAAAAGAGTGCTTGATGGCTTTACAGGCGGATATGACCAGATACCGCCCATGTACTCTGCGATTAAAAAGGACGGAAAGCGGCTCTATGAGCTTGCGCGCGAGGGCAAGGAGATAGACAGGGCGGCAAGACATGTGGAGATTTATTCTATAGAGCTGGTTTCTGTGGAGCTTCCTTATTTTACAATGCGTATCCACTGTGGTAAGGGAACCTACATCCGCTCACTGTGCAGGGATATAGGAGAGCAGATTGGGTGTGGAGCGTGTATGGACAGGCTGTGCCGTACACAGGTTGGAAGATTCACGCTTTCAGAAGCTCTTACACTTGAGGAGCTACAGAAGCTTAAGGACGAGGATAGGTTGTCCGAAAAAGTCATTCCTGTTGATGTGATGTTTGAGGAGTATATGCCTGTGCATGCAGGGGAAGAATATTTTAAGCTTATAAAAAACGGAAATAAGGTTGACAGCAGGATATGCGGTGACCTATATTCTCCGGTCAGAATGTACTGTGACGGTGTATTCTACGGAATATATGAGCTTGATGACAGGAGAAAGGAATATTATCCTGTAAAAATGTTCGCATGCGGGGAATAATCCGGGGTATGAAGAGGTTAATATATGAATATATTTAATGGAGTTACACAGTTTTCTATACCTGATAGGACGGTTGTCACATTTGGTAAATTCGATGGGATACATATGGGGCACATGGCGCTTATAAATACTGCGGGAAGAATTGCAAGAGAACAGGGGTATAAGCTTGCTGTGTTTACATTCGACGTTCCGCCGAACCTGCACTTTGAGAAATTTGAGGGTACCCAGATAACGACCAACTATGAAAAGAGAATAATGTTTGCCGATGCCGGCGTTGACTATCTGGTTGAGTATCCGTTCAACGAGGAGACAGCGTCAATGGAGCCGCTTGAGTTTATCAAGAAAGTTATTTTTGGCAATCTTAACGCTGCACATGTGGTTGTAGGAACAGATTGGCATTTCGGAAGGGATAGAAGCGGAAACTGTGATGTTCTCATGGCAGCACAGAAGCTGTACAACTACGAGGTTCATATTGTGGAAAAGGAAAAATATGAACAGAGGGAAATAAGCAGTACATGGATTCGCGAGGAAATCCAGCTTGGAAACATGGAGAATGTCAATATTCTCTTGGGCTATCCTTATATGATAATGGGCAAGGTTGAGGAAGGCAGACATCTTGGAAAGGAAATGGGGTTTGCGACCGTCAATATATATCCTTCCCCGGAAAAACTGCTTCCACCATACGGAGTGTATGCTTCTAAGGTTATTGCGGATGGCAATGAGTACTACGCGATAACCAATATCGGTGTTAGACCTACATTTGACGATTCGGACAGGATAAGCGTTGAGACCCATATACTCAACCATGAAGAGGACATGTACGGCAAAGAGATAAGGGTGGAACTGTTCCATTTTGAAAGACCGGAGATAAAATTCGATACGGTGGACAAGCTGATATCGCAGGTTGAAGCTGATATTGAATTTACAAAGACATTTTTTCTATTATAAAACCATGAAGCCGTAATATGTGGGTTTTAAAGTGCTTGTTTATGAATGATAGGTATGATTTTAAGGGCACCCTTGCAGTGCATATTATGGTTGTGGTTGGTATAAGAAATGATATCTTATTTTAGGAGACATTAATTTTATGGCAAAAAAAGGTTTGGATATAAAGACAATCCAGCCTGTATTAAGGGATGTGACCAAGCGAAACGGCTGGTCACTGTGTGTGGGTGCCGGGACATCAGTTCCGGCACTTGCTGATTGGTACACACTGGTTGAGCTGCTCATCAAGAATAATTGCAGCAAAAATGAGATTATAGATATAGATGTATACAGAAAGATGGACTTCTCACCTGAGGCGATGATTCAGGCGGTACAGAATCACATGCATTTAAGTGACAAGGAGTTCATAAAGCTTCTGTCCGATGAGATATACCGTCCTATAAGGACAGCTCTCACGGCACAGGAGTGGGATACATTTGTCAAAATACATGAGACGGAGCATTTATCATGTATAACCAAGGAGAACTGGGAGACATATTCCGGCATTATAGACAGAATGTTTGCTACAACAAGTGCCAATCTTATGGCGAAGGTTGTCATAGATGCCGTGCATGCCGGAGTTGGGCCGCGCTCAATTTTAAGCTTCAATGTTGAGGCTGTATTTCTGACGCTTCTCAACTTCTATTACATGCAGACCGGCAACAGCAACAAGGTGCTCTTTGACAGAATCGCCAACAGTATTCATGTCCAGAAGCATGACAGAATACCGTATTTTCACTGCCACGGTGTCATTCCGATTAACGGCTACAATGCCAGAAAGGGACACCTTGCGAGTGACAAGCTGGTGCTTACCGAGGACAATTATCTTGAGCTAGCCAACAACTCATTCTCATGGCAGGCTACAAGCTTTATAGATAACTGCATGAACAGGAGGGTTGTGTTCTGCGGCGTATCACTCACAGACGCCAATATGAGGCGCTGGCTCTCATGGATTCATGCCAACAAGATGGCGGAGTTTAAGGAGAACGGTCTTAACTGCAAGGATGCAACGGAGCATTTCTGGATAAGGAAGAAGCCTAACACGATTCAGGAGAAGATATGGCTTGAGGAGTCTGTGGCGCACATTGGCGTGAGACTTGTATGGATTGACGAATGGAACCAGACCGGGGAAGTGCTTAAAAGGATGTTGGGGCTTTGAAAAGTAATACTTGCATTTTAACAAGTAACCTTCGGATACGGTTGCTTGTGGTATGAAGAACCGTATCCGGAAGATACGGCTTATTTGTATTGGCGGGGGTAAGTTATGGCAAATGAAGAATATTCTCGGGTATTGACTAAGGATAATGAGGGCTTTTTTAGGTTTATAGAGAGCACTATGGATAATTGCGGTATCACAACGGAGCAGTTGACCTATGGGCTGTGTGACACGGAGGAATGGGACAGTCTGCTTGCGGGCGAATATCTGGATAAGCTTATGATGAGCCGCCTGTTGGATAGACTGGGCTGCCGCGGGGCAAGGTGCGATATACTCCTGTTCGGCTCGGAGTATGATGACTGGCAGGAGCGTATGGATATTGTATTTGCCATCAATGATGGCGGCACAGAACTTGCGGAAAAAATACTGGAAAAATATGCGGGCAGGAAAGTCGCGCGTAAAAGTATTGCTGAAATGGGATGCAACGAAAGGCTTGAGTACCAGTTTGTGCTTATGATGCAGGCTCATCTCATGCTGTGCGGCAAATATGACAGAACAGAGCTTATTGCAAAATTGCAGAGTGCGGCGGTGCTAAGTATACCGCAGGGAACAGATGCGGCATTTGATGGCAATAAGAGGATTGTCTTATCGGTGCAGGAGCTGGATATTCTGCTGGAGTATTATTATCAGCTTGTATGCCGTGAGGCTGAGGAAAAGAATATTAAGGGTGTAGACTACTATATAGGGCGTATTCGTAAAGTGATAGATTATATTCTGTCTGCCGATTGGTTTAACACACTGTCAAAAGCAAGTGTACTTCCAAAGGCTGTATATTATGGCATGCTGTCAATTCAGAAAAAAATGCAATTGAATGCAGATGACCATGACGGACTTATATATATCGTAGATGAACTGAACAGCTATGGCAGATGTCTTTCCGATTATGATAATGCTATAGAAGTGTTGCGGGATGGCGGAAGAATATATTATCTGGCTGAACTGTGTGATATGATGGACGCTATTGTATCAAGAATGAAAAAGCTGCTGTCGGAGGATGTCTGCAAAAGCATGAAAATGAATGACAGAAAAGGCACAGTTGACAGGTACCGGGAAATGCTTCTCTACATAGAAAAATTGACAGGTATCAGTAGATATACGAAAAACGGCATGTACATGTATTTTGAACCTAATGTGTACAGAATGGAGAAGGCTGTTGCCGACCGCAGGAGATTACTTGGAATAACGCAGAACCAACTGGCGGAGGGTATATGTACGGCTAAGACAATAAGGCGGCTTGAGCAGGGGCAGTGCAGACCTCATGGCTACAATCTCTACGAGATACTCAACAGACTTGAGCTGTACTCTGATTTTGTCATGGATGAGATTGTATCGTATAATGCCGGGGACATGGAGCTGTTGGAAAAGGTGTATAATGCCATCGGCATGAACGAGGCTGAAAAGGCACAGGAGCTGTTGCGGACATTAAAGGCAAATCTTGATATGGGATATACAAGAAATAGGCAGACAATAGAGCGGCTGGAGACTAATTTCGCATATGGGCGAAGAGAAATCGAGTTAAAGGTATATCTGGAGAAGATGAAAAATATTATTGGATATTCTGTAAAATATGAACATGTTCTGAAAAATCCGGCTGCATATCTGACAAGCTGTGAAATAACTATTTTGCATAACATGCAAAATAAGCAAAATGAACAAGACAGGCTGATGTATTTATATAGTATACCTTCACAATATGTGAGAGGTGAGCTGTTTATTAGAAAAATCGAATTTTGTAAAACAAAATTTGCAAGTGATGCCGGCAATAGGGGGGAATACGAAAAATCAAATAGTATTTTTATGGATGTGATACAGAAAAATACAAAGTTAAAAAGAATATATAATATCGACAGATGTATTTATGGTATATGGTGGAATAATAATATGCAACACAAATACTCAACAGAACAAAGTAAAGAACTGCTGAATATTTGTATTGACATTAGTGATTTTTCAAAAAGTTATGTGTATAAGCAGTTTTTCCTGAAACAATATAAGATTAATTTTGAATAAATTCAGAATCCTCCATATTATCTAATAATACAATTCCCTGTTCATAAGAAGGATTGTTATTCAAATGTATAGAATCAAAAAATGGCAGTAATACGCTGACTAATAAAAGAATCACACACAATTTACTAAGTTTTTTTCTTATCATGGCAGTACCTCCTATGAATTAAAGATTATTTATGTAATATATTAAGTATAACATTACAGAAAGTTTTGTAAAGGGACACTTTCACCTTATTTTTTAATGAAAAAATGAAAAAATAAGGGTAAAAGTGTCCCTTGCAATGTTATTGGGAATATGGTAGTTTTTAAGTAAGAATATATTCGTGATTGTAACTTTTAACTTTATGATGAAGTCGGCGCTGACACAGTATGCTTGGAGGTGAATACGGAGCTTTTGGTATTGAATGTTTTATGGTAGCAGAGACGGTAACTTACTGTTTAATGTGGTCAATGTTTAAATTATAACGAAAGGTGGAAAATTAACATGAAAAAATTAGCATGTTTATTTTTGGCGAATATTATCTTTTTAGGTGTCTTTATGCAGAATGTTCAGGCAGATGATATTAATTTTTGCGAAAATTGTGGTGCAAAGTTAGAAACTTATGCTGGTCAACCAGGACACTGGGAAACAAGACATAAGGTTTATTATAATGAACATTATGGAGACGAACAAAAGTGGTCATGGTGCACTGTTAAATGCACGGCTTATGAAGTAAGCAAGGTATGCCCGAATGGTCATGGTATCAAGCAAACAACTACTCATATTGATGAGTTTCATTCAATCAATCATACAAAAAATGACCAGGTAATCAAATAAACAGAATTGAATACTTGATAGATATGCGGTTATTTTAAGGCAAAGTATACGGATATAAGTTTGTATCCGTATACTTTGTTTACATAGTGTAAGTCGGAGGAGGGGCAGATTTGAAGAAAATACGTTTTATATGGATTGTATTACTTTTATTATGTCTGTCCGCATGTGCCAAGGAAAAGGTAAGTGAGCAAGGTACATATGGGACAGAGAAAAGTACGGTGGAATGGCGTGTGCAGGAGTTTCAGGTACAGGAAAATGTTGCCAAGAATCAGACAATATGGATGGATAAGTTTAATCTGATTGATATTTCGGATATGGTTAGTCCGGATGAGCATGTTTCTATGAGTGTATATCTGGGACAGTTTGGTGAAAAGGTATATTATCTTTACGAGCTGTATAATAAAGAAAGCCAGGACAGAAGGTATGTCAGTGTCAGTGTCAATCTTACGGATATGACAAGGTCGGTACACAGCGAATTTACAATGAGCGATATAGGCTATATGGCACGGTATAATCTGGTATTTGGAGCCTGCATGCCGGAGGAAGGCATATTGATGCTTGATTTTGAGGAGAATTATTATAACGCTGATGAAGAACTGGTACGCAATCGTTATTGGTCCTACATAGAGGATAAAAAAAGAGTCAAACAGATAGATATGACTTCTTTTGTAAAAGATAATAATTTATTTCTGGATGCCGGATTTAGTGGGAATGGAGAAAATCAGGTCTATCTGGCGGACGATGGCTGTATATATTATCTGCCAATGGATAAATATTACGATATCAATGTTCTCTACGTGTTTGATGATGAAGGTAATCTGCTCAATCAGTATCAGAAACCACAAAATTCAGAATTTCGTAGTCCTATAAGAACACAGGATGGGGACTATCTGTTTCCGATATATATGAACCATGAAAAGCGTGTTGATATGGTCTGCTATGACAAGGACAGTAATTCGGTCAGAAAATTGGGCGGTGTTGAAGATAATGGAATTATGAAACCGGTGGTGATGCATGGCAGCAGAATTTATTATTTATTGAAAGATAAAATGATTAGCTGGGATGTAGTTACAGGTGACAGGACGGAATGTTGTAATCTGGAGGACTTAGGTTATTACAACAACAGCAGTTTACTGATACTCTGGTGTAACGCCAAGCCGTATATCAGATTCAAGGATGGCTCCGGAGAGTGGATAGTGAGTACTTCGGAAAGCGAAATGGTTAACGATAGTGCAATCGTGGTAGCAGATTTGCTTGGAGATTCAAAGCGGCTGAAGGCGGCGATTACACAGGCTAAGATGGGCAATAGAAATATGTCTGTCTCCTTTGAGGATGCAAGCGGTGACACTGATAAGAACAGAATATATGCTGAATTTGCAGCGGGCAATGGTCCTGATGTGATGCTTGTAAGCAGGGATGAAATGTTCAATATGGTTGACAAGGGAATGCTTGCCGACATGGAGAATATCATTGGCTTGGAAAACAAGGAAAAGCTTATTGGGAGTGCAGTTAAAGCAGGCATGGTCGGTGACGTGTTCTATGGTGTGCCGCAGGGTATATATATGGAGAGCGTTATTGTCCATGAAGATTCTATCAAAGAAAACACATGGACGCATGAGCAGTTTATGGATTCAGTGCTGGCAGGAGAGATATATCCATGCATAAAAATAGGCAATTCGTTGTGCTCATCACAGATAAGCTTTAAATTGATAACGCGATTGAATTTGACGGATTCATTTTTCATTGACTGGGAAAAGAGACAAAGCAGGTTTGCAAGTGATGATGTCAAAAGGTTTATAGAGACGTTTGGGGACTATGAGCTGACAAGCATCGATGATGTTGATGTAGATAAGGAAAAGACATATCAAATAGGTGGAGTGAGCAGCGGCAACATATATGAAGAAGATAGTTATCAGGATTATTTAGAGTACCTTGAAAAATCAGGCTATAAATATATTGGATATCCGACATCGCAGGGAAATGGTAATTATTTACACGATGAGGGTATTATTGTTGTCAATGTAAACACAATCCATAAAGAAGAGGTGCGGGAACTCATTGAAGCCTTTCTGGGTGATGAGGTTCAATCATTGAAATATATTGGAGATGATTATGTGTCTGTGACGGGATATGGGATTGAAGATTTTATTCCGTACCTTGAAATGTGTGTGCCTTTCCCGACAGAGAATACGGTTATCCAGAGCATAGTGTTTGAGGAGCTTGAGCCGTATTTTGAACATGCTAAGACGCTTGAGCAGGTTCTTGAGCTTATAGATTCGCGTGTGCAGATTTATCTGGATGAAACGGAGTGAAAATATGTGATAATGAATTTGCAGAATTTTTGAAAGCCAGCCAGCGCAGTCAAGTGATGGGAAGAAACCGAAGATGAATAAAAACGATGAAAAAACAATTGACAAAGATACAATAGGATATGCAGGCAATGAGGCTGGGAAAGGTAAGGGAAAAGACCGGAAAATAAAAGCCATGGTGATAAGCGGGCTTGTTCTGCTGCTTGTTGCACTAGCAATAGTGGGATTTATCAGGTTTGCTCCTAAATCGATAAAGGATACCGGATTGTACTTTGACGAAAAGGGTGAGTCTGCAACAATCACCTTGGATGTTAAATACCATAAGGGGCTGAAGAGCTATTATTATACAGGTGAGGTCATTGTCGACGGTACAGTCTATAAGAGCGTGTATGACTTATATAACACAAAGACCAGCCTGTTTGTTATTGAGAATGATTATGCATTGACAGCCTTCAATAATTCATTAGCACTTTCGGATTTTAGCGATGAAGAAAAAACGATTAGAATAATAAATATTATAAAAAATGAAGAGTCGGAAGCCTATATCGGACCGGCGGAGAGCTATGAGGAAGCCATGAGCCTGCTTGTTCAATGAGAGCCAATCGCGCAGTAGAAGATTTGAGAATAAATTATATTAAAAATAGTTCTTGCATTTTCATAATCATCGTGCTATTATTACAAAGTATGTTACAGCCGTAGCTATGCCTTTGGATTACTCCAACCTATGGCTTGGTTACCGGCGATTATATTATTTTATTATATGGAGGAATATCACAATGATATCTAAGGAAAAGAAGGCAGAGATTATTGCCGCTTACGGAAGAACACCTAACGACACAGGATCACCTGAGGTTCAGATCGCTCTTTTAACAGAGAGAATCAACGAGCTTACAGAGCATCTTAAGTCCAACATGAAGGATCATCATTCAAGAAGAGGTCTTCTTAAGATGGTTGGTCAGAGAAGAGGTCTGCTTGAGTATCTCAAGAAGAATGATGTTGAAGCTTACCGTTCTTTGATTGCACGTTTAGGAATCAGAAAGTAATTATGGGAGGGCGGAGTTTATCCGCCCTTTTATGCGTTAATAAGTCCTTTTTGGGCTTACTGGCGTTTAAGGCAGTATTTGCCGAACACGCAGGAGAAATTTTCCGAGACTTCTGAAAAATACATGAAATGTGCGTGTACTTTTCAGTTGTTTCGGTTTCTTCTGCGAGATATTAAAAAATATGACGAAGAGGAGACAGGACATGTATAAGAGTTTTTCTATGGAATTAGCCGGCAGAACACTTACAGTTGATGTCGGAAGAGTTGCTGCACAGGCTAACGGTGCTGCATTTATGCATTACGGAGATACAACGGTATTATCCACAGCTACAGCTTCTGAGAAGCCAAGGGATGGTATTGATTTCTTCCCATTATCAGTTGAGTATGAGGAGAAGTTATATGCCGTAGGTAAGATTCCGGGAGGTTTTAACAAGAGAGAGGGTAAGGCATCTGAGAACGCCATCCTCACATCGCGAGTTATCGACAGACCTATGAGACCTCTTTTCCCTAAGGATTACAGAAATGATGTCACACTCAACAACATGGTTATGTCAGTTGACCCTGAGTGTGCACCGGAGCTTACCGCGATGTTAGGTTCTGCTATCGCGGTTGCTATTTCAGATATCCCATTCGATGGTCCATGTGCTACAACACAGGTTGGTCTTATAGGTGGTGAGTTCGTAATCAATCCTAATGCGTCACAGAACGCTGTATCAGACCTTAAGCTTACAGTTGCTTCGACAAGAGATAAGGTTATTATGATTGAGGCAGGCGCCAACGAAGTACCTGAGGCTAAGATGGTTGAGGCTATCTACAAGGCACATGAGGTTAACCAGCAGGTTATCGCCTTCATCGACAAGATTGTTGCTGAGTGCGGTAAGCCTAAGCATGAGTATACAAGCTGCGCAATTCCAGAAGAATTATTCGCAGCTATCAAGGAGATAGTTCCTCCTGCTGATATGGAGGTTGTTATGTTCGCTCCTGAGAAGCAGGTAAGAGAAGAGAGAATCAGAAACTTGAAGGACAAGCTTGCTGAGTGCTTCGCAGACAAGGAGGACTGGCTTCCACTTATCGATGAGGCTGTTTACCAGTATGAGAAGAAGACTGTCCGCAAGATGATTTTAAAGGATCACAAGAGACCGGATGGCCGTGAGATTACACAGATTCGTCCGCTTGCAGCAGAGGTTGATATCATCCCTAGAGTTCATGGTTCTGCTATGTTCACAAGAGGACAGACACAGATATGTAACGTATGTACACTTGCTCCTTTATCTGAGGCACAGAAGCTTGATGGTCTTGATGACACAACATCAAAGAGATATATGCACCACTACAATTTCCCTGCTTACTCAGTAGGTGAGACTAAGGTTTCAAGAGGACCTGGACGCCGTGAAATCGGACATGGTGCTCTTGCAGAGAGAGCTCTTGTACCGGTACTTCCAAGCGTTGAGGAATTCCCATATGCCATCCGTACCGTATCTGAGACTTTTGAGTCCAATGGTTCCACTTCACAGGCTAGTATCTGTGCATCCACCATGTCTCTGGAAGCAGCCGGCGTACCGATCAAGAAACCGGTAGCTGGTATTTCCTGCGGTCTGGTAACAGGAGACACAGATGATGATTATATCGTTCTTACCGATATCCAGGGTCTTGAGGACTTCTTCGGCGATATGGACTTCAAGGTAGCCGGAACACATGACGGTATCACCGCGATCCAGATGGATATCAAGATCCACGGTCTTACCAGACAGATCGTAGAGGAAGCCATCAGACGTACCAAAGAGGCCAGAG
>JBNMLM010000029.1:0-21970 GCA_050874845.1 Eubacteriales bacterium | reverse complement strand
TACAAGAGAAAGACCGGATATCACAAGAAGAACGGTCACAGACAGTTATTCACTAAGGTTAAGATTGAGAAGATCAACGCTTAATTAGTAGGAATATCCGATGACTAAGATAACAGTCTATAAGAATAAGACAGGCGATATAACAGGCTTTAGATGTGAAGACCATGCGGGATTTGCGAGAGCCGGAAAAGATATAGTCTGTGCAGCAATTTCGGTATTGGTGTTTAACACCATCAATTCCATCGAGCAGTTAACCGAGGACGATTTTTCGGGGACGCAGGATGAGAAGAACGCCGTGATTACGTTTTCGTTGGAGCCGGGCTACGGCAGGGATTCGCAGCTTTTGTTAAATTCCTTCGTGTTAGGCATAACCAACATTAGAAATGACAATAAGAAGTATATATCCATTACATTCGAGGAGGTGTAAGCATGTTAAGAATGAACCTTCAGTTTTTCGCTCATAAAAAGGGTGTTGGTTCTACAAAGAACGGAAGAGATTCCGAGTCTAAGAGATTAGGTGCTAAGAGAGCTGACGGACAGTTCGTTTTAGCCGGTAACATTCTCTACAGACAGCGTGGTACCAAGATTCATCCGGGCAACAACGTAGGCATTGGCGGTGATGACACATTATTCGCTCTTGTTGATGGCGTTGGTAAGTTCGAGAGAAAGGGCAGAGACAAAAAGCAGGTTTCTGTATACCCAGTTGAGTCAAACAACTAGTAACTTTAGGCTTCAAATCATTTTGGTTTGAAGCCTTTTTTCTTCAAAGACAGATGTTTTATTTTGCATGAAATACATCGGGCAAACGGGTATAGTTTATGCAAGACAGATACCAGAGGAAAGAGGTGCATTATATGTTCGCAGACAGAGCGACTATTTTTATTAAATCAGGTAAGGGCGGCGACGGTCATGTAAGCTTCAGACGTGAGCTTTTCGTTGCGGCGGGCGGTCCTGACGGCGGAGACGGCGGCAGAGGCGGCGACATAATATTCGAGGTTGACAGAGGACTTAATACTCTGAATGAGTTTAGACATATAAGAAAGTACGTGGCTGAGAGCGGTGCCGAGGGCGGCAAGGCATTATGCCACGGCAAGGACGGTGCCGACCTTATAATAAAGGTTCCTGAGGGCACTGTAATATACGATGACGTATCCGGCAAGGTTATCGCCGACATGAGTAACGGCAATGACCGCGAGGTCATCTTAAAGGGCGGCAGAGGCGGCAGAGGAAACAAGTGGTATGCAACACCTACCATGCAGGTTCCAAAATACGCTCAGCCGGGACAGGAGGCTAAGGAGCTCACAGTTCGTCTTGAGCTCAAGGTGATAGCGGACGTAGGTCTTGTAGGCTTCCCTAACGTAGGTAAGTCGACATTCCTTTCGCGTGTATCCAACGCCAAGCCTAAGATTGCCAACTACCACTTCACAACACTTAACCCTAACCTTGGCGTTGTAGACCTTGAGGGAACGGACGGCTTTGTTATAGCTGATATTCCGGGACTTATCGAGGGCGCCTCAGAGGGAATCGGCTTAGGTCATGAGTTCCTTCGCCATATAGAGAGAACCAAGGTTATCATCCATATAGTTGATGCGGCAGGCACAGAGGGACGTGACCCTGTGGAGGATATCAAGACGATCAACTCTGAGCTTGAGGCATATAATCCTGAGCTTTTATCACGTCCACAGATCATCGCAGCCAACAAGATTGACGCGATATACACCGGTGATGGTTCAGAGGACCCTGTACAGCGTCTCAAGGACGAATTTGAGCCGCAGGGAATAGAGGTATACCCTATATCGGCAGTTACAGGAAAAGGCGTCAAGGAGCTGTTATACAAGGTCAAGAAGATGCTTGACAGCCTTGACAAGGAGCCTGTTGTATTCGAACGCGAATACTTCCCTGAGGAGATGTACGACAAGGAAGCCTCGCTCAATGTATACAAGGAGACCAACCACGTATTCGTTGTCGAGGGTGAGAAGATTGACAGAATGCTTGGCTACACGAACCTTGACGATGAGAAGGGCTTCGCATTCTTCCAGCGCTTCTTAAAGGAGAACGGCATTATCGACCAGCTCACAGCGATGGGCATAGAGGAGGGCGATACCGTACGCCTTGGAGAGTACATGGAGTTTGATTTCTACTTCTAATGAAATATTTATACTTGAAATTTCTTCAAAGACAGATGTTTTATTTTATGCCTTTATATTTCGTAAATCTATGCGTATACCGACATGTCAATATGTTGGTTTATGCAATATGAAGAAATTATATAATTACCGATATATTTAAAAATATTACCAGTGTTATAAAATAATTTAAAAGGAAAGGAACCATAGATATGATGACAACCAAGCAGCGCGCTTTTTTAAAGGGCTTAGCGATGAACATTGACCCTATTTTCCAGATTGGCAAGTCCTCCCTCACACCTGAGCTCACCGAAGCTCTCAATGAGGCTCTCAACAAGAGAGAGATAATAAAGGTCAGCGTTCTCAAGAACTGCCTTGATGACCCTAACGAGATTGCACAGATTGTAGCTGAGCGTACCCACTCAGAGATTGTACAGGTTATCGGAAAGAAGATCGTACTCTACAAGCAGGCACCGGACAAGAAGAACAGGAAAATTGAGCTTCCTAGATAATTTTACTGAATAATTTTTAACTGAATACGTTTAACAACTATATATTTTTAGTAAATCCCCGCTTATATTGTGTCAGCAATATGGATGGGGATTTACTTGCATAAAATTAAAAATACTGAAAGAAATAAGGAGAGCCTGTATTGGTCTGTTATACGCAGGCAAAGAACGAATATGTCAAAAGAAAGAAAATATCTTGAATCAGCCTCACTTGGAATGGCTATTATGGACGCCATACCGGTGCTGTTATTTTGCGGAACCATATTTTTTATCGGATCAATTTTTAACTCCGTACTGTTCATGGTCGGAGCAGTGCTATGTATAGCAGCAGGAGCCGGAAAGGTCATCTGGAAGCTGATACTTGCAACAGCCCACAAGAATATCCTCATACTCAACAAGCAGTTCCGCTATCTGATGAGCGGCGGCTTCCTGATTATACTTATAGCTCTTATTGTGGGACACAGGCACATAAGCCTTCCCCTTATATGGAAGAACGTCTCTGCTTTCCCGGTAAATATATTCTTTATCATCGGAATAATCGGCATGGTTACTATGTTCATACTCGCAAAGACCATGGACGCCTCGAGCAAGCGCGCAAACTATATCGAACAGGCAGTGAACCTGTTCGCACAGCTTTGCTTTTTCATCGGCATGCTCATTATCTGGTATGCCAGTGATTACTACCGCGCCGATACAACTGCAACTGCTGCCCTTGGTGGCAGTGATAATGTACAGGTTGTACAGGTTGTCGACAAGACCAACGGCAGTGTCATACTCTTTGACGGCGAAGGAAATGACACCGCGCTCATATTCTATCCGGGAGCCAAGGTTGAGTACACAGCCTATGCGCCGCTGATGCTTGAGCTTGCAGAAGGCGGAATTGACTGCTTCATAGTGGAAATGCCTTACAATATGGCTATTTTCGGGCTTAACAGTGCCGACAAGCTTATTGATAGGTATTCATCAGCCGCCAAGGCTTCGGATTCCGGGATAAATAATGGCAAGTCATATACCCATTGGTATATCGGCGGTCACTCCTTAGGCGGCGCAATGGCTTCCTCCTACGCCGCCAAGCATACCGACAGTCTTGACGAGCTCATGCTCTTTGCCGCATATCCTACAGCCTCACTTGACGCCGACGGCTTCAAGGTCATATCCATATACGGCAGTGAGGACGGCGTGCTCAACCGCGATAAGTACAATGACAGCCTCAAATATATGCCGGCAGATTTCAATGAGCTTGTTATCGAAGGCGGAAACCACGCGGGATTTGGCTCCTACGGCGCACAGGCAGGGGACGGAGAAGCGACGATTTCCCAGGAGAAGCAGTGGAGACAGACGGCGGATGAGATTTTAAACTGCATTATCAAATAGTTATTATTTAACTTTTTATCTTTACATTAGAAGTTAAAAAAGTTAAAATGTAATTGTCGAGGGAATACTATTTTGAGGAGGTGCTATCAATGACTGATGAGAATTACAGCAGACTGAAGGAGAAAATCGCTTCTCTGCCATCAGGCGGTATCACTTACAAGAAGATAAATGGTAGAAAATATGCATATTACCAGTGGCGTGAAGATGGCAGACAGCGCTCAAGGCGTGTAAAGGCAGATGAACTTGACGCACTGTCCGAACAGATTGCGCTCCGCAAAGGCTATCAGAGTATTCTTAAGGAAGCCCAGGCAGGATACGGCACGCATAGTAGCATCAACAACACCTCCGGCTCATTCCGCTGTATCGCCAGAACCGGACGTGAGCTGGATTTCAAATTGCAGTCAGCTATACGAAATAAAGTACATCACAGAGCGGACAAAAGAACAATGTTAAAATAAACGTCTTCTTATAAGAGTTGCAGCTGTTATTATGATAGCTGCAACTCTTATTTTAGCACCATATTAGTTTCCTTACTCTCCATTGACAAAACTAAAATTTAATATTATTATATAGGTATCAAATGATACCAACGGAGGATTTGCAATTTGCCAGATGATACAACATCACGAATTGAAAGTGAACTAGAAGTAAAATCATATTTACAAAACCTAAAATATGCACTCAATAACGGCGCCAAGATATCCTTTCAAGCAAGGCGGCTTGTCGATGAAAATAGAGAAGAACAATACACTAACCAGTATACATTTGGTACTTTATTTCCCAATGAGAATCCTGTCGACGCTCTGAAAAGAGAATTACTAACTCTCTCCGTGGAAGAATATATTAAAACCGTAAAAGACCGACGTTTTCCTAACAGAAGTGAGATGCGTGAATTTGGTAAGATATATAATGGCAACAGCGACGTATATATAAAAATCAGAGTTGAACTCCTTGGAATTTATGGCAGTACAACAACATTTGTGATGTCTTTTCATTTTGCAGAAAAAGCTTTTACCCCAGATATGTTTCCATATAGTAAGAATTAGGAGGTTTCTTCATGGATATGAAAATTATTGATAGCGAAAAAAGATTATGCACTTGTTGCATGGAAGAACATGAAGTGAAAACAGTACTTGTGCAAGATACCTCAACCTTCAAGAACGTAAAGGTCATTTATGAAGCCGAATATCTCTACTGTGACAATGCAGAGGAATTGTACATGGATGAACAGCAGTTGCAAAAGAATGATATCCGCCTCAAGGACGCCTATAGGAAATCACAAGGTTTATTGACATCTTCCGATATTATGGCTATTCGCGCTAAATACGGAATAAGCCAGAGTGACCTTTGCCTTCTTCTAGGCTGGGGTGGGAAAACAATTACAAGATATGAAAGTCATCAAGTTCAGGATAGAGCGCATGACACCATATTAAAGAAACTTAGCAATGACCCAGAATGGTTTTTATCATTACTAGATTACGCAAAAGATGATTTATCCAAAGAATCGTATAGCAAGTACATGAAGGCGGCTATGACCCTCTATGAAAAGGAGCAGGACATATATCTGCGAAAAGCCATTGAAGCCAGTTATGCACGTTTTAGCGATAATGAGGAATATACTGGAAATACGGTGCTTTCACTTGATAAGGTTGTCGACGTTATACGTTATTTTTCTTCATCAACACAGATAACCAATCTATACAAGGTGAAGCTTATGAAAATGATGTGGTATGCCGATTTTCTTTCCTATAAAAAAAGAGGTCATGCAATAACCGGCTTGGTTTATCAGGCATTGCCGATGGGAGCTGTTCCTATAGGACACAACTCAATCATTGACTTAAGCGGCGTTCCATGTGAGGAAGTGGATTTAGGTGAGACTATCGCCTATCACTTCCAGCTTTCAAATACAGACCTTTTCCCATCTATAAGCGATGAAGATAAAGCTATTCTTGATATAGTCATTGATAAGCTTGGCAAAATGACCAAAAATGAGATTGTTTCTTTTATGCATAAGGAACAGGCATACAAAGAAACCATCCCAAGGGATATAATACAATTCAAATATGCCGGAACTCTCCAGATATAAATTCAGTCTATTTATTACCTGTAAAAGCAGGAGTCACTTATCCTCTTGCCAAATATACGCACCCATTAAAGCAGTTAGACATCCAGATTATCTGTGACAGCACGATAAAGGATGACAACATGCCCTCTCTTATGATATTCGGAAGCTAGAAAGCAAATAAAGTAGCCGTTCGTAAAAATGCCTTAGCCACATGCTTTGGCATTTTTTATTTTTCCATCTTGACAACCATCCGAAATCGGACTATACTGTACAAAGTCTGATTTCGGACTTTTTGTTTTTTATAAAGTAATTCAATTACCTGATTATAGAACCTGCGTATTCGAACTTTAAAATAAAAGGAGGAATATTTTCCATGGACAATGACAAATACCTCTGGCTTCTGAACCACAGAATAAAGGAAAACGATGACTGGTATCAGCAGGCAGCCAAGCTTCTTGGAATGTCCGACAGCGCTTTCTGGATATTATATATGCTGTACGATTATCCAAACGAGATAACCCAGAGCGAAATCTGCTCAATGTCCTGCTTTCCAAAGCAGACAATCAACTCATCACTCAAAAAGCTCGAAGCAGACGGCATTATCAACCTTGTTCCCGGCAGTGACGGACGGAGTAAAAAGATAATTCTCTCAGCCTCGGGAAAAGAACTCATAACCAGAACCATCGTAAAGGTTCGTCACGCAGAGTATGCCGCTCTCAACGGTATGACGGCCGAAGAGAAGGAAGCTCTCGTATCGGCGCTTGACAAATTCACTCGTCTTTTAAACGAATCAACACACATTATCAGAGAGTAATTTACATTTAAAATAAGAAATTTTATAAAGTATTTTTAATTAAGAAGGAGTTAAAACCATGAAAATCCAGTTATCCGACCATTTCACATACAGAAGGCTCCTGCGCTTCGTATTTCCATCGATAGTGATGATGGTATTCACATCGATATACGGCGTTGTGGATGGTCTGTTCGTCTCTAATTTCGTAGGCAAGGATGCCTTTGCCGCCATCAACCTTATAATGCCGTTTCTTATGATATTCGGCGGTGTCGGTTTCATGTTCGGAACCGGTGGAAGTGCGCTTGTCGCCATGACTCTGGGCGAAAAAAAGAAGGAAAGAGCCAATGAGTACTTTACAATGATAATAGCGGGAACTGCCATTGTCGGTGCCATAATCTCACTCATAGCATGTTTTATCATGCGCCCGGTTGCAATATGGCTCGGTGCTGATGGCGAAATCATTACAGACTGTGTGATATACGGCAGAATAATGATGATATTTAACATTGCATTCATGCTGCAGAATGCCTTTCAGGGGTTCTTTATAACCGCTGAAAAACCGCACCTCGGTCTTGTGACCACCATCGCTGCCGGTCTTACGAATATGGTGCTCGACGCACTGTTGGTCGGTGTGTTAAGATGGGGTGTAGCCGGTGCCGCAATCGCTACAGGATTGTGCCAGGTTGTAGGCGGCATTATCCCGCTGATATATTTTATCCGTCCTAACAACAGTCTGCTAAAAATGGTGCGCACAAAGCTTGAGATAAAGAGCATTGCCCGCGCCTGCTGGAACGGCGCCTCCGAATTTGTGTCGAACACGGCTTCATCAATTGTCGGCATTGTATATAATTTCCAGCTTCTTAAATACGCTGGCTCAGACGGTGTTGCCGCAAACGGTGTCCTTATGTATGTCCAGTTCATTTTTATTGCAATGTTTATCGGATATGCCATGGGTGGGGCGCCTATCATCAGCTACCACTATGGTGCAGGCAACACCGATGAGCTCAAGAACATGTTCAAAAAGAGCAATATAATTATGGGAATTGCCGGAGCCATCATGGCGGTGCTTGCATTTACACTTGCCGGAACACTTTCAAAGATATTTGTCGGCTATGATGCGGAACTGTTCGCCATGACGAAGCACGCTTTCAGAATATTCTCGCTTGCGTTCATATTCAGCGGCTTTACAATATTTGCCTCATCCTTCTTCACCGCTCTGAACAACGGCGGTGTATCCGCAGCGATATCATTTCTCCGTACCTTCATCTTCAAGATGGCAGCAGTGTTGATTATGCCTTTAATCTGGGAGCTTGACGGAATATGGTGGTCGGTTACGATGGCTGAGGTGTTTGCGCTTATCGTTTCGGTGATATTTTTGATTGCATACAGGAAAAAATATAATTATGTATAATGAAACTAGGGGCAAAGTATTTTTTGCCCCTAGTTTCATATAATAAATCCAAACGGATATTTGCGGTCCGCTTTGCCACTTATCTATAAATTGTATTAAATTTTTAGCCACCACTTGACGTACAGTTTTCTGTACTTTATACTGTAAATATAAGAGATAACTATGTAAGCAATGGATTGTATATACTGTAAACTGTAATTGGATGAGAATGGAGGTGCTGTTATGCTGGCTGTAAACTATACGAATCTTCGTGATAATATGAAAACCTACATGGATAAGGTCACAGATGATTGTGAAACAATGATTGTCACAAGAAAAGACAATAAGAATGTTGTCATCCTTTCAGAGGAAGCCTATAATAACCTGATGGAAAATGCCTATGTCATGGGAAATAAAGCTAACTATGACTGGCTCATGGAATCTAAAGCTCAATTAGAAAATGGCAGAGTATCTGCTCATAATCTTTCAGAGGTTAATACTGATGAATAAAATATTTACGGATAACGGCTGGAAGGACTATGTCTACTGGCAGACAGAGGACAGAAAGACATTAAAGAAGATAAACAATCTTATAGATGATATTTGCAGAAACGGCAATGAGGGAATAGGAAAACCCGAACCTTTAACCGGAAATTTGGTTGGTTTCTGGAGCAGACGTATAAATGATAAGGAAAGACTGATATATAAAATTGATGACGAAAACGTATATATTCTAGCATGCCGATATCATTACAGCGACACATAATTATCATTTATTATTTATGCCATGAATAGCGGCAGGGGAGATTATAGTATGTCACGTATAGGAATAATGGGTGGAACCTTCAACCCGGTACACATAGGTCACCTTATCATTGCACAGCAGGCACTCACGCTGCTGAAGCTTGATAAGATATGGTTCATGCCGGCAGGTGACCCACCGCACAAGAATAACAAGATATTAGATAAGGACAGCCGGAAACGCATGGTAGAGCTTGCAATACAGAACAATCCCGATTTTGAACTGTTCACTTATGAGCTTGAGAAGGAAAGACCAAGCTATTCCGCCATAACAATGACGGAGCTTGACAAGCTGTACCATGAACATGAATTTTTCTTCATCATGGGTGCCGACTCACTCATAGATTTTGACAAATGGTATCACCCGGAAGTTATCTGTGCGCACACGGCACTTGTATGTGCCGACAGGAATAATATACCTGATGATAAGCTTGAAAAGGTAAAGAAGCAGCTTGAGGACAGCTTCGGCGCAAGAATATATCTTGTCGATACACCACAGCTTGAAATCAGCTCCAGCGATATAAGGAGACGGCTTGCAGACGAACCAGCCTCCGCGCGTTACATGGTTCCTGAAGCAGTGTATGAGTATATTGTTGAAAACAGGCTGTATATGTAGACATTCGTAAATATATATAAAGAATCATTTAAGATAGATTTAAAATATCCGATAGGATGTTTTCACTATGAGCGTGGAGACATCCTTTTTTTACGGTTTTTATATTATTGAAGAAATCTGCTTCACAAAACTGTCATCTTGTAATATAATAAGGGGCAGGTTCAAAATAAATGTGTGAGGTGAGTATAATGCCATTGACCAGATTTCAGGCTGAAAATTTTACAGTGTTTGAAAATATTACAATTCCTTTCAGCAAAGGACTTAATATTTTAGTAGGAGAAAACGGTATGGGGAAAACCCATATTATGAAATTGGCTTATGCCGCATGTCAGGCATCCAAGCACGATGTTTCTTTTCCATATAAAACTGCAATGCTTTTTCGTCCGGATCAGTCCAGCATAGGGCGCTTAGTAAACAGGAATAAAAATGGCAATAATACAGCCAGAATTTCAATAGAATCCGATACATCCAAGCTTGGAATGACCTTTTCCACAAAAACAAAAAAATGGGAGGCTGAGGTCAAAAACGAAGATAAATGGGAGAGACAAATGTCTGATCTTACCAGTGTCTTTATCCCGGCAAAAGAGATTTTGTCTAATGCATGGAATCTTAATGCTGCCGTAAAGATGGGAAATGTCGAATTTGATGACACCTATCTTGACATTATTGCTGCTGCCAAGATTGATATTTCAAGAGGTGTTGATTCGTCATCTAAGAAGAAATATTTAGATATTTTGCAAAAAATCAGTAATGGAAAGGTAAAGTTACAGGATGAGCGTTTTTATCTTCAGCCCGGAACGCAGGCAAAGTTAGAGTTTAATCTTGTGGCAGAAGGTCTGCGAAAAATTGCGCTTCTATGGCAGTTAATAAAGAATGGAACTTTGGAAAATGGTGCTGTCCTTTTTTGGGATGAGCCGGAGGCGAATATTAATCCCAGATATATCCCGGTATTAGCCGAGCTATTGATTATGCTTCAAAGTGAAGGAGTGCAGATTTTTGTCTCAACACATGATTATTTCTTATCCAAATATATTGAAATAAAACGTACTAAAGAAAGTGCAATACAATATATTTCTTTATATAAAGACGATGAAAATAAAATTCAGTGTGAAACATCGGATGAATTTGAGTTACTTGAACACAACACAATAATGGATACATTCCGCCAGCTTTACAGAGAAGAGATTGGAGTGAAATAAAGTTGAAGATAACCATTGCCGAATCAGACATGCTTTTCGGTGAATTTAATGAGGAAGATTTGTTCCATATAGAAAAATCCAATATATATAAGGATATAGGCTCAAACATTAAAACAGTTGAATTTATTTTAAAACAGAAGAATAACATTATTCTTTTAGAGGCAAAAAAAAGCTGTCCTAATGCCGCCAATAAATACGAATCTCACAATAAGCAGACAAAATTCGAAGAATATTATTCATCCATAACAGATAAATTTATTGAATCCCTGCAGATATTCCTTGCGTCGATTCTCAATAAACTGCCGGATAATTCCGATGTAGGAACCGCTATCAAAAAAATTCATGATATGAAAGATATTCAAATACAGTTTATTCTTGTAATAAAAAATGCCCATGATATTGCCTGGCTTGCCGGACCATTGGCTGAACTAAACAATCGTTTACTTCAATATCGTAAAATCTGGAAGATAAAAATTAAAGTTCTCAATGAAGAACTGGCAAAAGAAATGAGTCTGATATGTAATTATAAATAGCAATAAGAAACGAGGACAACAATGGACAACGAACAGATCACACTTATAAAGAAAAACCTTATGAAAAAGCTCACCCCTTCAAGGTACGAGCATACACTGGGTGTAGCATATACAAGTGCCGCACTTGCCATGAGATACGGGTATGACATGGACAAGGCTTTTATGGCTGGGCTTCTGCATGACTGCGCAAAGTATCTTTCAGGAGAACGCCTTTTAGAAAAATGTGCCAAGTTCGGTATTGAGGTAAGTGAAGCAGAGAAACGCCAGCCGGACCTGCTGCATGCGAAGGTTGGCGCCTATTATGCTGAATACAGGCATGGCGTTACAGACCCCGAGATATATCATGCCATCTGCTACCATACAACAGGCTGCCCTGATATGAATTTGCTGGACATGATAGTGTATGTGGCTGATTATATCGAGCCGAACCGCGACAAGGCGCCGAAGCTGCCTTATTATCGTGAGCTTGCCTTCAAGGACTTAAGGCAGTGCACCTATGAGATTCTTGAAAACACCATTGAATATGTGCGCTCTAAAAACGGCACAATAGATGATACAACAGTTAAGGCGTATGAAAGTCTCAAGACCAAAATATAATATGCGCAAGGCTTAATAATATATTTATCCGGAGGTAATTTATGGATTCAAAGGAATTGACAAAGATAATTTACAACGCCCTTGATGATAAGAAGGGTGAAAATATAAAGATACTTGATATCAGCAAGGTATCCGTCATCGCGGACTATTTTGTGATAGCAAACGGAAGCAATATCAATCAGGTACAGGCTCTTGCGGACAATGTCAAGGAGGAGCTGTATAAGCTTGGACTGGAACCTAGGAATGTTGAGGGCTACCGAAGTGCCTCATGGATTCTGCTGGACTATACGGATGTCATAGTACATGTGTTCTCAAAGGATGACAGATTCTTCTATGACCTTGAGAGAATATGGCGTGACGGCAGGGAAATAGAGGTTAAGGAACTATGAAATTAAGCTACGAAGATGCCATGAAGCTTATCCGCAATGCGGAAAAAGCGGGAAGTATCATGGGTGTGGATACCATGCGTGAGCTTATGAATCATCTTGGCAATCCACAGGACAAGCTAAAGGTAATACACATTGCCGGAACGAACGGAAAGGGGTCGACCCTGGCGATGCTTTCGACGATACTCACCACAGCCGGGTATAAGGTCGGACGGTATATCTCACCGACCCTTGTCACATATCTTGAACGGATACAGATTGACGGTGTGTATATTTCAGAGGAAGCTTTTGCAGATATCACAGGAGAGCTTGCGGACGCAGTTGAAGCTATGAAGGTAAATGCGTCACGGCTTCCGACCGCTTTTGAGCTTGAGACTGCGGCGGCATTTCTGTATTTTTACAGACAAAATGTGGATTTCGTTGTGTTGGAGACTGGTCTTGGCGGTGAATACGACGCAACAAACGTATGTTCAAGTCCACTGTGCTGTGTATTTACCTCAATCGGCTTAGACCATACCGGTATACTTGGCAATACAATTGCTGAGATAGCGTCCGTGAAAGCCGGAATCATAATGCCGGGCACAACAGTCATCACAACCACTCAGGAAAATGAAGCGATGAATGTTATTGAGAACAAGTGTTCAGATACAGGCAGCAGGCTTATAATATCAGATTATATGACAGACGCCATGAACATAAGCTATGCCTCATGTCCTTGGGATGATGAGTGTACATGCTACACCCACAAAAGAGCAGGACTTATCAAGCTTAGACTGCGCGGAACATACCAGATTATCAACTCATGCCTTGCGATATCATGTGTTGAGGCACTTATGGACATGGGGTATAAAGTTTCCTATTCAGACATCAGGAACGGCATTTACGCTACACAGTGGTTTGGGCGTTTAAGTCTTATCGGCAGCCAGCCGCCGCTTTTTGTCGACGGAGCACACAATGAACCCGCCGCAAGGCAGCTTAGAACATCTGTTCTTGAATACTTTACAGCCGAAAAACTTGGGTGCCGCAAGCTGGTATACATAATGGGTGTGTTCGCAGACAAGGACTATGAGAAGATAATTGATCTCATGCTTCCTATGGCAGACCATATTTTTACAATAGCCACTCCCGACAATGTGCGGGCTATGCCGGCAGAGGAGCTTGCGGGGCATATAAACAAAAAGGAAAATATTGCTGAGGCATGCTGTAATATCGAAGCAGCAGTCGAAGGAGCAGTTACTTATAATAACGGTGATGTGGTAGTGCTTGCATTTGGCTCACTATCGCATCTTAACCGGATAAGAGAGGCATACAACGAATGGATAAGGAAAAGATAAGAGATGGAGTTAAGCTGATTCTCGAGGGAATCGGTGAGGATATATCACGCGAAGGTCTGCTTGAAACGCCGGACAGAATAGCAAGAATGTATGAAGAGGTGTTTGCCGGGATAGATAAGGACAGAATCGAGCAATATAAGGCAGAGGTTTCCTATGCGGATAATTCAGATAACGATGAAATCATTGTCCGCGATATCCTTTCAAAGACATTCGAGGCACAGAAGGGACAGCTCATACTTGAAAAGGATATAACCTTCTATTCAATGTGTGAACACCATCTGCTTCCTTTTTACGGAAAGGCTCATATTGCTTATATTTCAAATGGCAGGGTCGCAGGTCTTAGCAAGCTGGCAAGGACGGTGGAGGAGTACGCCAAGCGCCCGCAGCTTCAGGAGCGCCTGACCGCTCAGATAGCAGATGCCATCATGAAATATCTTCACGCAGAGGGTGTCATGGTAGTTATCGAAGCCGAACATATGTGCATGACCATGCGCGGTGTGAAAAAACCGGGCAGCCGAACAATGACCTATGTGTGCAGAGGTTCCTTTGAGAACAATAGTGCGGCTATGGACAGAGTACTAAATATGATAAAAGATTAAGCACAATTAAACCTTTTGTCTTATAAATTATTAAGGAGAATATTTATGCTTATCGGAAATAAGAATTTTGACCTTGAAAACAGTGCCTACGTGTGTGGTATTTTGAATGTAACACCGGATTCATTTTCAGACGGAGGACGCTATAACAATATCGATGCAGCACTTTTTCATACAGATGAAATGATAAAGGCTGGAGCAGCTCTTATAGATATCGGTGGGGAATCCACACGTCCGGGCTACACGATGATACCTGATGATGAGGAGATTGAACGCGTGGTGCCTGTTATCCGAGCTGTAAAAGCGCGTTTTGACATACCTGTATCGCTTGATACATACAAGGCAGGTGTTGCAGCAGCGGGAATTGAGGCGGGTGCAGACCTTATAAATGATATATGGGGACTTATGTACAACACAAGTACCTCCGATGACGGCAGCATTGTATCGCCAATGGCTGTTCTGCTCGCCAAATCCGGTCTTCCATGCTGTCTTATGCATAACAGGAAATCAGATAAATACGATGACTTTATCACCGATTATCTTGATGACAACAGGCTTATCATCGACTGCGCGTTAAAGCACGGCATATCTAAGGAAAATATTATCCTTGACCCGGGCGTCGGCTTTGCCAAATCGCTGGAACAAAACCTGATCGCAATAAATACGCTGGACAAACTCTGTGCACTGGGTTATCCTGTTCTTCTTGGAACCTCAAGGAAATCCGTAGTCGGGCTCACACTTGACCTTCCAAGGGATGAGCGCGTGGAGGGAACCGTTGCTACAAGCGTTATCGGGCTTATGCGCGGTGCCTCAATATTCAGGGTACATGATGTGAAGGAGAACTTCCGCGCACTTAAGATGGCAGCAGCCGTGATAGGAAAAAGCTTTAATGCATAGCTTTTCATAAAAATTAATCAACTATACTTTGAAGGGTATGTTCTATTAGAAAAATATATTCTTCGCAGAAGGAGTGCTACAAATGGACATAATTCATATAAAAAATCTTGAAGTATTTGCCAATCATGGCGTATTTGAGGAGGAGAACCGTCTTGGACAGAAATTTATAATAAATGCCGACCTGTATACTGATTTTAGGGATTCAGTTGGACATCGTGTATTCACAGAGGACTTTCAGCAAGCCGGTTACACACCAGAAGACCTTGATTCGTCCATAGACTATGGAATGGCATCTGAAAAAATAGCGGCGTTCCTGACAAATGATACCTATGAACTTATTGAGACGGCGGCAAGCAGGCTGGCAGAATATCTACTCACAACAATACCGCATTTACAGAAAGTACGTGTTGAGCTAAAAAAGCCTTGGGCTCCTGTAAAGCTTCCATTGGAGACTGTCTCTGTCGAACTTACAAGAGGCTGGCATCGTGTATATTTATCACTTGGCTCCAATATCGGCGAACGTGAGATATACCTCCAGAACGCTTTAAATGCCCTGAGAAGCCATTCATGTATCCGCCTGAATAGAGTATCGCCTATATATGAAACAGAGCCGTATGGCGGTGTAGAGCAGCAGAGCTTTTTAAACTGCTGTGCCGCTGTCGATACCATTCTAGAACCGAATGAGCTGCTTGATTTCCTTAATGCCGTTGAAGCCGTAAACAACCGTACGCGTGAAATCCACTGGGGACCGAGGACATTGGATATAGATATTCTTCTGTATGATGACCTGATTATGCATACAGAAAGACTCTGTATTCCACATATTGACATGCACAACCGCATGTTTGTTCTTAAACCGCTAAGCGATATCGCGCCTTACGCATACCACCCGGTCAAGCACGCAGTGGTGCAGGAGCTTCTCTCTGAACTTGAAAGCAGGATGAAATAGGTAATTACATCTTAATTAGAAAAAGTAATGACTACCGTTTAATCAAAAAGCCATGAGAACGAAGTTGGTCTGCTCAAAAATGAGCACTAATTTCATTCTCATGGCTTTTAATATACATGTGTTTAATCTACCAGTGTTCTTATAAGACGTATAACCTTTCCAAGTATCTCTACATGGTCAACAATAATCGGGTCCATGAAGTCATTCTCCGGCTGGAGCCTGAAATGTCCGTCCTCTGCGTAGAATCTCTTGACCGTTGCAGAATCGTCAACAAGAGCAACGATAACCTCGCCGTTCTGTGCCGTGTTAGTCTGCTCAACAATGATATAATCTCCGTCAAGTATTCCCATATTAATCATGCTGTCTCCCTTGACACGAAGTATAAATGTCTCCTTATTAGGAAGCAGATTCGCAGGAAAAGGGAAGTAGTCGGTGATGTTCTCAACTGCTAGGAGAGGCTGGCCGGCTGCTACGGTTCCCACAACCGGAATGCTCGCAATCTCCGTCTCCGTTCTGAGATAATTAAATGAATCATCCATAATCTCAATGGCACGCGGCTTAGTAGGGTCTCTTCTTATATATCCGTTCTTCTCAAGTGTCTCAAGATGTGAGTGAACACTCGATGTAGACTTAAGATGCACTGCCTCACAAATCTCGCGTACTGCCGGCGGATATCCCTTCGTAAGTATCTCCTTCTTAAGAAAATCTAATATCTCCTGTTGTTTAGGTGTAATTCTTCCACTTGGCATATAAAATCCTCCTCTATGTAATCGATAATTCCTATTAACCGTGATGATAAGCTGTAAGCTTCCGGTTAAAGACTGATTATCTTATGTTTCTTCTAAAGTTACTACATTTAAAATGCTTGTTAATTAAATTAGTTAAAGCTGTTTTGTATATTATATCATAAACTTATCAAAAATGCAAACAAATGTTCAAAATAAATGTTCCGAATAAATGTTCGATTTTCTGTTGACAAACGCGTGTTCGGATGTTATATTGTATTCACAGGTTAGCGAATATACGTTCGATACATTGCACAGGAGGAGTCATTATGAAAACAACCACAGTCAAGAATTTTACAGTAGTTGAAGGCGGTTTATCCGTCAATGAGATTTTGAGGAAGAGCCGTCAGGCGGTAGCACGTAGAAAGAGAATGAAGAAGATTAGCATTATATCATTTATTCTGGTGCTCATAGCCGTATTTACCATAATCATATTCAGCAATATCGTTCACGCAGGTGATGAACATACATCCGATAATTCTGTTAAAGGATACACATATATAACAATATCCCAGAATGATACACTTTGGAGTATTGCATGTGAATATTCAGATGAACATTATTCCTCTGTATACCAGTATATCCGCGAAGTCATGACTTTGAATGGTCTTACAGGTGATTCCATATATGCAGGGTCGAGGCTTATGATTCCTGTATACACTACACCTGATTATTTATAGAATACGTTTTCCTCTAATATGTTCCATTTTTTCCGGCCAGTCCTCCAATTTACCGTTAGCAATGGCGGTGAACAGTCTGGTATGAAAGCCGGGAGCTTCGGAATTAATATTCTTTATCAGCTCCTTGGTTTCCTCTCGCTTGGTTACACCATCAGCAGGGCATAGATTCTTAACTACCGGAAGCTTATACTTATTGGTAAATCCTATAATATCTGCCTCCGGTGCATATATAAGAGGGCGTATCAGAGTAAGATTGGTCTTGTCCAGATGACTCATAGGCGAAAATGTGTGTATTCTTCCCTCATATATAAGCGACATCAGGAAGGTTTCATTTATATCATCTCTGTGGTGCGCATAAGCTATCTTATTGCAGCCAAGCTCCAGCGCCTTATTATTGAATGCTCCTTTTCTCAACTTGGCACATAGAGCACACGGATTTGTCTCTTTCCTTATATTGAATACTATATCATTTATTTCTGTCTCAATTATATAATATGGAACATCAAGTTCATTACACAGTTTTTCAACCTCGGAAAAGTCCATCCCACCTATCCCTAAATGCACCGTCAATGCATAGATTTCAAATTTCTTGGGATAGAATTTTCTAAGTTCGCTCAGGGCGTAGAGTAGTGTAAGACTGTCCTTTCCACCCGATATTCCAATGGCAATCTTATCACCATCATCAATAAGACCATAATCATCTACAGCCTTGCGTGTATAACTTAATAATCGCTGAAGCGTCATACAATTTTCCTCCAATCATACATATTATATATATCACTTTTCTAAACTCAATCAAAATCTTTCCGATTATATCCTTTATTTTTTGTATAGTCAAGCCTACCATATTTATGGTATAATAAATAATAGAGCGTTAACAAGTTTACATAATTGATAAATGTCGAATATCAATTATAAACGAAGTTAATAATATAATGAATTTATGTGTTCAGATATTACAGAACCTTGTGAATCGACATCACAACACACCAATTAAAGCAAGTCGAAAAGTACATGCATTGATAAAAAATAAAAAGAAAGGCATTACTATAATGAGCGAAAACTTTACAATACAACAGCTAAATTTTAAATTGAGAAAAGCATTAAATGCACAGAAAATAACAGAGCTTACAGAAATACAGAGTCTCTGCATTCCACAGATAATAGAAGGGCACAATGTATCCGGTGGTGCAAAGACCGGTACCGGTAAGACACTTGCATATCTTATACCTGTATACGAATATTTATTGAAGCTATCCCCGGAAGAATCCCATGATTTTGCATGTGTTATAGCCGTTCCTGCCAAGGAGCTGGCATTTCAGATATCAAGACAGATTGAGTTACTTTCAAAGAATCTTGATTTTAATGCCAAAGCAGTGGTAGCGGTGGGTAATTTCAATATGCAGCGCATGGCAGAATCGCTAAAGACCAAGCCGACATTCGTGATAGGAACACCTGCTAGACTCAAGGAACTTATCTCCTTAAAGAAACTACCTGCACATAAGTGTAAATTTCTTATATTCGACGAAGCAGATAGGCTTATAGATAAGGATAATATGCAGCTCAGTATGGACTTAAAGAAATGCTTTTACAGGGATGTACAGACATTATTCTTTACAGCCACATTTGGCGAAAAGTATCAGAATAATCTTGATAAGACAGGACTGGATATTGTTAAAATATCCACCAGCCGTATAGTGTCAACACCCGACACTATCAAGCATTATTATGTTGTATGCATGCACAGAGATAAGAACGAGACCGTCCGCAAGGTTTTAAAGGCATCCAATGCAGCTAAGGCAATTATTTTTGCAAATAAGCGCTATGATATTGACGAGATAACTCAGAAATTAAAGTATCATAATTATAAAGTCGAAGCCTTACATGCTGAAGGCAACAAGTTTCGAAACAAAAATATTGTTAAAGATTTTATGGATGGAAAGCTGCAATATGTAGTCGCATCAGACTATGCAGCTCGTGGAATGCATTTTGATGATGTGGATGTCATAATCAACATAAGTCTTCCTGAAGAATCTACCGAATACGTGCATCGTGCCGGTCGTTGTGGACGTAACGGAAAAAACGGCATGTGCATATCAATCATAACAGATGGCGAAACCAACAAGATAAAGAAATTCCAAAAGGATCTTGCAATCAATATGGTTGAAAGAAGCCTGTATCAGGGCAAGCTGGTTGCAAAAAAATAAAAAGCTATCATGTTTTGCGAAGTAGTAATATGCATAAAATTCATATAAAAGCACCAATATTTAATAAAAAGTGCCATATATAGGAAAAATCCATAATATGGCACTATGTTTCTTTTATGTGTCCATCTATTCGTTAAACCTGAGTTTAGCGAATAGGTGGACATTACTCCACCGACATTAAAATACACAGAAATCAGGTGAAAATATGGCAGAAAAGACATATCATGAACAGGAACGCAACAAATGTATTTTAGAACTTAGAAGGTTACAGAACGAACTGCCAAAGTTTCTAAAGGATTACTTTCGCGGCATAGAATATTCAACAGCACCGCGAACACAGATTGCTTATGCAACCGACTTAAAGACGTTCTTTGAGTATATTAAGGATACTAACTCCATGTACAAGAACACAGATATTCACGATATAGACTTGGGTATCTTAAGCAGGCTCAATGCACAGGATATTGAAGAATATCTGGATTATCTGAAGCTGTATACAAAAAACGGACATGAATTCGCAAACGACGAACGTGCCATCAAGCGTAAGATGTCCGCACTCCGTTCAATGTATCATTATTTTCATAAGAACCGTATAATTAAGGAAAATCCTGTCACACAGGTTGACCTTCCAAAAATACATAAAAAACAGATTATACGTCTCGATGATGAAGAAGTCGATGAACTGCTCAATGTTGTCGAAACAGGTGAACATCTTACCAAAAAGCAATCTGAATGTCACGATAAGCTCAAAGTACGCGATACGGCTATATTGACCCTGCTTCTTGGAACAGGAATCCGTGTATCTGAGTGTGTTGGAATCAATCTTGATGATGTTGACTATATCAACGATAGAATAAAGATCGTTAGAAAAGGTGGCTATGAATCCTTCGTATACTATGGTGAGGAAGTCAGACAGGCACTTCTTGACTATATGGAAGAACGCGATGAGATTGAACCTATGGAGGGACATGAAAACGCCCTTTTCCTCTCCTCACAGCGGCGCCGCATAACAGTCCGCAGCATTGAACTTCTTGTAAAAAAATATGCCTCCACTGTCACCGGAAAGCACATCACTCCGCATAAGCTCAGAAGCACCTACGGAACCAATCTCTATAAGGAAACCGGCGACATCTATTTAGTTGCCGATGTTCTTGGGCACAGCGATGTAAATACAACACGTAAGCACTATGCTGAACTTGAGGAGGACAGGAAAAAGAAATTTAAGGATGCCGTCACCCTGCGGCATAAAGAAAATCCTAACGAATAACCGAAACAAAAATAAGCGAAATAGTTCATTTTATTGAGGCTAGCTTTAACCCTAGCCTCAATTGTATAAGTCAATACGCTAATCAACCTTCTGTAATTCAATCTCCAGCACACCTATATTTCCATATACATCCGAGGCGCTGAAGCGGATACTTACTCTTCCATTCTCCTCTTCTGAAAGCTCATACGTCAATGAGCCATCAGCTAGTTTACATAAATCTGTTACTGTAACCATCTCCTTGATGTAGTCCGGATTTTCAATCTGTGCCTGATTTATTTCGGTTATTTCCCTGTTGAGGGCAATAACCGGGGGCGTTGTATCCATAACATGCAGATAACACCTCTTCTCTAAATATGTTCCATAGACATCCGCAGAGTAGAATTTTACCAGATAATCGCCCGGAAGCAGAAAGCCATTGACGTTCATTCCCGCAATCTGCGCCTCATTGTAAGCGGACAAATCAACTCTTTCCATAAGATATTTACCTATATCCTCACCCGATTCGTCCGTGAGCTTCACATCATTAAAAAACACCTTTATCAATGTACTTCCTGTCTCTGCGTCTATGAGTGAATATGCAGCCTGCCCGAACTCTGCGGTCTTATCCGTGACATTGTCTATCGCACCAAGCCTGTATGGACTGAATACATAGTTCGCCGCACTATCAGTCGGGTCGCAGCCATATCCATCCGGAATCTCCGGTAGGCCTCCCGCTATAAAATATTTAGAATCCATTGTCGAATTGACAACCGTATACAAGTCATCATACGCTTCGCCGTTTAAAAACCGGTGATTATACAGCTCACTGTCCTGATAGCTTTTACATATAATCACCTCAGCCGTGGATGGCACATTCTCATATATCG
>JBNMLM010000028.1:0-22032 GCA_050874845.1 Eubacteriales bacterium | reverse complement strand
TTTTTTTAATTTTTTTTAAAAAATATTTTTTTCATACTTTTTTGCAAATTTCAAAACACCGCAAAGCCCTGTAAAATGGAGCTTTACGCCTCTATAAGCTGCCTTGTGTATGCGTCCTTCGGGTTGTCAAATATCTCCCGTGTATCCCCAATTTCCACAACATGACCAGCTTTCATGACCATTATCCTGTCACACAACTGGTATACCACATCGATATCGTGTGATATAAAAATATAGGTAAGCCCCATTTCCCTCTTAAGCTCAATAAGAAGCTGCATAATCTGGGATTGAATCGTAACATCAAGCGCAGATAATGGTTCATCTGCAATGACCAGCTTAGGGCGTGCTATAAGCGCGGTCGCAATACTTATTCTCTGGCGCTGTCCTCCGCTTAGCTGGGATGGCCGTCTGTCCGCATAGCTCTCATCCAGACCAACCTTCTGCAGCATATCAGCCACTCTTTTATCAAGCTCTTTTCTGTCCTTAATTCCGGACAACAATAGCGGCTCCCTCAGGATTCTGCCGATAGTCCACGCCGGATTGAGTGAAGAATATGGGTCCTGAAAAATCATCTGGGGTTTCTTATTGTTATGCACAATACTTCCGTCATAGAGCGGATTCATCCCCAAAATAGTCTTGGACAATGTGGATTTACCACAGCCGGACTCCCCTACAATTCCAAATATCTCTCCATCATGCACATCAAAACTTATGTCAAAGAGAACCTGTTTTTTCCCCGAACGCGCAAATATCGACTTTGACTTTGTCTTATAATATGCGTTAAGATTTTTTACTTCTAATATATTCGCCATATTTGTCTCCGTTGTCATATTGTGTCCATACGCGTATCCTGTGTTCCGGCAATTCTCCTGCTCCTGTCCGGAATCGCATCAATAAGCCTTTTAGTATACTCTTCCTTAGGCGAAGTGAAAATCTCCTCAACCGTCCCGCTCTCGACCACCCTGCCGCGGCACATTACAATAACTTCATCGGCAAAGTTCTTAAGCAGCTTGAGGTCATGTGTTATAAACACAATCCCCATATTGTGCTCATCCTTCATACACCTGATAAGTTCAATAATACCCTTCTGTGTTGTGACATCAAGTGCTGTTGTAGGCTCATCACAGAGAAGATATCCCGGTCTGCATATAGTCCCCATAGCAATCATCACTCTCTGGCGCATACCGCCGGACAGCTCATGCGGATAGCTTCCATATATACGCTCCGGTTCCGGCAGCTTTACATCAGCAAGAGCTTCAAGAACCCTGTTTTTAATCTCCTTCGCAGAACTCCTGCTGCCCGGTCTTCCATGGAGTCTCACTGCCTCGCTAAGCTGTCTCCCGATACGCATGGATGGGTTAAGGCTTGTCATAGGCTCCTGAAATATCATTGCAATATCCTTTCCCCTCACGTCCGACATCGAATGTTCATCAAGACCTGTTAATTCCCTGCCATCAAGCCGTATACTGCCCCCTTTTATCTGTGCCTGTGAGCTCAGCAGCCCCATAATGGACAGCGCAGTCATAGTCTTTCCCGAACCGGACTCACCCACAATTCCGAGAACTTCTCCACGCCTTACCGACATTGAAACAGCGTCAAGAACACACCTGTCGCCGAAGCATACCGTAAGTTTTTCTATTTCAAGCATACATACCTCTCCTTCCGGCTCAATTCTGTTCCTTCTCTGCCTCTATGCGTATGCCCTCCGCAAGCAGCGAAAAGCCCAGCACAAAGAGAACTATTGTCATTCCCGGCATAATTGCATACCACGGAGCCGTGAACAGATAGCTCTGCGCATCCGACAGCATGCTTCCAAGGCTCGCATCAGGAGGTTGTATTCCTATACCAAGATAGCTTAAGCCTGCCTCCGCAAGCACGGCATTGTTAAAGCCTATAGTCACCGTGACAAACAGCGTGGAGCGTATGTTAGGGAATATGTGTCTGAATATTATCCTCATATTTCCTGCTCCCATAAGCCTTGCGCTCTTCACAAAATCCCGCTCTTTAAGGCTTATATATTCGCTTCGGACAATACGCGCAAAGCTCGGTATGAATAAAATACCAAGGGCAAGTATCACATTATACTTTCCCGGACCTATTATACTCACGATTATGAGTGCGATGAGAATACTCGGAAAACCGTTAAGTGCGTCATTTATTCTCATCACAATCTCATCCACCAGTCCGCCATAATATCCTGTCACAGCACCGATTATTGTTCCTATGCTTCCTCCGATTGCGACAGTCGATACGGCAACCAGACCTGTCATGCTTATACCCTTAAGGACACGGCTGAAAATATCTCTTCCGAAATTATCCGTTCCCATGATATGAGAAAAGGACGGAGAAGAAAACTTCTCTGCCCCATTCATGGCATTGGGATCATAGGGTGTATGTATAATTCCTATGAGCATCAAAATAACAAATATCACAGTGATAGCTGCACCGGATATAAAATATGCATTTGTAGGTTTGTTTTTCTTCATAAATCTCACTGTTCTTCCACCCTCGGATCAATATACCGGTACAAAACATCAACGATGAAGTACACAATAACTACGGCAAAAACAATATACAGCATCAGCGCCTGCACAACAGGGTAATCCCTTGTAGATATGGACGAAACCAAAAGCCTTCCAATCCCCGGCAGACCGAAAACCTGCTCAACAACAATGCTTCCTGCAGCAATCTCAGCTGCTATGACACCTATAAAAGTCACCACCGGAATCATTGCATTTCTAAGCACATGCACGAAAAGTACCCTCATTCTGCGCGCACCCTTGCTGTATGCCGTTCTCACATAGTCCGACTTAAGCTGCGTTATGATTGAGTTGCGCAGGAATTTCGCGGTCATGGCAACCTTCGGCACCGCAACCGTTATCGCCGGAAAAAGCATGTATCTTATGTATCCCCAGAAATCCTCTTTATAGCTGATATATCCGCCCGGAGTGAACCATCTCATAATCAGTCCAAACAGATATATGATTATTATACCCAGAAAAAATGACGGCACACTCATGGTGAACTGTGACAGCACGTTAAGCGCGCCGTCAACGAAGCGGCTTTTTGTACCACCCCACAATATTCCTATAGGAATTGAAAATATGATAATAAGAAGCAATGACAAGCCCGCAAGTGTTAAGGTTACCGGAAGCTTACCCGCAATGAGCTTGCTCACCGCCATCTGCTCATTGAGGCTTTCCTGATAGCGGTAGCTTCTTCCCAAATCACCGGTAAGCACCCCTGTAAACCAATTAAAATATCTCTCCGGCATGGAGTCATTAAGCCCTAACTGTTCTCTCAAAGCCTCCACCTGTTCCTCTGTAGCCTCTGTCCCAAGAATGGACAGCGCCGGATCACCCGGTATTACCTGAAAAATCAGGAACACCAGAACCGAGATAAAAAATAGGGTGAGTATTAAGGTTAAAAGCTTCTTAATTATATATTTCATGTTCTGTATTTACTCCGTCCAGTATACATACTTCATATCCTGAACATAAATAGGATAGAATCTGTAGCCTGCAATTTTCTTGTTCATCGCAATAAGCACAGGTGGAACAACAGTGTAGACCGATGCCGCATCATCATGGAGCATTGTCTGCAGCTGCCTGTATCCATCTAAAATCTCCTTGCTGTCAAGTGATGTGGATATCTTCTTATACAATGTATCATAATTTTCATTGCTGTATCCGACAAAGTTATTCTTAGCTGTAGACTGATATCTTACAAGAAGATAGCTAGGTGTGAGTGAGCCTGCAATTCCACAGACTGTGCTCTCAAAATTTCTTCCCTTATAGACATCATCAAGCCATGTTGACCAGTCCACCTTCTTGATGGTAGCCGTAATTCCCGCTTCCTTCAACTGTTCAACTATAACCTGTGCAGTGTCAACATGCATCTGATAGTTCGAAGGAACAGTTATCTCCATGTTGAAGCCGTCCGGATAGCCTGCCTCAGTAAGAAGCTCCTTAGCCTTAGCCACATCATGCTCGTAGCCTGTATCTACATAGCACTCATAGCCCGGAACCATGCTTGTACCTATAACGGTACCGCGTCCTCCGAATATAAAATCATTGATTGCGTCCCTGTCAACTGCATAGGAGACTGCCTGTCTTACACGCACATCGTCAAACGGTGCAACAGCATTGTTAAGATAAAGTCCCTGCACGACATTAGAGCCGTTGCTTCCTATATTAAAGCTGTTCTTAAGCTCATTTGCCTGATCATCCGTAAGATACGGATAAATGTCAATGCTTCCCGCCTGAAGTTCCATCATTGCGGACTCGGCACTTGCCACAATCTTAAATGTGACCTTGTCAAGGTATGGAAGCCCTTCCTGCCAGTAATATTCATTCCTTGAGAGTACAATGCCCTCCTGTGGAACGTATGAATCCAACTTAAAAGGACCAGTACCTATAATCTCGCCTGTTTCGCTTGAGGATGCCGGAATAATGTCTGCTGTTAAGTAGTAGATAAGCTCCGAATTGGCCTCCGAGAGTACGATATTGATAGTTGACTGGTCCACAATTTCAACGCCTGAAACAATAGAAAGAGCCTTCACAAGAGGCGTTCCGTCAAGAAGCCCCGCGCATCTTTCAATAGAATATTTTACGTCCTCGGCAGTCACAGGTGTACCATCAGAGAACTTAATTCCATCCCTCAGCTTGAAGGTATAGGTAAGTCCGTCATCAGATATGGTATAATCCTTTGCTACCGCAGGTATGACATTTCCGTTCTCATCGGGAACCACAAGTCCCTCGAAAATGTTAAACAATATCTCATTTGTTCCTGCCGCTACTGCTAAGTGTGGGTCAAGACTATCGATATCCTGCTGTATTCCTACAACAACTTCACCACCGGCAACTGCTGTTCCGGTAGTCTCGGAAACACTATCCGAAGGATTCTCTCCTCTCTTGCCGCCCGCACATCCTGTCAGTGCAGCAGAAAGTACCATTACTACCACACACCCGAGACTTAGTCTCTTAAAAAAATTCTTCTTCATGTGATATTCTCCTTCTGAATAATATTAGGTTTTCCGTTTTTTAATTGTATACAATATACCGGATTTATGCAATAGTTTTTAATGTTTTTTTAATTATACATTTTATAGATTATGTGTTATACTGCTAAAAGACTGTAAGAAAGAGAGGTTTCGTCAAATGACTGACAAATATCTGCACCCCGACAAAAATCTTGCGATAAAATACGTTATCGCTGCATTTCTTTTGTATATTCTTGATTATCTTATCCCAATGCTTGGGCTTATATCCATAATACTGCTTTTTATCGGAATAAAGCCTTTCATGAACGATGAGAATAATCACTTTAAGTCCGCATACAAATCACTCAAAAAAATGACCGTTGCATACGCAGTTTTAAGGCTCTCCGTTTTCGTTCCGGAGTCGGGGCTGTTCGTGATATCCACATCGACTGTTGTAGGACTTCTTGGAATGGGCATATCCACAATCTACTATATATATATGACCCACTATTTTACCGAAGGCATTCTTCTTGACGCTAAGAAGGCGAAGGTTAATTTCACAAAGCTCGGTCTTAACACACCTTGGATATTCCTCGGAGCCATGTCAATGATTCACTATATATGCGTTGTGACCTTCTCAAAGAAGCTGATTCCAAGCATCACCGTAATGGTAACCTTTATCTTCTGCCTATATTACAGCGTAAAGCTCTATCAGGCAGTCGCAAAGGTTTACAATAAATAGAGAACATTTATCCGGAATATTTATAAAAAATAAAACATACCATGACGGCAAGTGCCGCATGGTATGTTTTATTTTATCACTTATCTTTGAAGGAGATATAATATAGTCAAACCGGGTAACCGGTTTATGAAGCTGTTTTATTCAACATCCTGAAGTGCTGCGAAGCCTTCCTCACCTGTACGAACCTTTACAACCTGATCAACATTGTATACGAAAATCTTACCATCACCGATATGACCTGTATAGAGCGCCTTCTTGGTTGTCTCAATAACCGATGCAACCGGAATCTTGCTTACAACAACCTCAATCTTAACCTTAGGAAGAAGTGTCGCATCAATCTCAGCTCCACGGTACATCTCACCTGCACCCTTCTGTATACCACAACCCATACCCTGTGTCATAGTCATACCTGTAACACCGAGATCATTGAGCGCCTTCTTAAGCTTCTCAAAGCTTGCAAGCTTGGTGATAATAGATACCTTGTAAATGCCCGTATCCGGTACCGGTACAGCCGGAGCCACAACCTTGACTGCCGCTGCCTTCTGTGTATCGGAAGCCTTGTCATAATCGCTCACACCAAGGTCTGTATTCTCATTAGCCTCCATTGTCATTGTGTTGGAGATATCCATAAGGCTGAAGCCTGCATAAGCCGATGGAAGACCATGCTCTGTAGCGTCAAGTCCAAGGATTTCCTCCTCCTCTGTGACACGAAGTCCGATAGTTGCCTTTATAATAAGGAAGGTAATTGTTATTGTAACTCCTGCGAATGCAAGAATTGCAATCATTCCAAGGAGCTGAAGTCCAAGCTGGCTAAAGCCGCCGCCATAGAAAAGACCCTTTCCCGCAATCTGGTTAGCACCGAAGTTGACACCATCGCCGAAGCCTCTTGCGAAAGCCGGTGCTGTGTCTGTAGCAAAAAGACCTACTGCAATTGTACCCCAGATACCATTTAAGAAATGAACTGCTACCGCACCAACCGGGTCATCAATATGTAACTTGTAATCAAGAAGCCATACACCGAATACCACGAGAACACCTGATACAGCTCCTATTATTATCGCACCTAACGCGTCTGTCACATCACACCCCGCCGTGATTGCTACAAGACCTGCAAGTGAAGCGTTAAGACACATTGAAACATCCGGCTTACCATATTTAACCCATGTAAATATCATACATACAACCGTTGCGATTGCCGGTGCAATTGTTGTTGTCACGAAGATTGAACCAAGCTCTGCAACCGATGTAGCTGCCGCACCGTTAAATCCGTACCATCCAAGCCAGAGAATAAATACACCAAGTGCACCGATAGGAAGATTATGTCCCGGGAAAGCATTTACCTTGACAACCTCACCCTTCTCATTCTTGGTGAACTTGCCAATACGCGGTCCAAGTATCTTGGCTCCGATTATAGCTGCCGTACCGCCTACCATGTGAATACAGGTTGAACCTGCGAAATCATGGAAGCCCATCTGTGAAAGCCAGCCGCCGCCCCATACCCAATGCGCTTCAATAGGATAGATGAGTGCGGAAATAACTGCTGAGTATACGCAATATGAAAGGAACTTCGTTCTCTCTGCCATCGCTCCGGAAACAATTGTTGCCGTTGTGGCGCAGAATACAAGGTTGAAAACGAAATTGGACCAGTCGAAGTTTTCATAGGATGTAAAGATATCAAAACCCGGCTTTCCGATAAGTCCTACTAAGTCCTCTCCTAGGAGAAGGCTGAAACCAATGATGATGAAAACAACTGTACCAATACAGAAGTCCATCAGATTCTTCATAAGAATGTTACCTGCATTCTTAGCTCTGGTGAAACCGGTCTCAACCATTGCGAAACCTGCCTGCATCCAGAATACCAGTGCAGCGCCTATAAGGAACCACACTCCATACAATTCGCTTAATACTTCTTCCATAATAGCCTCCATTTCTTTTTCCGCGTGCAGTAACCGGTGTAAATCTGCAACGAAAAAAGGCGCCTCGGGTTCTACCCAAAGCGCCTTTGCTTGATGTGTTGGAGTATAGCACCTATACTTTTCATTGTCAACACCAAATTTTTATTTTTTTAAGTTCAGAGGCTGTTATGCCTGCAATATCATATCTGTAAATTATTTTAATTTTGATTATCAACCGTATTGCTTACGTCATCATCGGAGGCGGAATCATTGTTCTCATCCGAACGTGTATCATCCTCATGCTCATCCGGAGTGTGCACATCAGACGCATTTTCATTCTCCGGCTGTGCTCCATCAGCGCCAAGGTAATAATCTTCGTCATAATGCTCATCCTTAGGCATGTACCTGTCTAATACCTTATAGAAAAATATAGAGCTTATGTATACCCATGCTCCGAATATGAAAAAGATAGATACCGGCATCAGGAACCATCCTACAAGCGCCATAATTCCAAATATAAGCAGGAGCGGAACTGTCTGAGGAAGATGACGTATTGACATAAGCGCTGCATTCTTTATTATCGTAAAGGTCTTGTTGTCAAAACGCGAAAGTAACGGAAATGCATACATGAATGTAATCAATGCAAGCACCGCCATACCTACCGCAATAAAGAAAAGGAGCTTCCAGCCAAACGCACCGCCGGCAGCAAATGCCCGGACATACATATACTTGATGTCTATATACAATACAATTCCTATTATTGCAAAAATCACTTCGAAAAGAAATCCCTGTACGAAATTAAGCTTAAAGGACTTCCAATAGCTCTTCCAGATATATCCCTCCTCATTGTTGACAGCCTTGAGACAATAATAATACATCGCTGTGTAGGAGGCTCCTATCGTCACCACAGGAATACAGGTAATCAGAAAAATCAGATTCAATATAAGGGCATCCGCAACCCTTGTCATAAAACGAAAAAAACCGTTATCAACGTCGAAAATACGGCTCATACTCTACCTCACTTTATACAAAAAATACGGCAAAAGCCTAAAAAATATTATAATGTATGCCTATATAAAAAGCAAATTAATCATTATTAAATTTTCATAAAAGCCCTTACAATAATGCTTTATTATGCTATAATGATACGAAATTAGTTTCTGTTTAAATTCCATTTCTAAACTCATTTTGAAACAGTTTCTAAAATAATTCAGGACGGAGAAAAACATGGCTTCAGGTTTTACAGATAAATTTTCTGTGCGCGTAAAAAAGGAAAGAGAAAAAATTAAGAACCAGAAAGGACTTAAAGGAAAGCTATCATATATCTGGGATTATTATAAAGTTCCGATACTCGCCGTAATCATCGGAATAATTGCAATTGTATCAATCGTGAGGGCAATAATATCAAACAACTATAGCACCAGTCTTTATGTCTCATACGTAAACTGCATTTCTGTAGATTTAAGGGATGACACGAAGATACTCGACAACTCTCTTACAGAATGGCTTGGAATTGACGGTAAGAAAAACCGCGTAAGGGTTGACGGCTACTACACCATCAATCCGGACAGCTTCACCGAAGAAACCTATACATCTTCCGAGAAGCTCAATATAATGGTTGTCACGCAGACAAGTGACTGCTATATCGGCGATGATGTGTTCACGAACCTGTGGGCTAAATCTGAATACTTAAGGGATCTGTCCGTATTTCTTCCGGCGGAGCTTCTTGATCGGGTTTCCGACAGGCTTGTGTACTACACCGATACTGAGAGTGGGCTCAAGCGTGTTGTGGGTATAGACCTTGCCGGACTTCCGTTTATGACAGATGTTCTGAGAGTAGGAATCGAACATCCTATATTCTCGGTTGTCGTAAACGCCCCTAACCCGGACAACTGCATAACCTTCCTTGAGCATATTCTTGATTATAAATAGAATTGGGCTGTGCATTTTTATGCACTTTGGTGTATATTACAGCTCTTTTTTGTACAGATAACACTGCTCCGCTCCCTTGTTTCCGGTATCATACACACTGCTTCCATACAGCGTGAAGCCAAGCTTCCCCGCAAGCGCGATGGAGGCGGTGTTATTTTCTTCAATGCACAGCCATAGCTCAGCTATTCCAAGCGTATCCCTCGCATATTTTACTATTTCACTGCTCACCTCATAGCCAAGCCCCTGTCTCTGGCGGCTCCCCTTTATGATATAGCCAAGCTCACAACATTCATTGTCATCTATAACCCTCCTGCTTATCCCGGCACGCCCGATAAGCTCTCCCGATATTCTGTCAAATACAAGCCATAGACCATATCCGTAAAAGGTGTACATATTGTCGACATACGCCCTTGTAAATTCCAGTTCCTCCTCATAAGCGTACAATGGCTCCGTCCACTTTGCCACAGCAGGGTCCTCATACAGCTCATACATCGCCGGAAGGTCTTTTTCGGTCATCTCCCTGATTATGGTTCTTGATGTGCGCGCTATCTCCACAGGTATGTGATGTGCCCTCATATAGACAAGGTTAAAATATTCATCATCTACCAGCGGAAGCTCCTCAACAACATATTTTGCCGAAAAGCTCTCGTATTCATGCCCCGGTGCCCTATAGCCTGCCACCGCCACGCCAAGCTTCTCTAAATATCCCGCCGCCTCATCGTCATCCGTTATCACCAGAATACCAAGCGCCTCTTTTTCGCTGTCCATCGAATTGGCGGTATCCTCCGATGCTGCCCTAGCGCCTTCAACGTCTGCCTTCACATTATTTTCATTCGGTTTGTTTAGTATCTTCGATAAACTCTCCGATTCATGGAGACACTCAATTCCGGACTTAGATGTCTCCATGCACACCTCCACCTTAAGCCCCTCCGAAACCGAAGCCTCAATATATTTTTCCACGTCCACATTCATCTGCTTTATAATAAGCACGACCGTGTGAAACACATGAATATTATTCCTAGACTTGTCCATTGACTAAAACGCTCCAATAAAGTTATAATCATATATATTAAATCATAGAAAGGAATTTTACAATGTCACAGAATCCAATAGTTACATTTACAGTCGCAGGACGCGGCACCATCAAGGCAGAGCTCTATCCGGAGGTTGCCCCTAATACAGTCAATAACTTCATCAGCCTCGTAAATAAGGGCTTCTACGATGGTCTTATCTTCCACCGTATCATAAGCGGTTTTATGATTCAGGGAGGATGTCCTGAGGGTACAGGCATGGGTGGCCCAGGCTACTCAATCAAGGGTGAGTTTTCACAGAACGGCTTTGAGAACAACTTAAAGCACACACCGGGCGTTCTCTCAATGGCACGCGCCATGAACCCTGATTCGGCAGGCTCACAGTTCTTCATCATGCACGCTGCAGCTCCTCATCTTGACGGCGCTTATGCGGCATTCGGCAAGGTTATCGAAGGACAGGAGGTTGTCAATGCAATCGCTGAGACACCTACCGACTGGAGCGACCGCCCTATGGAGGAGCAGCGCATTGAGTCCGTTACCGTTGACACCTTCGGGGTTGAATATCCGGAGCCTGAGACCGTGTAAATTATAGATAATTGCACAACACGGTTATTGCGTGTTGAAGTTGTGTAATTTTACTAGTACCCTTCCAGACACGTTCGCACTCCTTGAAAGCCGTAGCGTACATAAGCGGCTAAAATACATCCGCTAAGGACCGACGGCGTTCAAAAGGTCTGGAAGTGTACTAGTAAAATTACACAACTGTCCAGCTATTAATTTGCGTTGTGCAATTATCAAGGCGGATGAAAAGTAAATAAAAAGTAAACAAAAAAGTACCGTGTTCACAAATCGTTCATTTATATTTAAACAAACATTAACAGGATTATCACGTTTTCTTCACTTATCCACAATATAATAAGTGACATAAAGATAAATGATTAAGGAACACAAGTACTTAAGAATTTTTTTCATAATAAGCCCTGATATATTATATCAGGGCTCCTCCTTTTTTATGGCGTATTCTGTTTATTTTCTTTTTTCCTTTATAAGTCTTATATAAAAAATTCCCGCAAATAATAGTGCCAGAAGCAGCATTACAATCAGGTATGACCATCCTGCTCCTATGATTCCCATATTTCTCACCATTATAATCGGCAGTGCTATGGACACTATGAAGCTGATGGTGTAGCCTGCAAAAATCGCTTTCTGAAGCCGCATGACAGTAAGCGCATAATAGAAAATTATGCTCACCGCATTGAATCCTCCTGCCGCTATAAGCACCAGCATGACCGCTTTATAAGGTGCAAGGTCTATGTCATACAGCCATGAAAGCACAGGTATTCCAAGCCATGCTCCCGCGGCAAATGTCACTATTGTAAGTCCGCACGCTATCGCTACGAGCAAGCCCATAAGTCCTGCGAATTTTTTCAGCTCTTTATTCTCATAATGCCTTGCAAGCGTGGTGAGCATTGGCTTGAACACGAAGCTGCTTCCAAGATTAATCACCATCGTAGGCATGAACACTATGCCATACACGAGCGTTTCCTTATCTGTAAGCGTCCACTCTACCACATACTTGGTTCCGTTCCACAGCCACATACACATTGCAGAGCCTATGAACAGAAGAATCGTGTTTCCAAAAAGCGACTTCATCTTGTCCGGTGCGAACGATATGGACAGCTTAGCGAACCTTCTGCTCCATACCAGTGCCACACAGACAACACCTATAAGGCCTGCCACCGTTGCCGCTGCTGAGGCAACATATATATTCTTCGTCATCCATGCCGCAACAGAGAACGCCGCCATTATCGCAATGGTTCGAAACGCCATAGACATACCGGATATATCTATCCTGTCATTGCGCTGAAATTCGCCCTCGAACACATCCGCAATTCCGTCAAACATCTTGAGTATACACATTGCCATGATAAGTCCGAATCCAGCCGCATCCGCCTTTCCATTCACAACATATACCGCACCGACAATAAAACCGCATAGCAGCATTGCAAGACAGCTAAGCGCCCTAAAACCAAAATATTCCTCAGCTCTGTACTGTTCCCTGACATCCGTCACCTGAAACGGACGTATCTCAAAATATCCTATTGTCAAAAGCATCTGTCCGGTTGTGAATGCCATATAGAACTTCGCCCCGGCTTCTTCACCGACAATTCGCTTGGCAAGCATGACAAAAATAACGGTTGCCAGTGAATATATTCCACTTCCCAACATATTCCAAATAAATTTTTTTCTATTCATAATCAAATCCCATATATCTTTTTAATACTGTAATACGGCTTTAAGTGTATACCACGCCGCCATATCATAGTTGTGGTGGTTCCGTTCGCATAGATTGACTTTCCATTTTCCTGTGCTATACTATATATTTATATTATTATCTTTTTTAGAAAGGAATACCCATGAAAGACCTCGATACAAATACAAAAATTGCACTAATGAAAAGAATCGATGATTTCGTAGAGAGTGAACGCGCCAATCAGCCGGGTGTGCCTGACACTACACTCATGATGCCTGAACTCAACAAGATTGCTGAGGAATATGCCCTCGATGTATCCGACCTTTTCATAACATATCTCGACCATATAGCCATCACAAACAAGCGCGTTGCTCAGGAGGCTGAGGAAGAATTGGATTTTACCAAAATAACGCGTTTTTACTAAAATCAATATCTTAATTAAGTCCCCCTTATCGGCACCTTTAGAACCGGGTTATTGCCCGACTTAAAACTGCCTAAGGGGGACTTTTTTCTGCTCTTTTTAGTCGTGCTGTCCCATCAGAGTGCAAAGAACGCAACCGCAATGGCTCCCGGACCAACATGGGTTCCGATGGCTCCTCCGACAGACATGATATCAAGGCTGTCGGCATGCTCCTTCCACAGATGTGCGCTATCCGTGATATACTTTTGCAAAAGTGTATCATCAAGACCTGCATATCCAAGATACAGCGGCTTGGAGAAATCTATTCCTCCCGCCTTCTCAATCTGCTGTACAAGGAGGTTATTCCCCTGCTTAGAGCCCCTCGCCTTTCCGAGCATGGCAACCTCACCGGCTTCTATGGAAATAACCGGCTTGATTGACAACATTCCGCCCACAAAGGCAACCGTCTTTGATATACGTCCACCCTTTTTAAGGTACTCAAGAGTATCTAAAAGACCGACAACATGAATATTTTTCTTCTCACTGTTAATCGTATCTACGATAGTATCTATATCGGCACCTGCATCCTTAAGCCTTATGGCGTACTCGACAAGTGCCCTCTCACCTACCGTGACATTCTCGCTGTCAATCACATGAACCATGTCCTCGTAATCGGACGCGGCAATGCACGCACTCTGGTATGTCCCTGAGAGCTTGCCTGAAATAGTTATCACTATGACCTGCTCCCCCGCCTGTCTGGCTTTTTCATATACATCCTCAAAAGCATACGGTGCCACCTGACTTGTTGTAGGAAGTTCTTCATTCTCAATGAGTTTCTCATAAAACTCCCTATGACTTAAATTTACACCATCAAGGTATTCCTCCGTACCGAATCTCACATGTAAAGGCACAACTGTCACGTCTGCCCTGTAGTCAACAGGCATATCAGAAGCACTATCGGTTACAATCCTTATATTTTCCATAAATATTCTCCATCTGTTTATGCTATCTTAAAATATAACTAATTGACTTTGCAGACAATAGACTTTATAATCTCTACCATCTTATCCATCGACTGGATGCAGATATATTCATACTTTCCATGAAAGTTATGTCCACCAGTGCTCAGATTCGGGCACAGAAGTCCCATAAATGACAGACGTGCGCCATCGGTACCACCGCGGATAGGCTGGATAATCGGCTCAACACCGTTCTCCTTCATCGCCTCAACTGCCCTGTCCACAATATACATATCCGACTCAAGCTTCTCCCTCATATTGTAGTAGGAATCCTTCATGTCAAGATTAACCGTTCCGGCACCGTATTTTGCATTAAGATATGCTGTAATACGCTCAAGCGTTGCCTTTCTCTCAAGGAACTTGTCCATATTATGATCACGCACAATGTAATCAAGATACGCATTCTCCTCATCACCGCTCATACCGCAGAGGTGGAAGAATCCCTCATATCCTTCCGTATGCGCCGGAATCTCTGCCGGAGGCAGCATAGAATTAAACTCCATCGCAAGTAAAGAAGCATTCTTCATCTTATTCTTAGCTTCTCCCGGATGAATATTTTCGCCCTTGATATGAATCTTAGCCGATGCCGCATTGAAGTTCTCGAACTCTATCTCACCCAGCATACCACCATCAACCGTATACGCATAATCGGCGCCAAAGTTCTCAACGTCGAACCTGTCCGCTCCTCTTCCTATCTCCTCATCAGGTGTAAACGCTATGCAGATTTTACCATGTGCAATATGTTCATCCGTATTGCCTTCACAGGCTTTATCAGCTTCTATAATCTGAGCCGCCGCCGTCATAATCTCAGCGATACCCGCCTTATCATCTGCACCTAAAAGTGTAGTTCCATCCGTCACTATAAGGTCCTGTCCGACATAATTTCTAAGGTGTGGAAATGTAACCGTATCCATGACTACACCAAGCTTCTCATTGAGAACTATATCTGCTCCATCGTAATCATTTATAATACGTGGCTTGATATCTGCACCCGACATTGCCGGAGCTGTATCCATGTGTGCGATAAGACCTATAGCCTTCTCGCTCTCAGCCCCCTTAGTTGCCGGAATACTTCCATACACATAACCATCCTTGTCAACATGTGCATCCGCAACCCCTATCGCCTTAAGCTCTTCAACAAGCTCATTCGCAAGTACCAGTTCCTTAGGCGAGCTAGGGCATGTCTCACTGTTTTCATCAGATGTTGTTTCATAGCTAACATATTTAAGTAAACGTTCGTATGCTCTCACAATAATTTTCCTCTCATTCTGCCGTAAACGGCAATAATATCATCTAAAAACAAATAAAACACAGGTAGTATACCACATCAAGGTACAAAAATCTACTCCGACCATGTAACAGCGCTATATTAGCTAATATCCCTTTTCACGGTTCTTTGACAATTAAATAATAAGATGTCGGAGTCAAAACATGCTCTATAAACTTAGAGCGTATATCGTATTATATTAAATTGGCATGTTTTGACCCCAACATCATCATAATAATACGTCAAGATATTTAAACCATTTCATTTTATGTCACATGCACAAATCTGTCTGACTGAAAAAAAGTTAAAATTCATACATTAATGCATATTGTTGTAAATGAATATATCGGCTATAATATATCTATAATAAAAAACAAATGACAAGCCTGCATTTCCAGCATTAGGCAGCCACGCTCGCTGCCACGCACCCGCAGCTTGAATTAGAAATGGAGAAAACAGAATGAGAAGATATAGATTCAACCGCCTTATGACAGCCGCAGTAATAACATCCGTAACCCTTATGACAGCTGCCTGCAATAAGGCATCCGCCCCGATAGATACCCTTCCGATGGGTACAGAAACCCCTGTCGATAATTCAGACGAAAGCTCACGCGAGACAAACCCCGATGTCGAGACGGAATCGACAACCCGGAAATCAGGAACAGCCGGGACGGATACAGCCGGCGAGGTTGTTTTAGGGAGTGAGACAGATTCAGCTAAGGCAACCGAACCCGGTACGAACGCCACAGACAGCACAGAAAGTCCTGCCGAAACAGATACCGCCGAAACCACAAGCGCAATTGAAACCACAAAGCCTGCCGAAACCGAAACTTCGAAGCCGGCAGTAACCGAGACTTCAAGCGAGAAGGTAACGGAACCCGCAACACAGGCACCGACAGAAAAGGCAACTGAAAAACCGACAGAGAAGCCAACCGAGGCTCCAACACAGAAGCCAACAGAAAGCACTACAACATCGACGGAAAAAGCGACCCAGGCGCACACGCACAGCTACGCCGCCACAGTGACCAAGCAGCCAACCTGCACGGTCGCGGGCACACGGACATACAAGTGCTCCTGCGGTGACAGCTACACTGAGGCAATCCCGGCAACCGGACACAGCTACGGTACATATACATATAATAATGACGCCACGGAGCTGGCGGACGGTACAGAGACAGCCAAGTGCTCTGTATGTGGCAATACAGACACAAGGACCGCCACCGGAACCAAGATAGCCCACGTACATAACTACACAGCCGCTGTAACAAAGACAGCTACCTGTGTAGAGGAAGGTGTCAATACCTATACCTGCTCTTGCGGCAGTTCATACACAGAGCCGATTCCTGTTATAGCACACAGCTTCGGAGATTATGTGTATAATAACGATGCCACAACCGAGAAGGACGGCACCAAGACAGCAACCTGCTCCGTATGCGGCAAGACGGACACCGTGACAGCTGAGGGAACGAAGAAAACACTCCCTAGCTGGTACGATGAGCACAGCCAGACGCTTAATGTGGCGACCGGGGCTCAGGATGATGGGTCGCTGGAGGCGTACTATGTGAGCGGGGAATACAGCTGGTCGACGGAGGCACAAGGATGTTGGGACTTCGGTTACAGCATGACGAGTGATTATGTAGGCACATATGCAGAAGGCAATGTTTACCACGGATATCTTTATAAGTAGTTGAATTAAATCAAATAGTTTACTGTTAAAGACGTATGTAAATAGTTTACAGACGTCTTTTTATTATGGCTCAAACACTTCTGTCATAATTTATATGACAGGCAAAAATTTTAAGATAGGGAGGACTTTATGAAAAGTAAAAGAAAAACAATAAGAATACTTGCATTATTCCTTACAGCAGTACTTATGATAACAAGCGTCGGGGTTGAAAATGTCTCTGCGTTCTGGAATCAAGATGGGAAAAATGAAGCTGATAGTAAAGATAGAGACGCTGCAAGAATAAAAATCCAGCTCATGCACTGTAATCATTCAGACCAGAATGATAGCCAGTACTCAAAGCATTATGACAGCAATGGCAATCATTTAAACTACACAACAGGAGATACAGAAATCAAGAAATTTGAACGTGAGCCGAATGTTAATGGAGATTTGAAAGCCGGCGCATCTTTACCAGACACCAACAGGTATGTCTACGAATACGAGCTTTCATACACGGAAGGCAGTCTGGTTGACTACGCGGTTGTCACACATCCGGATATCACGCACTTCAGTAATGAGGAAGCGGCAAGCAAAGGTCTGGTGGAAAGCCACGCCCGCATGTACTGGATAGGTGAGTATCGCGGCTCAATAGCAGAACTCACGGACGAATGGTCGAACCCCGGGAACGAAATTGTCAACCAGCCTGATAACCTCATTGACTGGTGGGACTTTGAGAAGGAGGCACTTCCTACTGTTGACCCGTCACTGAGCCGCCAGACATGGGAAACCATAAGTACTAATGGCAATACAGATGAAGTCCGCACCTTCATCATCACCCCAGATATGGGTGATGACTGTGCCAACGGGCAGCGCTTCATCTTCCTCAATGAGGGAACCTTTCTGAGCTGGAAGGATACAAAGAAAAATGATGAGTACATAAATGGAAAGAAGAATCCTTACTATGAGGAAATCAACGTGGAGAATCATCCGGCGAGGCAGGATTCGGGTGTTCCTTCTTATTATGGACGGCATATTGATGCGCTCATCGGTCTTGTGTTCTACCGCTCACTTGACTTTGATGCAAATGGAGGAACGCTTGCAGATGGTTCACCATTAAACATGCAGGTTTATAATGGCAGCAATAAAGGCAAGCTTTATACATGGTACAGCGATAAAAGCAAAAGGAAATGGTATTCCAACATTAACATAACCTTCCCACAGGCAAACACGCCCTACGGCACCGCCTCAGTTAAGAATCCAGTCCGCGAGGGATATAAATTTCTCGGATGGTATGCCCCTGTGCTTGACAGTGCGGGAAACACGGTCCGTGACAGTGACGGATGCGTTGTCTGCTCCGATGTCATGCTCTATGACACCGAAGGCAGGGCTGTACCGGGGACAGGATACTTTGACAATAATGGCAACTGGATTTACAAAGGCAATGTCACAGCTTACGCAAAGTGGAAGGAGGTCGGTTACTACTCACTGCACTATGACAAAGGCGAGTCAAACAATTATATAGACATGCCGAAGGACACAGACATAACCGTAAGCACCGGGCATACGGCACTTGCCGACAGCTCATACATCACAGGTAGTGACTATATTATCGACTTTAAAGTATACACCAATAACGGAAATCAGGCTGCAGATGTTATTCAGCCGGTTACCGGGCGCTTTCCGTTTTCCAAATGGAAGATTGGAAACACGCTGTATGACAGCGGCGACACATATTCTAATCCCAATGCAGCAAAGGGAGATACTATCACAGCCACGGCGGTTTACGAAGATTTCAGCTTTACACTTCCTTCCACATCGTGCCGTGGCGGATACACGTTTGAAGGATGGTATACCTCATATGATGATAATACGCAGACCTTTGACGGATATGCCGGCAAAGCCGGAGATAAATTTATAATCAACACTTCACCAGATACGGTGAGCATTATGCTCTATGCAAAATGGGCAAAGAAAGACTTAAACCTTGCATTCGATTACAATGTCCCGGACACGGCGGCAAAGAGCCTTCTTGGGTATGTCCTCTTCGACGATTACGTCAAATCAAAGACCGTGCAGTATGACAGCCCTCTTGGAGGGCTGCCGCACCCAACACTTACCGGGTATAAGCTGAGCGTCTATGACATATCGGACGGCTGGTCAAAGTCCCCAAACCGCAGTGACGGCACGCAGGTTGATAATCCTGTGACGGCACAGACCATTTATGACGGTTCCTACAGCACACTTTATGCACAGTGGCAGCCTGTATTCTACGCCATAAAATATGACCTTGACGGCGGCTGGGTGCCGGAGAGCAACCCTACGGAAGCCAACTATTACAAAGAGATAACCATATACAGTCCGTCAAGGGAGGGAAGCACGTTCCTTGGTTGGAGCATAACGGACATGGACGGCAACAAGCACATCATTGACGGCAAGCTCACGAACACAGGGCTTACAAGTTACAGCGGTGCGGGAAAAGACAAAAAGAGTATCAATGTCACTGGTTTAAGGGCAGACACCGGCACGGTGACGCTCACTGCGCTCTGGCAGGATACCCACTACAGCATTGCTTATGATTACAGGGACAATGAGAGCAATGCCGTACTCACGCCGGTAAGCGACCCGGGGAACCCTTCCGAATATAACAGGAACACGCCGGCATTTACACTTAATAATCCTGATGTAAAGGGCTACTACTTCATTTCATGGGGCGGCACGGGACTGCAGGAAAAGCTTCCGTCCGTCACAATACAGCAGGGCAGCTCCGGTGACAGGAAGTACACCGCCTATTTTAAACCTGCTGAATATGAAATCTTGTATGAACTTTCGGGAGGCTCGTGGGAAGCGGGGGCAAGCCACCCGGACAGGGCTAAGTATAACAGAAGCTTCACAGTAAGCCACCCTGTAATGGAAGGCTGCACCTTTGCCGGATGGGAGATAACAAGGATGTGTGATGACTGTGAACACAAAGTGGGCGACAGTTCTGCGACAGGCGGTTCCGCCTCAGGCGTCACCGGGACATCCTTTATGAACTTAAGGTGCAACAGTGCCGAGAAGGTGCTCTTCACCGCAAAGTGGAGCCGCGTGGTGTATGACATACGCTATGAGCTTAACGGCGGCAGCTTTTACAGCGGCGGCAGCTACCCGGCTTCTGCAGAAACCTACACTGTGTTCGACATAAATAATCCGGTCCGTAGCGGTTACACCTTCGCGGGCTGGACGATATCAGGAATGGATACCGGACTTCATTACCTTCCAAGCGGCGATACCTACGCCGAGACAAAATCAGGTGTCGGGACAGGAAAGGTTGACGGCATGGCACTTTCATACGGATACCTAAGATACAGTGCCGGAACGGTCACATTTAAAGCTGCGTGGACACATGATACAAGACAGCTGGCATTCTTCGGCAACGGCGGCACGATGACCGACGGCAGCATGAAGGATGTAACGGATGACTGGACGCTGAGGTTCATAAACTTCGGCAGTGCTGCGTTTTTTAGCAAGTATGAGTATGACACTGTCTGGGGGACGGATGTACCGGCAGTATCAAAGACCGGCTATACGTTCACAGGCTACTATGATTCTCTCTCCGAAGGAAATCAGGTTTACAGCAACACTTATACGAAAATGCCGGGACTCTACTGGGATGACAATGGCAGGTGGACAGGCCCAAGCCTTATCCTGTACGCACAGTTCATCCCGAACAGCTACACCGTCACATTCAATACAAACGGCGGCTACTGGTCATCCGACAATCTTCAAAACAGCAGGAGCCTTGGAGTGACATACGACAGCACGAAAAACAACAGGGCTTACGGACAGACCGACCTGTACCGTCCCGGCTACACCTTCACCGGATGGGGAACGAACCCGGACGGAACCGGATACGCGGTGTATGACATTGACGGCTATAACACCGATGAAGGTGGCTTCTGGTCGGAGAACTATAGGAAATAGAAAACATAATGATACAGGATATCTGTAAAAATATGCCATTAAAAGCTACGGATAGATTTCCGGATATCCTGTCTGTATACATAATATATATAAAGGAGATATTCCATGCTTAATATCAGGAAAGGAATTAAAAAACTCATATCGTATGTGATGGTTCTTGTGCTAACGGTTATGACTGTCGGTTCAGCAATTGCCGTTCTTTCCAGCAGAAGTGTATATGCGTGGTTTGATGCAAGTGGATATGAAGGAGAATATATTTTTGGCAGTAATCCTCTTACAGATTATGTAAATATCAGTAAAGTGACAGACGATAATATGCTGCCACATGCCAATGAACCCGGGTATACAAAAGTATCAGCAACACAGGAAATTTACAAGTTGACTAGAACTTCTACTGATAAAACATGTAGTCGTTGCGGAGCTGGGATGAAAAGTTACACATCTTACTGGGGGGTTATAGCAGACGATGGCACCATATATGTGTATGATATACATAATTGTTGTCATTGCGGAGGATGTTCATGGGGCTATACAGATTGCCACTATGGGCATGCGAATGAGTTAGAGGATGAAGGGAAAACCATTACCTTTACTGCGTGGCTCCCAAACAACTATACCATCACCTACAATCCCAATAACGGTGAAAATGCGTACACCGGAACAGTGACCTATGACACCGGCAGCTGGAACATGGTTGACGGACAGGTTCCGTCATACTCCGGATACAACTTCGGCGGCTGGTATACAGGGGCGAACGGCACAGGCGAGCAGGTATATGACAAAGACGGAAGAGCCGTAAACGGAACATACTGGAGCGGAAACGGAAGCACGGCTGTATGGAAAGGAACAACCAATATCAGCGTATACGCTTACTGGACGGCAGCA
>JBNMLM010000027.1:0-22096 GCA_050874845.1 Eubacteriales bacterium | reverse complement strand
TAATTACTTTGTGTTTTCTGGTCCTGTAATACAACCATTACAACAATTTGACACTGAATCACATCTACAATCGTCTTCAGTTAAAGGTTTTCTTATAACAGTCATTTTATTCCTCCTCCAATTGTTTATTTAAATCATTTACATTTTACTTCCTTCGCATCAGCTTGTCCATGACATTACATACATTTTTTTATCACTCCAATGTCATGGACATCATAGGTAATATGTGTTAAATTACTATTTTCGTATGCTGCACTTCACATCACTGTTTAGCTAACACTGCATTCTAACATCTAAATATTAAGAAACTATCTTACGGTTCAAAGTGCTTATAGTATAGTGCGGTGACCTACAATGATATCACCTTGTAATATTATTTCCTCTCATCCAGATAAAGCTGCACCCTATCCTGTATGACTGCCACTGCCGCCTCCTTGGACTTGCCGCCTGCAAAATAACTCTCCATTTCCTCAAACATAATGTTGATTATCTCACTGTTAGCCGGCATGTACAATTCCACATTATCTATCAGGCTCATTACCACGTCTATCTCCTCCTGTGTCGCATAATGATAGTTTACCGGTCCCTGCTCGGTGTAAAATGTAGAGCGCTTCTCCTCTCCTGCATGTGCAAGCTCTTCATCAATCATCTCCTGGAGTATCTGCTTATTCGAAGAAAAATCAGTGCTATAATTATTAGTAAGACTGAACTTTATGAATTCCCATGCTCCCTCCTTACAGTCCGAAGTGGAAACAATGGAATATGCATCTGATGTTTGAATGCTATTACATGCTCTTCCATCCGCAGTAACATATCCTTTTATTATAATATCATCGCCGTATTGGGCATAAATTTCCTGCATGCGCTCAAAGCCAACCAAAGCCATATCTGTTATAAGACTTGTCTTGTCTGCTGTCAGATAATAATCTCCCTCATCGGGAAGCTGTCCTATTATATCAAGCAGGGCGTCAAATGTTTCTGTTGTAAAATCACAGGTTCCATTATCCTCGTCTATAAAGGCATCAACAGAATACGTAAGAATGCACTTCAAACCATATTCCTTCGGCCAGTATGGAGACAATACACTGTCCGGATTCTTATTAAGACATTCAGCTACATCCTCTATCGTCCAGCCGGCTCCCTCGTCTGCCATACCTGCATTTACAAAATACGAATATATACAATATTCCGGCGGCACAGAGGTAAGCACTCCATCTATCGTAAATGCCTCCACGACGGAATCAACGTAATCCTGTATGTCTATTCCGGCATCCATTTCAAAATTTGACCGGAGATCCTCTATTACACCCTTGTCCACAAGATTGGCTATATCCAGATACTGCAGATTAAGCATATCCGGTGCATTCCCAGAGGCAAGGTCAATATGAAGTCTTGTTGTAGCTTCCTCCGTAGTTACCTCATTGCTTCTGTCATTATACGCCTTTATCGATACATGATATTTCTGCTGGCTTTTATTAAATTCTACTACATTCCGCTCAAGCAGCGGCGGTGTGTACAAACATCCTATTACAAGTTCTTCCCTGGCATCTGCGGAAATTTCTGACCTATTCACACGGTCTATAAACCCCATTCTATATGTTTTGCCGGTCTTGTCACTGTTATCATTATATATGAATGCTATACATGAATCTCCTATCAGATATACATCCCATACATCAGTACTTACAATATCTATATCCGTCCACATAAAGAGTGTGTCTGTAGTCTCCTCTTCCACATCATACACCAGTATTCCGGCAGTCCCCTTTACAAATATTCTTCCGGCAACACTTCCAAGTACATCTCCATACGGAAACCCTGACTTCCTCTCTATAACATTTCCCTTCTCATCTATTCTGAATGCTGCATAATCATCCGCGTAATAAGCACCGTACCAAGCTGATGAATCATAACCGAATACTCTTCCGTTCACCTGTGCTAACCGCGTGACACTTCCATCGGGGGCAACTATATTAAGTCCCTCGTAATCCCTCACATAATAATATCCATCATCCGCAGCGACAAATTCCCGCGCAAGGTTTGAATGCATCGGATTATTCCTCTCCGGCATATCTGCACTCAGCCTCATAGCCTCAAGCGTTTCGTCCTGATAATTGAATTCAAAAATAAAAGATGTGTAATTTTGGTTAACATCCGCTACCTCTGCAAGCATACACAAGTTGCCATCCGGTCCATCATCCAGCTTATCTATATACAGGTATGAATAACTTCCAATCTCATCATTTATCAGCTTTTCAAGCTGGGAAAACTTAATCTCAACAGTCTTGTTATCAGTAAGTGAATAGATAGATATTACCCCAGCTTTGCCCGGCTCCGTTCTGTAAATACCACCATAAGTATAGCAGAGCTTGTCCCCGACAAACTCTACATCGGACACCCTCATATCCGCAGGCAGCTCTCTTTTTCCTTCCTCCTCAAGTCTCCATGTGTAGGAATCGGCATTCTCCCAGTAGGTGTTGTCCAAAGTCTGCTCTTCCGATAATGAGGCATCCATTTCCGACTCTACATCTGCGGTGCTCTCATTGTTCCCTTCTTTTGCACTACAGCCTGTCGCCACAAATGCAAAAAGACATAGCCATATAGCTATGTAACCTAAAATGCCGGGAGTTTTTCTGTAACCTTTCATAATTATTTCCTCCTCGTATTGTATTTTTTAATCTCTCACGCTTATTGCAATTCGTCCAAATACAACTGCACTCTGTCATCAATAAGCACAGCTACCTCATCGGCGGTCTTATCACCGGAATAGTATGACTGAATCTCTTCCCAAATTATATCCTGCACTACATCATATCTTTTCGGAGCAGGAACACACTTCTCCAGAAAATCTCTTGACTCATGCACGGATGTGCTTCCATCAGCAAACTCCACAACAACATAATTATGATAGGTAGCACTCATATTATCGTAATCATCATAATAAATATCTTCTAATGACAATGGCAAAATAGGCAACTTATCATTCCATCCAACAGTATTCACCGTGTCCTGAACCTCCTTGCTTAGAAGACATTCCAGATATGCCGATACCGCTTCTTTGGAAGCTGTAGCAGCATTCACAACAACCATTCCATCAGCCCAAAGATAATTTCCACATCCATTTTCTGAAGGAAAGCCCACATAATGCCAGCCTTCATTTCCTCGCTGCCCCAGATAATTGTATACATCAGACATATAATGAACACTTACCTGCATAATCGAACCATCAAGCTGCTCCTTACTTCCATCCGGATTTTCATAATCATTTTTTCCAAGACATTTTATAAGCTTTATAAAACGCTCATCATCAAAATGGCTTTCATAGCTCTCCCAGTCAATAACAAATGAATCGTCAATTATGTATTTTAATATTACACTAAGTGCAGCTCTTGAAGAGTACAACCCCTCGCCATCGGTAAGCCTTCCTGAAAGCTTTCCTTGTTCAATCAAAGAAATTATATCCTCAATTGTCCAGCTCTCACCATTCCACACATCTTCCTGAACCATCAACGAATCAGCAGATATATCTGGGGCAATTCCAAGCATAGTGCCATTTCTGCTTCCCAACCCCACTACACCTGAAATTACTTTTTTCAGTGTCTCATCCGAAATATATTCTCTTAAGTCTGCAATCAGACCTTTTGCATACAGCATTTCCATATCTTCCGGGGAAACAAACAAAATATCCGGTCCCTCTCCCGACATCATCTGTGTCATAACCGTTGTATAATAATCCGATACATCCATGCCGTCTCCATCCTCATACTTATATGAAAAATCAGGATTGTTGCGTGCCGCTACTCCCACGCAGTTGCGCACTCTGTCTGATACATTATCGGTAATACATGCCACATGCACTGCATCCGCTTTTTCAACCTGTTCTTTCGATAAAGTCAACAGCCAGTCCTGAAACTGTCCATTTACATAACCATATATTCTGAGTAACGGAGTATCATTGTCCCTTAGTATCAACTGTTTATCATATATATCCTGAACCTCATTTTTATTAAATATAAAGATAAGCTTTCTCTCACCACTGGCAATGTCCCATCTCACTATACCCTGTTTATCCTCATAGTAAAGATTATTTTGTTTCAATCCATACAACTGCACAATACTTCCATTTACTGAGGCAAGCATTTCTACTTTTCTGTTTTGTGTGTCAATCCATAAAATATCTGTTTTTTTCATTCTCCCATCATAACATGGATAGACTAATTCTCCATCCTCCGTTTTCATAGGTAATTGGAGCTGCCCATTCTCCGGACACTCATACTCTATAATAAGATTTCCATCCGCATCTAATACATACAACTTATCACTATTTCTGCTTCTTACATAACTATTTCCTGAAGCATCGCAAACACATTCCCCCTCCAGAAGCCAATAGTCATATTCTTCAAGACATATCCCCTTCTCAAGATACACAGGCAGAAGATTAGTCACCTTATTTTCTCCATTACCATTTATATGAATCAATTCGTTGATTTTTGGTATAAACTTTTCAGAATCATTATATGTGTAATTTAACAACTGAATTGCTAACTTATCCTTACTGATTACATCAAAACCAACAATTACTCCTTTATTATCATTTTCTATTCCCATCTGTTCAGATGTATATATTATGACACTCTCCTCCATAGACGTCGTATCAAGGCACTCCATAATGCCTCTTATAGGAACCGCCTCCTGCTTCTGAATAATCGGATAGAATCTATAAATGCAATTTCCGACTATCTTCGCCTCGCTTGTTCCAAACACATCCTCTGTTTCTTCATCCCATTGCACATTAGCATGCTCCCATCTTACATGCCTATCCACCCATAACTCCTGTTCTTCTATCACCTCATCATTTACCGCAAATCCTTCTGTCTTCCACATTACCGGTACGACTGCTGTAGAAGCCTCATCACCCTTAATACTTTGTCTGCCACAAGCTGAAAGAAGTATTACAATTGACATAATTGAGACTAATCTTATGTAATGTTTCAAAAAATATCCCTCCATTTAACATATTCCTTCTATAATAGCAAAATCCTGAGGGTAAACCTTCTTGAAAAGCTTACCCTCAGGTCATACTCAAAATCTATAATCTATCATTTAGCGTATGGACAATATGTACCTGTATGTTTCTTCGTTATCTTATCTTCCGTGGTTGTATGTCCACAACAAGTACATTTATAAACAATTCTGTCTGCACTGCAATACACTGTGCATTCATTCATAATCGGTTTTCCGTCCACCTTATAACCTGTATATACGTCATGTTTCTCTGTCCAGTTTCCTAAATGCTCCCCATATTGAGACATGCCTCCACTACAATCACAATAATTATTTCCGGCAGCATACACATCTGTACTCTTACTGCTTAATACTATACATATTACCGTTGTAAAAATAATAATTCCTTTTTTCATATCTCTCCATTCTTTTATTTTTCTCTTGTCAGGTAAATAATCATCCCACATCTTTGGCAAATATACATACAATATAAATATCAATCAAATAAATATGCATATTATGCATAAAATCAGACATGTATTATTTAATACCGACTATCAATTTATGAAATACCTTCTTTACGCATATACGTTACTTATGATTTAAACCATACGTCAATGTTATACTATTTTTGCTTGATTGTCCATGACATTGCGCCCTGTTTTTTTAGCCTCCAATGTCATGGACATTACTTGCACTGTATAGTATAGTCAAGTATATGAAAACATTTTTAACATCTCACATAAGCACGAAAGGGGTACTATATTATGAAGAAAAATTTACGTTCAGTTATTGCACTTTTACTTATTATCTTTAATATCTCAATAATATTTGATAACAGCTTTATCAATAATTTGAATAACGGTAATGTATCTGTTTATTCGGATGAAGATAATAACACCTACGATAAGAATAAATAAATATCGTACAATTATTTTACATTATGCTTTTCAATCCAACTATTATACAATTTCATTCTTTCTTTTTCCTTGAGCATCCATGCTATCCAATAAGCACACTCACACATCTTTATGTCATCATCGGAAACTCTTTTCCCGCATTCCGCATTATTCCACGGAATGCAATATATAATGCTAGATAAGCAATGTATCCTTTCACAATTCAACTCCAATTTTATTCCCGATTCGGAATAATTATTTGAGTCTGTAAAACGTGCTGCATTGCCTGTATAGCTTGCACAACGCATAAATATGCCCTCACAATTACTTGCAAATGCTCTTTCATTGCCCAAAGTACTTAGATAGGTATTACACATGCTTTCATATACCCCAAGCTTTGTGTAATTTTTTACCTTATCCATACAGTAAAAATATCTATTTATAACCATTGTTTCTATTCGTGTAAAAATTGTCAGTTTTTCTATATTCTCAATATTAAAACCTAACATTTTCTCATGCAGTAATGCATATTTTTCATAATTACTTTTCGCTATCCCCATATCTGCGCCAACATTCACATACTCTAAAACCATCCGATTTATAGGGATATTTACATCAAGTTTTTTCGCTAGTTTTTCATTCAACCTTCTGCCTGTAACATAATCATCTATTGCCTGAGCATGTACCATATCATCCCATATTCTACGTGTCTGCCAGTCATCACACACCATAATGTCCTCCGCCAACACCCCTCTAAGCCCCAGCTTATCAAGAAGTGCCTCCACGGTACTGCGTTTAGGCGAAACTCTCCTGTTGATTATTCTGCTGACTGTCTCAGGCGCACATACCCCTTCGGCAAGCTCTTCGATGGTCATGCCATATAGCTTTCTCCGCTCATTGATAAGCTTCTCGACAGGATAGAACTCCCAATCACTGTTATAATACGGATACCACTCTAACAGCTCTCCTTTTATATGATACTTATTTCTCAGCCACTCATAATGTTCAAGGAAATTATCCCACCGGCTATCCGGCGCTTCTCCAAGGAGCTCCAGCAATGCATGCCTTTTTCTTAAAAGCGGACAAATATAGTGAAGCCTTGCCGTGTCACAGAGCGCTCTTATGGCGGCATTACACTCTTCAAGCCATACACGCCTTTCATATATACCCATGCTGTCCGATGAATTTATATCCAGCATTTCGCAGACTGTCTTCGGATAGACACACGCCATAGTCCAACGGTCTGAATTTCTTCTGTGACAATACGCAAGAAGTCTCTCATACAGCTGTTCCGCCTCCATATAATTTCCAAGAACTGCGTTCAGACGTGCAATATTGGCAAGCATAAAATACTCATACACTGATATGCAGGTAAATTCAGACACGCCGTAATCTTCTATAGTATAACTGATTGCTTTTTTGTACAGGCGCAGTGCCTGAACTGTATCCCCGTCAAGCTGTGCTATTCTGGCATTCATGTACGCCATGAACTGCTTGTTAAGCCTGCTTTTTGCACAGTAACGTTTTTTATATTCCAGGGCTGCCTTCTTCGCCAATATCAGCTTGTCTGCCCTCAGCAGCTCCAATATATTGAATCTGGCATGCATCTCATCGTACTCATCCCGGCACAGATACCTGCCGGCAAGGCTTGCGCTTATTCCAAGTCTTTGAAGCAGCATCCTCACAACATGGATATCATCGATATCCTCCCCTTTTTCAAAACTATTATATATATCTAAGTCGCACAGGCCCTTGCAGACAGTCTCCGCAGATACTCCCTGCCTGTCACGCTCATACACTGCCATTTTCCCTATATAACTGTATGTCAAATAAAATCATTCCCCTCTCCGGCACCTGTAATCCGCCAGCTTCGCTGTTCATATTTATTCTCCTGCATATCACCATCACTGTCTTGCGGTGCTACAGCCATAAAATAATTTAAAAATTTTACTTCATGACTGTTAAAATATATGTCATGTAATATTTACACTTCATTTTACTAATTAATTCAATTTTACCATACACATCCAACTATGTACAGAGCCAGTTGTGGCAAAAAAGGAACAGCCACAGCACTGCAAAAGCGGTGTTGCGACTGTTCTGCATTCTTAAACATAAACTCCGGGATAATATAACCTACTTGACAATATACTTCCTTATATTCTCCTCCGAAAAATCATACTCCTGTGCCTTTTCACCCGGAAAATTGTTCTCCTTCATCCATGCACTGCATACATCCCCCGGAACCTCATACAGAACACCATCAACGGTTATCCATGCCTCTGTCCGGCTTCCAAACGGAACTGCCTCCATATCAAACGGGTCGAGTGATGTTACATGATTATTGCCATAATACCATCCAGCCTCATTTATATGTACCGCCTTCTCTCCCCATTCAAAATAAATTCTGTTCCAGTAGGTGCTCCCCGCACCGCCTTCCCCTTCGGTTATTCCATTGGCATATATATATGTTGCATCCCTGTATGGCAGCTCTGAAGCATATATTTCCCCTGCAAAATAATGAAAAATAATATTATAATGTCTTTCCGAATCTTTGCAGCGCAGCACACACTCCTTGATACCATCCTGTCCATCAAGGTCCACAAATACCAGCTTCCATGTATCCATGTCCGCCTTATTTTCAAACACAGTCTCAAGCAGGGTTTTCATATCCATATTCCCCGCATTATAGCCGGAAATATCACCATAGTAATAAAAAATCTCTTCCCCAAGAAGTGCGCCTCTTATAAGCTCATAAGCCTCCTCTTCCTGCAGGTCATGCCATTGTTGCAGTGCTTCGTCACTGTAACCTGTAATTCCGTATATATTATCCGGATTTTCATTCACTATAGTGGATTCGTCCGTGGGAGCCTGTGTGCTGTCCGCCTCTGTAGGTACGTCATTTTTCTGTTCAGAAGAAGTTATTTTCTCATTAGACTTGGTTTCTTTAATATCATTGGTATTATTATTTCCGGAACAGCCGCCGCATAGCGCTATAGTCATAATAAATATAAGTACATTTATCTTCTTCATAGTTGTAATCCCCCACGACATCTATTATTTAACATTTCTCTATCACACAAGTGTGATGTTTTTTATCTTTTCTGCCTGCATTATAATATTTTAGCCACGGCTTCACCCCGCAATCAGGTAAAACCGTGGCTTCCTCTTAATTTTAGTTTTGAGCTCTAAAATATCTGCCCATACTCATCAACATAGTATGAAATCTCAGCGCTTCCAATTTCATTTTTACCATTGCTCAGAATAATCTTGAACAATATTGTGCGCCCTGTTGTCTTAATGTGGCGCACCTCCACCGACAAGCCATCCATGTCAGAATCGACCTCCGCGTAGCCGCTTCCCGATGTGAACTCCGAATCGTAGCCCTCATCCCACTGATACTTAAGCTTTATTGTACCGTTCACATCAATATCAGCCTGCTTTCCATAGCCTACTATTGAGGTTATGCTCTTGTCAAACTGCACCTCACAGCTTGAGCGCTGTCTGTACCCGCCAAATAGGGTGTGTCCATCCTCTGAATCTGCCGCCGCGGACACATTCACAGTGGCAGTAGCGGTTAAAAGACCTGCAAGCAGCACAGCCATAACCTTTTTAAGTGTTTTTGCCATGTGAAATTCCTCCTCTTCTTTGCATATTTGTTATGTGCTTCATTCCCAATACATTACTTTAATCGTGATTTCATATTACCATAATATACTGTCAATTTCCATGACATTTTACTCATTTTTTCAGGTAGACAATGTCATAAATTTCGGCAGCCATATACCCCATAAAATTTCAACATTATACTTGACCACCTCCATACTTTAAAGTACCTTTAGAGTATGGAGGTGTTTAATTTGATGTATAAGGATTACAATATCGGAACCATCGCAAAGCTGCTTGGAATCTCCTCCGAGACGCTGCGCTATTATGAATCCAAAAACGTGATTAAGCCCAAACGCGACCCGGAAACAGGCTACAGATACTACAACGCGTGGGATCTGCACATGCTTCTGCAGGCAAAGCATTACCAAAGCTATGGATATACGCTAAAGGAAATTGTAAAGCTGTTCCAGAATCAGGAGCTTAGTGATATTGCGGATGGTCTTAAGGATAAGGAGGGTGCCATTGAACATGAGATTCTGCTGCAGATGAACCGTCTCAATTGTATACGCCAGAATCAGGCAATGCTTCGCGATGCCGCTGAGAGTATAGGACAGTTCCGCATTGAGAAAAGCCCCGGAATTTTCCGCATGAACACGCAGAACGATTACACCCTGAATAAATCCCCTGAGGCTCTGGAGCTTATTGAGAAGTGGACGCAGCTCACGCCTTTTATCTATTCGTGTGCGCGTTTCCCCTATGAAAATGTCAAAAATAATGACCCCGGCTTTGAGTTCGGAATGGGTCTAAATGAGGAATACGCCGCCTTTCTGGGCATATCAGCAGGCGAATATGTACAATACCATCCATCGCGCATGTGCCTGCACACCTGCATTCCGTCAAGGTCAGGGCACTATCTGTCCCCTGAATGTCTCACTCCTGCCTTTGAATATATGAAGAAAAACGGGCTTGAGCTTACAGGTGATATTATAACCCAGGTGGTATGCATGACGCGGTCTGACAATGAATATCATAACTGGCATATCGTGTGGATTCCCATTTAACGCTGTCAATTAAATTCCCTGCCACTATTGCGTAAACAATAAAAGCAGATTGCAAATATTTTCTTTACAAAAATATTTTTTTCTATTGACCTTCAAATTATTTTAAGGTTTATAATGTCCTTAGATTGTTAAAGATTTATCAAATGTGTGATGTGCGATAAGCTGATACTCTATTTACACTCTATGATGTTCTCAATGCTCTATGGGTACCATGAGTACGAACCAGCATTAACATTAATCTTTAACAAGTGTAATTGCATATCTCAAATGTACAGTGGTATCGCAATTGCCGGCAAAAACTAATTTTAATAATTTTAAGAAGGGAAGGTTTTAAAATTATGGAGAACGAAGCAAAGAAAGTAGTATTGATCACAGGTGGTGCAATGGGACAGGGACGTGCACACGCAGTCAAGTATGCTGAGAATGGTTTCAATGTAGTGCTGGCAGATATGCTTGACCCGGAGGATGAGCGTTTCAAGGACACAATCAACACGCTTACAGGCATGGGAGCTGAGGTTCTTGCGATGAAGGCAAACATCACAAGCACTCCTGATATGGAGAAGCTCTTTGCGACAGCGTGGGAGAAGTTCGGACGTCTCGATGTAGTTATCGCCAACGCCGGAGTTATCAACTTCGGATACACATGGGAGCTTACCGATGAGCAGGTTGAGAAGGTACTCAGCATCGACCTTGAGGGTACATGGAGAACAGACAAATATGCAACACAGTACATGCTCAAGCAGGGCTTTGGACGAATCATCAATATCTCCTCCACAAGCGGTCTGTACGGAACACCTAAGCTTGCCACATACTGTATGGCTAAATGGGGAGTTCTCGGACTTACCAAGACACTTGCCAAGGAGGTCGGCTCTAAGGGTATCGTTGTAAATGCACTCTGCCCAACCAAGGTTAAGACACCTATGTGTGAGACACCTCAGTACGTTGAGTTCATCAATGACCTTACAGGAAATCATTTCAAGGATTACAAGGAAATGTACGCCGCAGTTCCTTTCCTCGATGTTGAGGATATATCAGACATGGTATACTGGCTCGGCACAAGCCGCGCAGCCGGTAAGTTCAACGGACGTGACGTAGCACTCGACCTCGGAACACTCAACAGGTAGTGACAGGTAAGAATGGAGGATACTATGAAAATTACGAAAGCAACAAGATGGCGTGTGTTTGCCGGTGTATGGATTCAGAGTCTTTTTACATCCGCAACAGCATATTTCAGCCTTTTTTGTATACCACTCACAACTAAATTCGGCTGGAGCGACAGTGATTTCGCCCTCGCCTACACAATCTATATGTTTACATACTGTGCTGTCGGCTTCATAGGCGGCTCTCTCGCCCAGAAGCTCAGCCCTAGAATAACAATATATCTTGGACTTGCCCTGTTCGCAGGCGGCTGGTTCTTAACCGGTTTTGCAAGCAGTATTCCACAGCTCTACATTTTCTACGGTCTGCTCGCAGGTGCCGGCGGTGGTATGATCTACCCTGCATGTCTGCCTACAGCCCTCAAATGGTTCCCAGACCGCTCAGGCTCCATATCGGGACTTGTGCAGGCTGGTGCTTCCTGCGGTCCATTCATTATGAGCCCTATTGCACAGAAGCTTATCGCAGCATACGGTCCTCAGATGACCTGCCGTATACTCGGAATCGTATTCCTTATCGGTGTAGGTGCCGTTGCATGGATGATTGTTCCTTGTCCTGAAGGCTGGAAGCCGGAAGGATGGACACCTTCCACAGAGCAGGCAAAGCTTATCTCAGTCAAGGATTACAATATCGGACAGATGTGCAAAACACCTATTTTCTGGGTACTGCTTGTAATGTTCATATTTGCAAACGCTGCCGGAACCATGATGGTTTCATTCACAAGCCCTATCGCACAGCGCCAGATTGGACAGAGCGCGATGACCGCCGCACTGTGTGTTTCGATTATGACCCTCGCCAACATGTGCGGACGTATAGGCTTCGGCTTTATCTATGACAAGCTCAAGGGCTGGAACAGCCTCCTGCTCCTCATGGTAATCAACGGTGCTTCAATGCTCATGCTCACACAGGCAAAGTCACTTCCGTACTTCATACTCTGTGTAGCACTTGTCGGTTTCTCATTCGGCGGACTCTTGGTTGTATTCGCACCTATGGTTCGTATGATATTCGGTTCTAAGTACTACAACAGCAACTATGGACTTATATTCATAGGCTATGGTATCGGTGCTTTCATCGGTCCAAAGATTAGTGCAAGCTTCTACGACTCAACAGGCGTATACACCTACGGCTTCATCGGCTCCGCCTGCCTTGCACTCGCCGCAATCGTTCTCATCCTTGTTGCAAAGAAAATGTACTCAAAGATGAGCACTTAAACAAAGGCAGCAAATATTTATTAAAACGTATCAAACCAAACTTAACAAAACACATAAAAAGGTTCCACGCTATATACACAAGTTAAACCTCATATACAGCGTGGAACCTTTTCTTTCATTAAAGCCGTTTCTTAACCATTTCAAGCACTCTCTCAAATTCATGCGTCCATATACAGTAGCTTTCCGGTGCGTATACATCCTTCTCACCTGCTGCCTCCCGCGCATCCTGCCGCTTAAGAATCTCAAGGACTTCCTCTGCGTCCTTCCAGCACAGCCCTTGTATCTCCTCCTTCTGAAAAGTCAGCGTCTCGATATCGACATGCTTTTTCAGAAGATACACGAAGTTGACCTCATTGTTAGCAAACCGCTCCCCATAAAAGATATACTCGCCACCTACGCGCTGCTTGAAAAGAAACTCAAGCTCATCCTCATCCGCCTTAACGGACAGCTCCTCCGAAAGCTCCCTCACCGCTGTGCTTATAAAGCTCTCGCCCGCATCGACATGCCCTGCACATGAGCAGTCATAACAGCCCGGAAACGAATCCTTGTCATCGCTTCTCTTCTGCAGGAGCACACGTATGCGTCCCTCATGCCTTTCCATTATCCATATATGCGAACCACCATGCAAATCGCCATCGCGGTGTACCTCACTTCTTTCCTTAAGCTCGCCTGTAAAATTGCCCTCATCATCACAGAGAGGGAACATTTCTCTAATCTTTTCGCTCATAATTACACTAACGCCTTATTCTTATCATAAATCTTCTGTATAATCTCCTGCGTATACGCGCCAAGGAACTTTTTCTGCTCCTTGTCAAGCGATTTGACGTCTATAGGCTCACCGAACTCAAGAACCGTGTGTGTCTTTCTGATAAACGGAGAATGTGCCTCCATAATCTGTCTGGTGTTGTTCTGCACAACCGGAATTATCTTACAGCCGGTCTTTTCCGCGAACTTAAGGCTTCCCTCCTTGAAAGGTGCCATCTCCCCGGTCTTGCTTCTGGTTCCCTCAGGGAATATGGTTATCGAAATGCCGTTTTTGATGTATTCGATACCCTGAAGCACGGTCTTAAGTCCCTCCTTGATATTCTTTCTGTCAAGGAAGAGGCAGTACAGAAGCTTCATCCAGTGGTGAAGAAGCGGTATCTTCTCCATCTCCTTCTTGGCAACGAAGCCCGTAAGTCCCGGAAGCATTGAATACACGATAATTGTGTCAAAATTGCTGTTGTGGTTTCCCACGAATAACACCGGCTCATCCTTCGGAATATTCTCATATCCGATAACCGTTGTCTTGACCCCGCACAGGAATCTTATTACTTTAAACGCCCACTGCACGATTCTCAGCGCAATGATATCCTTCTTCGGCTTGTTGAATTTGCCGATAATCCACAGTATGCCGAACATCGGAATACTGAAGATAAAAAATACTACCAAAAATAAAGCTGTGATAATCAATCTTAGCATGTCATTTCTCTCCTGATACTTTTTATTGTTGCTATATTACTTTTTTTAATGTCACCACCTCATCATACCTGCCAATCATCTCATCCGACAGCTTATGCGCCACCGATATAACAAGCTTGTCCTTAATATCAAGTATAATGTTCTCAATCTGCTCCGTACTCTCCGAATCCAGATTTGACGAAATCTCATCCAGCAGAAATATCTTCCTGTCATGCAACAGCGCTCTTGCAAGATTTATCTTCTGCTTCTCTCCGCCGGAAAAATTCACACCGTTCCCACTTACCATCGTGTCAAGCCCTTCCGGGAGTGCCTCCATCATTTTTTCCAGCTTGCATTTTCTCATAACCGCAAGAATCTCATCATCTGAATAATCGCCGTAAAGTGAAATATTGTTTCTCAAGGTATCGTTGAAAAGATACGGCTCCTGCCCCACAAGCGTGACCACCTTAGAAAGACTTGTCTCAGCCACATTCTTAATCTCGGTGCCGGCATAAATAACCTTGCCCTCATAGCTCTTATAAAGCCCCGCTATGACGGACAGAAGTGTGCTCTTTCCGCAGCCGTTCTCGCCCATGACCAGATACTTATGATTTTTCTTAAAGGTATATGAAAAATTATCAATTATAGTTTTGCCGCCAAGTCTCAAGGACATGTTTTCCAATGCAATGTCACCATACTGTACATCGGCATCGGATGTCTCAGATGACTTGTCAAAAAGCAGCTCCTCGTATTTCTTTCTTATCTGCTTTGATGACTTGAAGCCCATCCACATGTCGGAGGCACTCATTATCGGAGATATAATTTTTCCAGATAACTGTCCAAACGCCAGAACGAAACCAATGCTGAAATCGCCCTTTATCGCAAAATATGAGGCTATCGACATTATGGCTATCGTTGTAATCAACCCTACCAGCTCATTAGAACAGCCAAAGCTTACCCTGTCATTGAGATTCTTTTCCTTTTTCCCTTCAACCAGTACATTCCCGGCATGATGACGTTCGCGCAGCTTTTCCCCTATTGCGTACAGCTTTACAACGCGGTGTCCGCCAAGGATGTCCTCAATCTCACCTGTATAGCCCGCAAGTGCCTCGGAAAATTCCTTTGTGCTCTTTTGCAGCCTGCTCATCATCAGCTTCACAACCAGCGTTGTGAAAAGAGAAAACACGATGATTAACAGCAGCATGATTGGCTCTATATACAGGCAAGCCACAATGGCAATGAGAAAAGAGCATATCACCATTGGTGTGTCCAGAACATTGTTGAAATAGAGTGACTCAAGCATATCCAGATTCTGCAAAAAGTTGCTGACATACACCGACGTCTTTTCACCTTCAAATGTCAAGGTGTCGCGCTTCATAAGACATGCCAGCATATCCTCCTTCACGCCCATCCTTGCCAGCTTCACAAGCCTGTTTTTCGCGATTCCATACAGATATTCAGACCCGACCGTTATCACAAGAAATACTATCCCTCCGACTGTATATTTGAACAGCCTTGAGACATTTCCCTGAACCGCCGAATCCATGATTCCACCCAGCACAAATGAAAACATAACGCTGAACACGGCAGATAAAACCAGAAAAATCACGTAGAAAATGTACGTCCCTTTATTTTTTGTTATGTATCTGTACATCAACATCCTCCTGTTTTCCACCGCACCAACCACAGCCCATGCAGCCATAATCTCGCATACACATCTAACAAGCATTTTACCGTATGTTATGATTATATTTCAAAAAACATAATTAAACAATACTATTCGCAAAATATATCCTATTATGTTCCGGCTAATGCACTTACATAATATATGCATACCGATACTAAAATGTGACATAATGCGCAACTATGGGTATATATAACTTATTTTCATTTATATACCCTGCAAACAATACAAAAATCCAATAATATGGACTTAAAATATACTTGCATGGGCATATACAACCATAATATACAGTTTATACCCACAAAACCCTCACTGTCCGGGCATAGAACACACAAATATGCAAAATATACCCTCCACGCCAGTAATAAATGTCTCTCAATAAGTAGCTATGGGTATATAAAAGCAATTCCAACATAAAATACCCACAATAAAACAACAGCAAGTATTTGTCCTTGCATTCTTCACAGACTCGTGTATAATAATTGTCATGTTAATATATTAACATGACTTAATTAGCCAAAAACACAGCAAATGAGCCATGCGAATGCCTCTTACAGGCTATTTTGTCTATCGCTATCACTTGATAATGCCAATGTTTTTGTTAATATTTTAACATTATTATAAAATAAGCTACATTACACATTTCATTACCCCCGCGATAATATCGCAGAAAGAAGGTTCAATATGAGCGATTCAAGAAATTTAACTCTGCTCACCGATTTATATGAGCTTACCATGATGCAGGGTTATTTTAAGAACCACACTAACCCGACAGTTGTATTTGATGCATTTTTCCGCAAAAACCCTTTTGACAGCAGCTACTCCATCGCTGCCGGACTTGAGCAGGCTATAGAATATATCAAGGATTTACATTTTTCACAGGCTGATGTCGACTACCTTAGAAGCACTAAGTTTTTCGATGAAGATTTCTTAGAGTACCTCCTCAACTTCCATTTTTCCGGCGATATCTACGCGATTCCTGAGGGAACAGTTGTATTTCCGCGTGAGCCGCTTGTGAAGGTTGTCGCACCTATCATGGAGGCACAGCTTGTCGAGACTGCACTCCTCAACATTGTAAACCACCAGAGCCTTATCGCAACAAAGGCTTCGAGAGTTGTATATGCCGCCGGCGGTGACGGTATCATGGAATTCGGTCTTCGCCGTGCACAGGGTCCGGACGCAGGTCTTTACGGTGCGCGCGCAGCCATGATTGGCGGCTGTATCGGCACAAGCTGCGTTCTCACAGGCCAGATGTTCGACGTCCCTGTAAAGGGCACTCATGCACATAGCTGGATAATGAGCTTCCCAGACGAATACACCGCGTTCAAGAAATACGCAGAGCTCTACCCGGATGCCTGCATACTTCTTGTAGACACCTACGACACCTTAGGTTCCGGTGTGCCTAACGCAATCCGCGTATTCAAGGAGATGAAGGAGGCTGGTATAAAGTCTAACTTCTACGGAATAAGACTTGACTCCGGCGACCTTGCATATCTCTCAAAGAAGGCGCGCAAGATGCTTGATGACGCGGGATTTACAGACGCAGTTATCTCAGCGTCAAGCGACCTTGATGAGTACTTGATTTCCTCACTCAAGAATCAGGGCGCCACCATCACCTCATGGGGTGTCGGCACCAACCTCATCACAGCCAAGGACTGCCCTGCATTCGGCGGTGTATACAAGCTTGCCGCAGTACAGGATGAAAAGACCGGCGAATTTATACCTAAGATTAAGCTCTCCGAAAACTCAGAGAAGATTACCAATCCGGGCAACAAGACCGTATTCCGTCTCTATGACAAGGAGAACGGCAAGATTAAGGCGGACCTCATCGCGTTTGCCGATGAGCATTTCGACGAAAATAAAGACCTGATGATTTTTGACCCTATACACACATGGAAGAAAACTCTGTTAAAGGGCGGCACCTACACAGTCCGCGAGATTATGGTTCCTGTATTCCTAAAGGGTGAATGTGTATATGAGACACCGGCAGTCATGGACATTCAGGCATACTGCAAGAAGGAGCTTAACACTCTCTGGGATGAGTCGAGACGTTTTGAGAATCCGCAGGAGATACATGTTGACCTTTCAGACAAGTTGTATGATGTTAAGAAGGAGCTTCTTAATAATTATCATAGGAGTTAGTTTGATAATATATAAAAATTTATAATGCAATATAAATAAGCTATAATTGTGAATAGCAATTCCATTGTACGAAGCAAGATATTCTAAGAACTCTGATAAAATCTAACATTAATGTCCGCCATGACTGTACATTTAATAGAGTTCTAATAACACCTAAGCTTCTCCCAAAGTCATGCTATTCACAAGTATAGCTTCTTGTATATAGATATTTATAAACATGTTTTGTTCCCCTAAGATATACTAGAATTTTTATTGGTTTTCTCTATAAAAAATAGCACTTTTATTTATTTCTTCAATAGCTTCCCTCGTATTCATATTTTTTATTTTTAAAATTTTATCATTCCAGTTTCTTATAACATTTGAATAAAACAAATATTGAATATTATAAACGACATTTGATGCACTATACATGCTTCTATCACCTACAAACACCTTTTCTACAGTTTGGCTATCAATAACCTTAATATTGGTCAAATTTTTTTCATCATTAAACTTCCGAAAACCAGCTAATAATTTTGGACATTTTTCCTCCAACAATTTTTCAAAACTTTCATAAACATATTTTTTATCCATAGATAAACCATAATATGGCACTATTCTACCATCTAATGGATTTACATATACATGGCTATAATAATCTATGTCTACAATGCAACCATGTATCCTTCCATTACCCCCTATTTCTTTAATTCTCCTTGAAACTCTGTTTAGAAATTCCATATAATTTTTTATAATGCCATTTAAGCAATCTCCATAAAATTGAAGGTTGTCATAATAATAATCTATGTCATAACTAAGTCTTACTGAACTTCCTCCGTTCAACAATAATAACTGATTTCTCGAGTTATAAAAAACAAACATATAGTATCCTGATTTTTTTAACATATATATTTGATTTCCATCATTCTTCTTTTTTAACTGAATATTTTTTCCTACATTAAATTCTATATATTGCTTATAACTGATTTTATAAATTCCGTCTTTATATTCTTTAAAAGTATCATATGTTCCATCAACACAAAAATATCGAAGTTCATAAGAATCACTATAGTAACCTATTTGGTTATCAGCAAAAATTGTACATTCTTTTGTCCTTTCAAAATAGTTGTGATGTGTGTGACCACTTACATAAATAAAGTTAGAATTATATTTAGAATTGCACCAATAACTAAATGGAGAATGAGTCATAATCACAACTTGTGTATCACCTAATGCTTCCAATACTTTAAAGTATCCTTTTTCACATTTTTTTGATTGTAACACCTCTTCATATATTGTGGGAACAATATCCCGATATAACCCCATATCTGCATTAAAAATATTACCATTTTTATCTTTTACTTTGCATACTCCGGAGAACCCTACTCCTCCATATATTATCAGTTTTGCCTCTTTAGAATATTCTTGTATTTCTTCTAAACTCATTTTCTGTAGTTCATCTTCAGAAATAACTTTTTTGTTTGAAAACTTTATAATTTCTCCATTCTGTGTACGTTCATCACTAAATATAGCTAACTCATTCTGAAGTAATATAATGTCATGTTTTTTACATATTTTTTTGTATTTTTCTACAATATATGCCAAATTTCTATTTTGTTTTTCATCCCAATCCCATAATTCATGATTTCCAAGCACAAAAACAATTATTCCATCTCTTCTCATCCTGAGTTGTTTGAAAAAAAAATCAACTTGTGAGGAGTGACAGGAAATATCTCCAACAATTAGAAGCACATCATCTCCATACTCACTTCCACCGTTCATTCCATTTACAACATGCTCTGCATATTTGCAGTCACTATACTCTCTAAATCCCTTTTTATTTTTAAATTCTATATGTAAATCACTTATATAGTAAATAGCTCTTCCTAAACTATCTGTATTCTCATGAAAATATTGTAACCCATTTTCTATCTGTGATACACCATACATTTTATCTTCAAGATTTGTATCCATATTATTATATTCCATGCCTGTCACCCTTTTATGTTAATTGTTTGTATATTATTCTTTATATAATTAAACCTAGATTATTCACGGCAATGCCGTGAATAATCTAGGATGGATATTTTTCACATAGCCTTATTCATTATTTTACGTGATACTATTTTTACAACATTTTTTCTACTTAGATATAAGCACCTTTTTTCCTTCAAATGCAAAGCCGTAATGTTGTATGCGGGATTTTGGTATTCCGCGGTTTATCAGTTCGGCGTCATAGTTTTTGTCCGCAATCTGACGGAGCGCCGCCTGTGCCGTATCTGCAAGTGTAGCTTCTCCATCGGCGTCATGCACCTTAAATTCAAGCACGATGCCATAATGCGTCTTGTCATGGATATCGGCTGGAATCAGCATGATATCGTATCTTCCATAGCCGCTTTCACGGTTGGATTTAATTTCGTATATGTCGCGAAGGTCGGATATAAGTCCAAGCACAAAGCCATGAAAAAAACGCTCCGGCTGACTTCTTCCCGATGGATGGGTTCCTGTGTCAAAGCTGCTGAAGGTAGACAGTGCCACATCATTCATGTATATATTCATTTCCTTGAGATTACCTTTTAACAATGCCTCAACAAATTGATTATAATGTGCCTCACCACTTGAAAACCATGACGAAAACATATCGGAGAACATGCTGAGTGTCTCTAAATTAGTTATCGAAAGATGGTACCATGGTTTGCGGAGCAGACCTCTGTGTTCGACTGAGTTCACTTTCAAATATCCACTTGCCATGAGTAAGCTCCATATCGCGTTCTCATCGGTGTCAAGCTGGCTGAATATAATCTGTTCATCAAAACTTACCACTATTTCGCCGCCGTTTAAAAGCTCTTCCATCATCTTCTTTACATCGGGAGAAGCAGTGCGTATGAGCTTGTTGACAAGTGAATTGGCGCTTGTCGAAGCCCAGTAAGGCTTAAGTTCCTTTTCGGAAAGGAAGTTAATTATTGACCAAGGATTGTAAATATCCGTGTGTGAACCGAATGTAAAACCGTCATACCACCATTTCACGTCTGCTTTTCTTTCCGATAAATCAAATAAATCAAGAGCTTCAAACACTTCCTGTTCCGTGAAACCGAAATATGTGCTGTATTTTTCTGAGGTCGTTGTTATCACGCTTAAGTTGTTCAGGTCGGAAAATATTGATTGCTTTGATACTCTTGTGATACCTGTCATCACTGCTCGTTCAAGGTAAGGGTTAGTCTTGAAGGTGTTGTTAAAAATATTGCGCATAAATGAAGTAAATTCATTCCAGTATCCATTGACGTAGGCTTCCTGCATTGGAGTATCGTATTCATCCAGCAGCATAATGACTTTCTTTTTATAGTATCGTTCCAGATACCTGCACAATGTATTGAGTGAGGAGTAGCTGAGTGCGTCGTCCATATACATGTTCACGTCATTGAATATCTTTTTCTCATTGTCGCTGAACAGATTGCTTTCCAATAAAAAACGGTTCTGTTCGTACAATTCAGCTATCTGTGTCTTAATCTGAGTTTTGGAATCCTGTAGATTGTCCGCCTTCACACCTGCAAAGCTTAAGAAGATAACAGGATATGTGCCCTGTAGCTGTCTGTATTTCTCGTTATTCCAGATACTAAGTCCGTCAAACAAATCCCCACGTCCTGAATATCTGTTTGAAAAGAAGCAGTTAAGCATGCTCATATTAAGAGTTTTACCAAAACGGCGTGGGCGTGTTATGAGTGTCACATCATCGCCGGCTTCCCACCACTCCTCAATGAGACCTGTTTTATCAATATAAAAGTAATCGTGCTCTCTGAGAGAGGCAAAATCCTGTTTGCCGATAACAACCTTCATTCCAAAACAGCTCCCTTCTAAAATACATTATAGCTGATATCTGAAATTAGTTTAACATAATGTATCATCTTTAGCAAT
>JBNMLM010000026.1:0-22179 GCA_050874845.1 Eubacteriales bacterium | reverse complement strand
TAGACATGTTATTTTACAATACGCAAAGGCATTGCTATGTTGTTGTAGAAATAAAGACAGGAAAATTTGATTCTTCTTATGCAGGTCAATTGGGAACTTATGTTGTGGCTGTTAATCATCAGATGAAAACAGAAGCTGATAATCCTACTTTGGGACTTTTGATTTGTAAAGATATGGATAAAGTAGAAGCTCAGTATGCATTAGAATCTACTAGCCAGCCACTTGGTATTTCTAGTTATGAATTATCAAAACTTATACCAGAAGAGTTCAGAGGTAGTATGCCTACCATTGAAGAAATTGAGGCTGAATTAAATGAATAACTTCAAGTTTATAGGGGAGTTGAGCGAGCTTGCCATTAATTTAAGTTAAGTAAGCTTTTGCTTGAAAATAGACAATATTGTCCAGAAAAGAACTTCGGGTGGAGCTGTCAAAAGAAGTCCAGAGAAGCGAGAATGATATTTTTATACTATTATTAAAAAAGGAAAGAAACATGTCAACAGGAATAATGATTATTGGTCCGTCCGGAAGCGGAAAGACAACGCTGGGAAAAGCGGTTGCTGAAAAATTGGGATATCCATATTTTGATGTGGACGATTACATATGGAAACAGGATACGGTTGAACCATATACACAAATGTATACAAGGGAAGAAAAGATAAGTAGATTGAGCAATGATATTGCACCCTATGAACATTTTGTGATGGCTGGTTCAATGAGTTCTTTTCACTACGCATTTGATGATAAGTTTGAGATGATGGTCTTTCTTTATGTTGAGCCGGATATTCGTGTACAACGTGTTCATAATAGGGCAATAGAGCGATTTGGCGAAAGAGTGCTTGAAGGTGGGGATATGCATGAAAGCCACATGAAATTTATGGAAGGAAATCGGAGATATGAAAATGATGGTTCTCCGAATTTGAATGAGCAGAGAGAATGGATGAAAAACATGCCTTGTGTGAAAATTGAACTAGACGGTACCCACAGTATCGAAAACAATGCAAGGATTGTTGTAGAGAACTGGAATAAAATCGCATCCTGAAGTGTTGCGGTTGTGAAAGCTAGGATAATGGAGGAAGTATTATGTGTATTCGAACAGTAGGCGATGACGGAAAGCCTGTTATTGTTATGCTCACCGGTTCTTTCTGCCAAAGCGCAAGTCTGGCATATCTGTACGAAAGCCTGAAAAATGATTACTACATTATTTTGCCGGAGTATAATGGGCATTGCGCTGACAGTACATTTACCACAAGACAGAATGAGGCGAAGGAAATCGCAGATTATCTTCAGGGATGTAATATTACACATATCAAAATGCTGTATGGTCAGTCCATGGGAGCAGAGATAACGATTGAGCTGCTCCGGCAGTTACAGGCAACGAGTATCACGGTTGACCATTGCTTTTTAGATGGTGCGCCGTGTACTAAGCTGCCTCCGCTCATTAGGAAAATCATGTATCTAAAATTCAAGAGCATGATTGACATGATAAAGAAAAAAGACATTGACGGTGGTATGAACGACAGCTCACTTAAGAAGTTTTTTGGCGGCGACACAGAAGGGCTTCAGCCGATGCTTAAAGCATTTGCGCAGGCTGCACCGCTCTTGACAAAGGAGACGATTAAAAATGAAACGGAATGCTGTTATACCTTTGATTTTCCACCTTTTGACGCGGCTGTACAGAAAAACATGCACTTCTTATATGGAAGCGATGAAAAGGCATATAAGCTATGCTATAACGGTGTGAAAAGAGCGTACCCTATGGCAGATTATATAATCGTGAATGGCTATGGTCATTTGACCTACTCAATCAAAGAAACCGATAAGTACATAGAAATGCTGCAAACGATTTGTAAATCCTAAGTTGACCGAGCTGAAAGAGGGGAATGCTTCTTGTCCGTAAGGCAAGAAGATGGGAAATAAGAAAGAGTTTAACAACTCGGGATTTAAAGGAGAACTGGAAATGGATGGAAAAAATCGAGTTTTCAGACCTGAGGCTGAAAAAGTTTGGCATGAGGATTATCAATGTGAATATTACAGAGGAGTTATTATAGATGGTGAGGACAATATTGTGCAACGTTGCGCTAAAATGCACCCCAACTATGCCGCCGCTTTTAGTGATGCTGAAGAAAAAATGTCAGTCAGTCCTTTATATTCACGACAGACAAGCCCTGAAATGAAGAAAAAACTGGAAGAATATAAAGCAAGAAAAGCACTAGAGGAAAAAAGAAATACTACCGTTATTTTTAATCCGGGAGAATGGAACGAGTGGAAGTATATTTATGATTCATACGAAGGAAATTTATATCGGTTTAGGTATCTAAATCAGGAAGAAGCATCTTCCGCATTCCTTTCAAGGAAAGGGCATCCTATATTAAGTGAAATGTTATCACGGAAGGGTGAATCTGATTGGGCATTTTACAGTAGCAGAATCAAGAATGAGTATGACATTGAAAAACTACCGGGACATAAGGATATTTGGAAGATTTTATCTGTTGCAAATATTTCAGAAAATAAAAATGGAGATGGCAAAGTGACAATTAATTATCATGAGTTTAGTAACTTGACCAAAGATTTTAAAAAGAGAGAAAAAACCAAAACAATTGTCATTAAGAAAAAATGGGATTTCTATAATGAACTCATGGATTTTTTTGCCGAAATGTAAAGCTGCATGGGACACATCGTTGGAGTGCTGTGTGTGAAAAGACTGGCAGTATTTGTAAAATAATAGAGTTCAGTCAATTCCGGTTTTAAACCGGATAGATTAGAAACCAGGAAGGAAGGTACTATGATGAAAATAGAAATTGACAAGCAGATTCTCTCTGTATATTCGGATATTAGATTGGGTCTGCTTCATTTTAAGGCAGATGTGAAAGAATCGGATAATGTATTTTGGGACTATATGAATAATGATGTTCTCCCAAAGGTACGAAGCTCAATTGAGGGGAAGGAGTGGAATGAAATTCCCGGAATCAGAGGGAGCAGAGCAGCTTATAAGGCTTTTGGCAGAAACCCGGGGAGATACAGGGTTTCATCGGAGGCATTAATGCGCAGGATTCGCCGCGGTGACGAATTGTATCATGTCAATTCGGTTGTTGATGTGAATAATCTGATTTCTGTTGAAAGCGGATTGTCGGTAGGTTCGTATGATTTGAATAATATTCACGGTACAATCACGTTGAGAAAAGCCGAAAAGGGTGAAGGATACACCGGCATTGGGAAAGACTTCCTGGACTTAGAGAATATGCTTGTGCTTGCAGATGATGATGGGATTTTTGGTTGTAGCATGTCCGATTCAACAAGGGCAATGGTAACTGCAAATACAAAAGATATTCTGGTTGTTATCTACTGTTTTGAAAATGATATTGACCTTCAGGCATTACTGCATAGTGCTCAGGAAGCATTCGAAAATTTTGCGGAATGTAAGAATATAGAAACATGGATTGTATAGCTTCAGGACTTTGAGGATGTAGATAATTGAAATTTATTGGAGTCGGTATGAAGAATTCATAAATGTTATTTTTTTATCAAATAACATCTTTCAGTTTGAGTTATAAAAGAGTATAATGGTGTTAAAAATACAGGAGGATTAGGTATGATTTGTTTTGGAGTTGATATTGGCGGTACTACAGTAAAGCTTGGCATGTTTAGCGAGGCGGGAGAGCTTCTTGAAAAGTGGGAGATTCCTACAAGGAAGGAGAATGCGGGTGCTAATATAGTGTTTGATATCTGCACATCCATGGACAAGCATCTTGCCGATGCGGGATATAAGGTAGATGATGTCAAGGGCGTAGGAGTTGGCGTTCCGGGTCCTGTTATGAAGGACGGAACGGTTAATGGCTGTGTAAATCTTGGCTGGGGTGTGTTTAACATTGAAAGAGCATTTTCAGACAGCTTCCATGGTGTTCCATGTAAGGCAGGAAATGACGCTAACGTCGCTGCGCTTGGCGAATATTTCAAGGGTGGCGGAAGAGGTTACTCCGACATGCTTATGGTTACACTTGGCACAGGTGTCGGCGGCGGTGTTATCCTTGACGGAAAGATTGTTGCAGGGGCAGCAGGCGGCGCCGGTGAGATTGGACACATGCCGGTGGCACCGGGAAATACTGAGGTCTGCAACTGTGGCAAGAATGATTGTCTTGAGCTTGTGGCGAGCGCGACAGGAATTGTGCGTGAGGCAAAGAAGGCTATGAAGAATACGGACACTCCTACACCTCTTCGCGATATGACTGATATCACAGCCAAGGATGTAATTGACCTTGCAAAGACAGGTGATAAGCTTGCACTCTCCGTTATGGACATTATGGGTGATGCACTTGCGCGAGCAATCGCCAACGTAGCATGCACAGTCAACATGGAAGCTGTTGTAATCGGCGGTGGTGTGAGCAAGGCGGGAGCCTTCCTTCTTGATTTCATTGAGGAGAAGTTTAAGAAGGTTGTGTTCAGACCTTGCGGAAATGTGAAGTTCATCATGGCGGAGCTGGGAAATGACGGCGGAATATACGGTGCGGCGGCACTTATTCTTGGGTAAATATCAGAACATTTGTTCTTGAAAATATGAAATTATTATGGTAAAATAAAAAAGTATAATACAACTATAGAAAGCGGATGCGAATTCATTCTGTTATATGCCCTCTCAGTACTTAAGAAGGGGGTGAAGCCCTATGAATACAATGGAAGTTCTGACTTTATTATTAGTGATAATTTCAGCCTTGTCATACATAGACAATCACTATAACAAAAAGAAGTAGCATCCCCCGACCAAAGTGATGCTACTTCTTTTCTAATGATGTAATATTACAGAGGGCAAATCGGAATTCGCTTCCGATTAACTTCCTATAGTGATTATACACTAGGGTACTTGGTAATGCAAGTACCCTTTTAAAGTTAGGACAGGTTGGAAGTAAATGAACGAGTTAAAAATATGTTTTGGCAATGAAAGGACATTTCAATGATATTACTTCATATAAATGACAATACAAAAAAACAGCAGATATTAAGCCTATGTCACAGCCTCAACCATCAGGTGAAATTATTTGATGAAAATGACGTGGAGACAACAGTCGGTGAACTTACAGGGGTGAAGCAATCTAAGGGCAAAGAGCCGGAGAATGACATAAATAGTGGTAGTTCAATCGGCAGGCAAAACAAAGTGGATGTGAACAATCACGGCAGGGGAGGGACATTTCTCAGCCATAGCAAGGAAGGACATTTGCCGGACTGTATCATTTTTTCGGATATATCCAATCTGGAGATGGATATATTTCTTGCAGAATATAAGAAGCGTGGAATTGAACCAACGCCAATGAAGGCGATTGTCACAGTCTACAATATGGACTGGAGCATAGATAAGCTTATCGAAGAGCTTAAAAGGGAGCAGATTGCGATAATTATGCGCGGAAGGTGATAAGGCGGAGACAATGCCTGCGGTATGTATGGATATCCAATATAATTTTATTACAAGAAATTTTTATAAAAGAATGTCATCAATAGTATTATTTATATTTATCCTGCCCCTTGTTTTGATGTGCAATGGTTGTTCTGCCAACAGGCAGGCTTCGGTCAGCTTCTATGCCATGGACACGATTATGCAGATTACCTGCTATGGGAAGGACGCAGAGGCGGCGGCAAGCGCGGCGCAGGCTGAGATAATGCGGCTTGATGAGCTTCTCTCCATAGGAAATGGTAACAGTGAAGTCAGCCTTATAAATAAAAACGGATGTGGAATATTGAGCGCGGATGTGTCGGCGCTTGCGGAGTACGCGCTCACACTGTACCGCATGACACATGGGGCGTACGATATGACCATTCTGCCTGTCATGGAGCTGTGGGGATTTACCTCCGGCGATTATTCGGTTCCGGATGACGAGTCATTGAAAAATACGCTGAGATTGTGCAACAGTGGTCTGATTACATACATACAGGTATCAGATAATACAACCACAGAAAAATATAGACTGATACTTTCAGATGGTCAGGGCATAGATTTTGGCGGTCTTGCGAAGGGATATGCGTCGGACAGACTGGTTGATATTTTTGACAGATGCAATATAAGGTCGGCATATTTTTCACTTGGCGGAAATGTGTACTGCTATCACAGAAAAACGGACGGAAGCGACTGGAATATAGCGATTGAAAATTCACTGAAAAATTTCGACTATTACCGTGGGGATGACGTAGGTGGAGAAGGTGCCGGAGAAAGTGCGAAAAAAATATCCGGCGGTGTTCCCGATTATCTTGGTGCAGTCCGCGTTCACGATAAGGCGGTTGTGACCTCAGGCGGCTACGAGCGTTATTTTGAGCAGGACGGAAAGAGGTACCACCACATTATTGACCCGGCTACAGGGTATCCGGCAGAGAGCGGTCTTATTTCCGTGACGGTTGTGAGCGGGGATGGGACACTTGCGGATGGCTTGTCTACCGCATGTTTTGTTATGGGACTTGATGAAAGCATATCCTTATGGAGTACCTATGGAGCCGGCGGAATCTTTGAGGGCAGGACGATTGCGCCGTTCGACCTGATTATGATGACGGATGATGGTGATGTCTATGTGACACAAGGAATTGTACAAAATTTCAGTTCGGGGTATGATGTTCATATTGTTGAGAAGGAGGATAAAAAATGAGTTGTCTTGGAAATGTATTATGGTTCATATTCGGAGGCTTTGTGTCGGGACTTTCGTGGCTTAATTAAGGCTGCCTCTGCCTGTACTCCCTAGGCGTCATCCCATATTTTTTCTTGAACATCCTGTTAAAATATGACAGATTTTCAAACCCGCACTCCACCGCAATATCGAGCACTGCCTTGTGGGTTTCGACAAGCTCCTTTGCGGCGAGGGTCAGCCGGTAATCGTTGAGATATGCGGTGAACGGCATTCCCATGGTCTGCTTGAAGAAACGCATGAAATGTGATGATGAGAAGCAGCACAGAGCCGCCATCTCATCGATGGTTATGGTGTCCGCGAAGTGCTTCTCCACATGGCGGAGAACAGACTTCAATTTTTCGATATTGTCGTTGGACTTAGCCACGGCGGCAGGCTTGCAGTCGGAAAAAAGGACGGAGAAAAAGCAGAAGAGATAGCCCTTCACGGCAATCTCATACGCAGGCATGCGGTCGCGGCAGCAGTCATCCGCCATATCGAGAAAGTGCGCGGCATCGGCGTATTTTTTGCAGGTGTCGGGTGATATGAGGTCGGGGAAGTCAAGCTCACCGTTGGACAGCGGTGTGAAATATTCGCTGTACATGCGCTCGGGAAGCCTTGACGAGAGAAATTCCATGTCGAAGATGATATTCTCATACTCCATACGCACATTTGGATAGCTTCTTATCGAATGAAGCCTTCCCGGAAGAATGAATATGATATCACCCGCATTCACGATTATATCGTGCAGGTCGACGCTCACTATTCCGCGTCCCTTCTTTATATAAATGATTTCCGCATCGTCATGCCAGTGCAGTGCCACACTCTCAAAATCCAGAGGGATTGTGCAAAGATAGGTGTTGTACGGAAAGCCTGCGCTTGTATGTGATTTATTTTCGTGAAAATTCTCATAATTTCCGCCGTTCATAAAAATCTCCCTATAATTCAAGTAATTGTGAGATGCATGGTATGACATCCATACGTTGCGTATCAGTGAAATTACACAACAGTCTACCGGCAAAACTGAGTCTTACAATTATTATATGTGTTCTAATGATAGAATTGTACCACTTTATGCCATAATAATGCAAGATTTATATATGTAAATAAGATTATAATGCAAACATAAGCTGATTGAGATACATTATGAGTTACATTATAAATACTAGGTATCAGGGTATCAGCCAAAGGACAGGAAGCGACAGAACATTTTTAGACATGACAATATAGTAAAGCTGATTTTTAATGACGTTTTTGCCAACAATAGGTGAGTGATTTATCAGCAACACAATTTTTGGGGCAGCAGCCCGGAAAGGTCAGGTAATTATGGTTAAGGAAGCAGTATTAAAGCAGTATGGAAAGACAATAGCAGAGTGCACCGACAGAGAGATTTATGAGGCTCTTTTGACAGGTGTCAACGAGCTTGCCGCAGCTAAGGAGAGCAATGAGGGAAAGAGAAAGCTCTACTATATTTCGGCAGAGTTCCTCATCGGAAAGCTTTTATCCAACAACCTTATAAACCTTGGAATATATGATGAAGTGAAGAAGGAGCTTGACGAGGCGGGAAGAAGCCTCGGAGAGATAGAGGAGATTGAGCCGGAGCCATCACTTGGAAACGGAGGACTTGGAAGACTTGCAGCATGTTTCCTTGATTCCATCGCAAGCCTTGGTCTTAACGGAGACGGTGTCGGACTTAACTACCACTTCGGACTTTTCAAGCAGGAGTTCAAGAACAATTTACAGTATGAGACAAAGAATCCTTGGATTGACAAGAAGAGCTGGCTTAATAAGACAGATGTTTCCTACAAGGTTAAGTTCGGTGATATGGAGGTTACATCGAGAATGTATGACATTCTTGTGACCGGATATAACAACCGCACAAATAAGCTTCACCTTTTTGATATCGAGACAATCGATGAGAGCATTGTCAAAGAGGGAATTGATTTTGATAAGGAAGAGATTAAGAAGAATCTTACACTTTTCCTCTACCCGGATGATTCGGACGAGGCTGGAAGACTTCTGCGTGTATATCAGCAGTACTTCATGGTAAGCAATGCCGCACAGCTTATCTTAAAGGAAGCAAAGGAGAGAGGCTGCAAGCTCACAGACCTCCACGAGTATGTTGCAATCCAGATTAACGATACACATCCTTCGATGGTTATTCCTGAGCTTATAAGACTTCTCACAGCGGAGGGAATGTCCATGGACGCTGCGATAGAGGAGGTTACTAACACCTGCGCATACACTAACCATACAATCTTAGCCGAGGCTCTTGAGAAGTGGCCTATCGCATACCTTGAGAAGGCTGTTCCACAGCTCATGCCTATCATCAGGGAGTTAGACAAGAGAGTGCGCGCTAAGTTCGATGATGAGAGTGTGTACATTATAGATAAGGATGACAGAGTGCACATGGCACACATGGATATCCACTACGGCTACAGCGTAAATGGTGTTGCATATCTCCACACAGAGATTTTGAAGGATTCTGAGCTTAACAACTTCTACAAGATTTATCCTGAGAAGTTCAACAATAAGACAAACGGTATCACCTTCAGAAGATGGCTTTTACACTGCAATGCTCCGCTTGCGGATTTTATTACAAGCCTTATCGGTGACGGCTATAAGACAGACGCTACAGAGCTTAAGAAGCTTGAGAAGTTCATAGATGATGAGAAGGTATTAAATGAGCTTTTAGAGATTAAGAAGGACGCAAAGATAGAGCTTTCCAACTTCCTCTCTGAGACACAGGGAATAGAGCTTGATGAGGATTCCATCTTCGATATCCAGATAAAGAGACTTCACGAGTACAAGAGACAGCAGATGAACGTGCTCTATGTGATTCACAAGTACCTTGAGATTAAGGATGGCAAGAAGCCGGTAAGACCAATCACGGTTATCTTCGGAGCTAAGGCTGCACCTGCCTATGTTATCGCAAAGGATATAATTCATCTTATCCTCTGCATGCAGGAGCTTATCAACAATGACCCTGAGGTGAGCCCATACCTTAAGGTTGTCATGGTTAAGAATTACAATGTAACCAAGGCAGAGAAGCTCATACCTGCATGTGATATTTCGGAGCAGATTTCACTTGCCTCTAAGGAGGCTTCAGGTACAGGTAACATGAAGTTCATGTTAAACGGTGCCGTTACACTTGGAACCTTGGATGGTGCAAATGTTGAGATAAGCCAGTTCGCAGGCAAGGAGAATGAGTATATCTTCGGAAAGACAGCGGATGTGGTTATTGAGCACTATGCAAAGGCAGACTATGTATCGATGGATTACTATGAGAAGAGCGATGTTATAAAGGATGCGGTTGACTTCATCGTGAGCGATGAGCTTCTTGCAATCGGCAACGAGGAGAACCTTGAGCGTCTTTACAATGAGCTTCTCAACAAGGACTGGTTTATGACACTCTTAGACCTTGAGGAGTACATCAAGGTTAAGGATAAGGCGTTCGCCGATTATGAGGACAGAATGAGCTGGGCTAAGAAGATGCTTCACAACATCGCAAATGCAGGCTTCTTCTCATCGGACAGAACCATTGCGGAGTATAACAAGGACATTTGGAAGCTTTCATAGTTTGAATATTGTACCCCATATAAAAGCAAGCTGAATGGCTTGCTTTTATACTTATTACGATTCCGGTGTCAAAACATGCCAATTTAATTTACGAGTGTATAACGTATTATGTTTATGCATATCAGCTCCATTGTACGAAGCAAGATGTTCTAAGAACATCTAAGCTTCTCCCAAAGTCGTGATATGCATAAACATAATACGTTATACACGGCTAAGTATACACAGCATGTTTTGACACCCGAATATTATTGTAGAAAAAAACACCCAGACATAAAAACATAGAAATCACAAGAAAAATGGAGGTCACCATGACAATATGCGACATCGCGGACATCAGGGATTCCGTCATAAAGGAAGTGGAGCGAACCGGCGCTAAGCATGCTGTGTTTGATTTGTACGGAACCTTGGTCGATATACATACGGACGAGGAGGAGAAGAACTTCTGGAAGAAGCTTGCCAAGTTTCTAAGACGACATGGAGTTCATTATGAGTACAAGGAATTGAAGAGGGAGTACATTTGTCTGTGCAGAAAGTACAGCAAGCTCCTTCAGGACAGATACCCGGACAATAAGATTGAAATTAATATTTCTGATGTATTTTATGAGCTGTGTACATTAAAAAACAGCAGGGTTACCAGAGAATTTTCGGATGCGTTCGGCTATATTTTCAGGGCGGAGTCGAGAGCGTACATTAAGGTGTATGATGGTGTGTATGATATGCTAGATGAGCTTCGCAGGCAGGGGGTGAAGGTATGGCTCCTGTCAAACGCACAGGCGTTATTTACCATGCCGGAGCTTGAACAGCTTGACCTTGTAAGATATTTTGACGGAATAGCTATATCCTCGGATGCAGGCTTTAAGAAGCCGGACGCGGAATTTGCAGGGTATCTGTATGCAAAGTATCCTGAGGCGCATATCACACCTGAGGAATGTCTTATGGTTGGAAATGAGTATGGTTCTGATGGGAAGGTGGCGGAGAATACCGGAATGAACTTCCTGTATGTGATAAGCAACATTACCCCGGAGAGGGAGAGAATCAAGTATCAAGCACAACAATAATATATCGCTATAGACCGCAATAAAGAGTTATTGGGTGCCAAGGAAGGCAGCAGCCGCCCGGGCACCCAATAGTTTTATGCAGCTTTAATACATTTATATATCTATGCAATTTTAATATATTTATATATATGTACTATACAGCCTGATATACTTATGTGTTTTATACTATAATTATTGCTTTTCAGCCTCAATCTCCTGCGCGTACTCATCGAATACATAATCTAATACAGGCGCCATTCCGACGAACTCACAGCCGTACAGATAGTGGGTTCCCTCTCCGTCCATGAGCTGGCTGCGCACAATCTTTACGACACAGTAGAGCTTGTCATCCTGATGACCGAGCTGTAGGTCGGCATTGAAATAGTAGCCGATAGGAAGAAAATCGTCGGAGATGAATCCGATACCGCCCTTGGACACATCGGTTATCGTGATGGGAGAATTGATTTTTATGGAATCGTTGTCCTGCTTAAAAAGTGATGAGATATGAAGCTCCATCTTAGCTTCCATTCTTGGATCTTTTCTTTTTTCTAACATGTATACCCTCCGTTAAATAAAATTTCAAAAATGCCCTTGAAAAGGCTGCATTTTACACTTACATGGTTATATTTGTTCAGTTGTTGATAATTACATATAAATTATAATCCAATATTGTGAAAAAATGAAGCAAAATCTAAGTTGATTTCTGTATTCCTATGCTTTATACTAAAAAACGTATATCAGGCAGGTTCGTGAAAATAACACCTGTCCACACATATTGCCCGGGGAGGGCGGAAAAGAGGATAAAGATGGAAGAATTCAAGTTATTGTACGAAGGAAAAGTCAGAGAGGTATATGATATCGGCGAGAACCTTGTCATTGCGGCAACAGACAGAATTTCAGCTTTTGACCACATTTTAAAGAACAAGATTACAGCTAAGGGTGCCATTCTGACACAGATGTCGAAGTTTTGGTTTGATTATACGAAAGATGTTGTACCTAATCATATGATTACAGTTGACAATAATGACATGCCTGAGTTTTTCCATGATGAGCGTTTTTATAAGAGAGCTATGATGTGTAAGAAGCTCACAATGCTTCCTATAGAGTGTATTGTGCGTGGATATATCACGGGAAGCGGCTGGGAGAGCTATAAGAAGAACGGCACTGTATGTGGAATTAAGCTCCCTGAGGGACTTAAGGAATCACAGAAGCTCCCTGAGCCAATCTACACACCTAGCACCAAGGCAGAGATAGGTGACCATGATGAGAATATCTCATTTGAGAGAAGTATAGAAGTACTTGAGAAGAAGTTCCCGGGAAAGGGTCTTGAGTATGCTACAAAGATTAAGGACTGCACAATCGCACTCTACAAGAAGTGTGCAGAGTACGCACTCAGCAAGGGTATTATCATTGCTGATACCAAGTTCGAGTTCGGTCTTGATGAGAATGGTGAGGTTGTAATCGGTGATGAGATGCTTACACCGGACAGCTCACGTTTCTGGCCGCTTGAGGGCTATGAGGCAGGCAAGGGACAGCCATCATTTGACAAGCAGTATGTAAGAGACTGGTTAAAGGCTAACCCGGACAGCGATTATCTTCTCCCTGAGGAGGTTGTCACAAAGACTGTTGATAAGTATAAGGAAGCATATCTTCTTCTTACAGGCAAGGAATTTACACTGTAGTCTATTGAAATGTAAGTCAAACTTAATAATGCGGAGCTAATATGGGACAGAAAATGAATAATATTTCGGACAGCTACTATGATGAGGATGGGGTTCACGAGGAGTGTGGAGTTTTCGGCGTATATGATTTAGATGGTGGGGATGTAGCCTCAACCATATACTATGGATTGTTTGCACTTCAGCATAGAGGACAGGAGAGCTGCGGTATTGCGGTAAGTGATACCAACGGACCGAAGGGAAAAGTACTCTCACACAAGGATATGGGGCTTGTGAATGAGGTGTTCACACCTGAGGATTTGGAAAAGCTCAAGGGCAATATCGGAGTTGGACATGTGCGCTATTCAACAGCGGGAAGTTCGACAAGAGAGAATGCTCAGCCGCTTGTTCTCAATTATGTCAAGGGTACACTTGCAATGGCTCATAACGGTAATCTTATCAATGCTGTTGATTTGAGGGAGGAGCTTTCATACACAGGAGCTATTTTCCAGACTACAATCGATTCGGAGGTTATAGCTTATCATATAGCAAGAGAACGACTCAACACAACGAGCGTTGAGAAGGCAGTTGCAAGTGCAATGAAGAAGATTGTGGGAGCTTACTCACTTATTGTCCTGAGTCCACGAAAGATGATTGGTGCAAGAGATCCTTTTGGGTTTAAGCCTCTTTGCATTGGAAAAAGAGATAATACCTATGTGATGTCATCTGAGACCTGTGCACTTGACGCGGTTGGAGCGGAGTTCGTGAGGGATGTCCTTCCGGGCGAGATAGTGACAATCACTGCGGACGGACGCATTGAGTCCGACACCTCCATGTGCCAGCCGGTGCATAAGAAATGTATTTTTGAGTACATATATTTTGCAAGACCTGACAGCCATATTGATGGCGTAAGTGTGTACATGTCAAGAATTATGGCGGGAAGACTTCTCGCAAAATCCCATCCGGTTGATGCGGATCTTGTTGTCGGTGTACCTGAATCGGGAAATGTTGCAGCCATGGGCTACGCTTTAGAGTCCGGAATCCCTTATGGAATGGCATTCATCAAGAACAGCTATGTGGGACGTACATTTATCAAGCCTAAGCAGGCACAGCGCGAGAGCAGTGTAAAGATTAAGCTCAATGTGCTTACTGAGGCAGTTAAGGGCAAGCGAGTCATTATGATAGATGATTCCATAGTAAGAGGAACCACCAGTGCAAGAATCGTCAAGATGTTAAAGGATGCGGGAGCAAAGGAAGTACATGTAAGAATATCTTCACCACCATTTTTGTACCCATGCTATTTCGGAACGGATATTCCATCAAGCGACCAGCTTATAGCGAGCACACATACCGTTGACCAGATATGCGAGTACATAGGTGCCGATTCACTCGGCTATATAGATGTGAATGACTTAAAACATATGGTTGAGGAAAAATGTGACTTCTGCGATGCATGCTTTACCGGAAACTATCCTATAGCACCACCGGATAAGGATATCCGCGGTGAGCACGAATAGTGTTTTACGCCAAAAATAATAGACAATTATAATATCAATAATTAAATCAGATAGGAGAATACACGAATGAGCACAGACCGTTATCAGACCCCGCTCGCTGAGAGATATGCGAGCAAGGAGATGCAGTATATTTTTTCACCTGACAAGAAATTCCGTACTTGGAGAAAGCTCTGGATTGCACTTGCAGAGACAGAGAAGGAGCTTGGTCTTGATATAACCGATGAGCAGATAGAGGAGCTTAAGGCTCATCAGGATGACATCAATTATGATGTTGCAAGGGAGAGAGAGAAGCTTGTAAGACATGATGTTATGTCACATGTATATGCTTACGGTGTGCAGTGTCCTAAGGCTAAGGGAATCATCCACCTTGGAGCTACAAGCTGTTACGTCGGAGACAATACAGACCTTATTGTTATGACAGAGGCTCTCAAGCTTGTGAGAAAGAAGCTTGTTAATGTCATGGCTGAGCTTGCAAAGTTCGCAGATAAGTACAAGGCACTTCCTACACTTGCATTTACTCATTTCCAGCCGGCACAGCCTACCACAGTAGGTAAGAGAGCTACTCTCTGGCTTATGGAACTGAAGCTTGACCTTGATGATCTTGACTATCTCATTGGTTCTATGAGACTTTTAGGTTCTAAGGGTACAACAGGCACCCAGGCGAGCTTCCTTGAACTTTTTGACGGGGATCATGACAGAATCCGCAAGCTTGATAAGATGATCGCAAATAAGATGGGCTTCGAGGATGTATATCCTGTATCGGGACAGACTTATTCGCGTAAGGTTGACACAAGAGTTGTCAATGTTCTTGCAGGTATTGCAGCCAGTGCGCATAAGTTCTCCAATGATATAAGGCTTTTACAGCACTTAAAGGAGATTGAGGAGCCGTTTGAGAAGAATCAGATAGGTTCATCCGCTATGGCATACAAGAGAAATCCTATGAGAAGTGAGAGAATTGCCTCACTTGCCAACTTCGTTATGGCTGATGCAATGAACCCGGCAATCACATCTGCTACACAGTGGTTTGAGAGAACACTTGACGATTCTGCCAACAAGAGAATGTCTGTGCCGGAAGCGTTCCTTGCGGTGGATGGTATATTAGATTTATATATGAATGTTGTAGATGGACTTGTAGTGTATGAGAAGGTTATTGAGAAGCATATCATGGCAGAGCTTCCTTTCATGGCTACAGAGAACATTATGATGGATGCTGTAAAGGCAGGTGGCGACCGTCAGGAGCTTCATGAGAAGATAAGAACACTTTCCATGGAGGCAGGACGCAATGTCAAGGAGAGAGGTCTTGACAACAATCTTCTTGAGCTTATCGCCGCAGACCCTGCATTTAATCTTTCGCTTGATGACCTCAAGAAGTCCATGGATCCGTCTAAGTATACAGGACGTGCCAAGGAGCAGGTTGATGAATTCTTAAATGAAGTAATTAACCCAATACTTGAGGCAAGCAAGGATGAGCTTGGCATGACAGCACAGATTAACGTATAATATTGATATTATGTATTAAGGATGTAATACAATAAAATATTGGGAATAATTTTGGGACAAATGCCGTACTATGTAATGTGGTGCGGCATTTTTTTATATTTCTATACCTGTATATGGGATTCAATGAAAGAATAATGTAAAAACCTATGTAATTTCACTAAAACGTATTAGTGAAAATGCACAAAAACTCCACATAAAACAACTCTAAACTTAACAATTTAAGTATTGAGTGAAATAAAAAAGAAAGAAAATATACAAATTTACTAAAAACTTTTAAAAAACTATTGATTTTATATTCAAAATGATGTACTATAAAAATGCGAAAACGATTAAGTGATGCGAGCACCGATGAGATTGCCGAATGCAATCTTACATACCAATTCGGGAAGGCGGTGACGAGATGATATCTGTAAAGGACATAGCGAATGCATGTAATGTATCTGTTGCAACAGTAAGTAAGGCGCTCAATGGTTATAGCGATATAAGTGAAGAGACTAAGACTATGATTAAGGCTAAGGCTGCTGAGCTTGGATACATACCTAATATGGCTGCGGTTGCACTTAAGACTAACAGAACTTATAACATAGGTATTCTGTTTGTAGATGCGGCTAACACAGGTCTTACACATGAGTATTTTGCGAGGGTCCTTGAGGGAATCAGGTCTCAGGCAGAGGTTCTGGGATACAGTATTACGTTTATAACGAATAGGATTGGTGGTAGGAAGATTACATATAGTGAATATTGTCGGATACGACAGTTTGACGGAGTGATAATAGCCTGTATAAATTATAATGACCCTCAGGTTATTGAACTTGTCAACAGTGGAATTCCGATAGTGACTATAGACCATATCTTCAATGATACTATATCGGTGATGTCGGACAATGTAAAGGGTGTGAAGGATCTTGTAGAGTATCTGTACTCAATGGGACACAGGAAGATTGCATTCCTGCACGGAGAGGACAGTTCGGTTACGAGGGACAGAGTTACGAGCTTTTACAGAACCATGGAGCAGCTTGGGATTGATGTTTGTCAGGAGTATGTGTGTGAATGCAGATACCATGACACAGCAGGTGCAGTTAAATGCACAAGGAAGATGCTCCAACTGAAAGAGCGGCCTACCTGTATCATGTATCCGGATGACATCACAGCGATAAGCGGTGCGAACGTTATCAAGAGCCACGGTCTTAGTATACCCGGTGATATATCAATCACGGGTTACGACGGAATAAGATATTCTGTCATATACGAGCCACAGATTACGACTCTGTTGCAGGCAGGGGATGGGATGGGCAGGGAAGCTGCCTCATGCTTAATCGATTTAATCAGGAAACCGAAAACCACACTTAAGAAAAGCTATGTGATTGAGGGAAAGGTTCTGACGGGAGGGTCAGTAAGTAACCTTAATGCAACTATTGTTAAGTAGAAATTTATTTTCTACGCATTTGCCGGGGGTGGCAGGCAATATTCAAGCCGGAGAAATGGAGGAAGAATATGAGAAAATTCAAAAAGTTTGCGGCGACAATGTTAGTAGGTTTAATGGCAACAACAGCTCTTGCAGGATGTTCTAAGAACAACAATGCAGCATCGGGAAATACTGATGGAAAGGAAGGCTCTGTACTTAACATTTATGTATGGAATGAAGAGTTTAAGAACAGAGTTACAGATCACTATCCTGGATATGAGAAGACAGATGATTCCACAGGTAAGATCGGTGACGTAACAGTTAAGTGGCACACCACACCTAATGAGAACAATGCATATCAGAACAATCTTGATGAAGCACTTCTTAAGCAGAAGGATGCAGCAGCTGATGATAAGATTGATATATTCCTTGTAGAGGCAGATTACGCACTTAAGTATGTAGATACAGACTACACAATGCCAATCAAGGATTTAGGTATAACAGACAGCGAAATCGCTGACCAGTATAAGTATACACAGGATATCGTAACAGATTCTAAGGGCGTTTTAAAGGGTCTTTCATGGCAGGGCTGCCCTGGTGTACTTATTTACAACAGAGACATTGCTAAGGAAGTTTTAGGAACAGATGATCCTGCAGAGGTTCAGAAGAGCGTATCCGACTGGTCAACCTTTGAGAAGACAGCTAAGACTATGAAGGACAGCGGATACTTCATGGTATCAGGATTTGATGATACATTCAGAGTTTTCTCCAACAATGTATCAAGCCCATGGGTAGTTGATGGCAAGGTTGTAATTGATGACAACATTATGAACTGGGTTTCCCAGACTAAGTCATTCACAGACAATGGCTACAATAATCAGTCATCACTCTGGGATGACAACTGGAAGAAGGGCTTCTATCCGGAAGGAAAGGTATTCTGCTACTTTGGACCAGCTTGGTTTGTTGATTTCTCTATGAACGTATCTGATTCAGCAAGTATCGCAGCTAACGGCGGATGGGCAGCAACAGAGGGACCTCATGGCTTCTTCTGGGGCGGTACATGGATCTGTGCAGCACAGGGAACAGATAACCCAACACTTGTAGCAGATATTATGAGACAGCTCACAACTAACAAGGATGTAATGACAGAGATTGTTAAGAAGGACAATGATTTCGTTAACAACAAGCCTGCAATGGAGGCTATGGCAGCAGATACATCTTACCAGAGCAAGGTTCTTGGCGGACAGAATCCACTTGCAATGTTCTGTGCAGGAGCAGACAAGATCGACCTCAGCAACCTTTCATCCTATGATCAGGGTTGTAACGAGGAGTTCCAGAAGGCTATGAAGGATTACTTCACAGGCAATGCAACACTTGATGAGGCACTTGCTACATTCAAGAAGAACATCGTTGTTAAGTATCCTAACCTTAAGGCTGAATAATTAACCTTGAAATTTAAAATGTAAGTATAACATGCCTGCTCTATACGGGGCAGGCATGTTTTGACTAAAAATAGGGTGGAATTGTTTTGCAGGTAAGGAGTGATGATTGTATGAAAAAAACCGAAGGAAAGAGCAAGATAGTAAGGTACAATAAGTGGGGGTACATCTTCCTTATCCCTTTTGTACTTGTGTATGTTATTTTTCAGTTAATACCATTAGTCAGTACAATTTACAACAGTTTCTTTGAAAACTACCGTGTGGGTCTTATACAGGTAGGTCCGACCTGGGTGGGACTTGATAATTATAAAACAATTTTTTCGGATGTAAGTCTTTTGAAATACACGGGAAATACACTTATTATGTGGATTATCGGCTTTATACCGCAGATAATCGTATCACTTCTTCTGGGGCAGTGGTTTTCCGATGTGAGATTGAAGCTGAAGGGAAGCAGATTCTTTAAGACGGTTATATATCTTCCGAATCTTATAATGGCTTCTGCGTTCTCAATGTTATTTTTTGCATTGTTCTCTGATGTGGGACCAATCAATGCAATCCTTATCAAGATGGGAATTGCTACTCAGGATAATCCGGTGAGATTTTTCTCGAATATATGGGCAACAAGAGGTCTGGTTGGTTTCATGAATTTCCTCATGTGGTTCGGAAATACGACTATTATTCTCATGGCAGGAATTATGGGCATTGATACTTCGCTCTTTGAAGCTGCGGAGGTAGACGGTGCAAGTTCATGGCAGAGATTCTACAGGATAACGCTTCCTCTTCTTAAGCCTATCCTTATATATGTAATTATTACCTCTATGATTGGTGGTATTCAGATGTTCGATGTACCTCAGATACTTACTAATGGTTCAGGCTCACCTGCTGAATCAACTAAGACACTTATTATGTATCTTAATCAGCATCTGTACAGTAAGAATTATGGACTTGGCGGAGCGCTTTCCGTGTTCCTGTTTATTATAACAGCTATCCTGAGTCTTATAATATATTCTGTAATGTATCGCAAGAAGGATTAGAATTGGAGGTATGATTATGAGTAAGACCAATAATAAAAATAAAAAGGACTCAATTCATATAAGAAGAGCAGTTGCATACGTGGTACTTACACTGATATCAATTCTGTGTCTGTTCTGGTTCTATGTACTCTTTGTAAATGCTACAAAGTCTCATGCCGAGATACAGAGAGGTTTCTCAATAGTACCGGGAAAGAGTCTTCTTGTAAACTGGGATCATGTCATTCATGGTACACAGCCGATTGTATCAGGTATGATTAACAGTATTATTATTTCAACACTCAGTGCTGTTTTGAGTACATATTTCTCAGCGATGACAGCCTATGCAATTCATGTTTATGACTTTAAACTTAAGAAATTTATATTTGCCTTTATTCTTGCAGTTATGATGATTCCAAGTCAGGTAACAGCTCTTGGATTTATCAAACTTATGGATAATATGCATCTTATGGACACCTTTATTCCGCTTATTGTTCCGACAATAGCTGCACCGGTAACCTTCTATTATATGAAGCAGTACATGGAAAGTACATTACCGCTCGCAATAATAGAGGCTGCCAGAATAGATGGCTCCGGTGAGTTTCATACATTTAACAATATTGTGCTTCCGATAATGAAGCCGGCGATTGCCGTACAGGCAATATTTACATTTGTATCAAGCTGGAATAATTACTTCGTTCCGGCACTTATACTTAAGAAGGATAGCGTAAAGACACTTCCAATACTTATCGCACAGTTAAGAAGTGCGGACTGGCTTAAGTTCGATATGGGTCAGGTTTATGTTACGATTGCATTTTCTATTTTCCCTGTAATTGTAGTATATATTTTACTTTCAAAATATATTGTGCAGGGCATTGCACTTGGTGCTGTTAAGGGCTAATCCTTAAAAAGGTCATTCACATAATTATTGTGAAACATATCAATCATTGCAAAATACCTCTCATGTTCACGCCAGCCTTGGTCGACAGAGCCTTCACCGTAATATACGATGTAGGCATCAGGATAGGTTTCCTTAAGAAGCTCGTAATCCTGTTCGGTCAGGCTGGTGTGTTCTATATACAGACGCTCAAGCTTTGTAAAGTTCAGAAGATGTGATACATCGCTTATCGGGTTATAGCTGATGTTGAGGTCCACAAGGTTTGGAAGATAGTCAAACACGCTTATATCACTCACATCCCCCACAAAAAATTCAAGGTACATGAGCTTAGGACAGTATTTAAGCATCGACAGGTCATAAAGATAAGGTGACTGCGTGTCGGTGAGCCAGTTGTCAACAAGAATCAGTATCTTAAGCTCAGGCATGTATTCAAGGAAAGATAAATCTGTGACCTTGTTGTGCCCTAAATCAAGTGCGACCATGTCGGTGCAGTATTTTAATACCTTGCAGTCCTCGTTGGTGAGACGATAGGTTATAGTGCCGTCTTTGAGGGTTGAGAAGGCTACAGTATCGGTTCTGATTGTCCACAGACCGAGTGTAACTTTCCATACAAACTTTATAGAAGGAAAATCATTTTTAAGCTGTTCCATCTGTTCATTGGTAAGTCCGCAATCACACATATCGATATAGACAAGCTTGCCAAGCAGCTTAATGCGCTTTTCAAAGTCCTCAATATCTGTAATTTCAATTCCGCTTATATCAAGCTCAGTCTCTTCGGAGGAAACTTCCATTCCGCATAACTCCACTGTCCAACTGAAATCTATGTCCGGGTAATTGTCCTTTAATGATGTCATCTCATCAAGCTCAAGGCTGGCGGCTGTCAAGTCAGCGCTCTTAAGAGAGTTGAAAAACTCAAGTGCCTTGCAGATGTCAGAATATATTTCATCATGCGCCAGACCGGTGAGTTCATCGGATGATAAATTGAATTCGGTGATATCCTGTGCGTAGCTTCTGCCGAACAAAGTGATTTCACTGATAGTCGGATATGTTGCCTCCTCAGTGACAGCATCGGTGGAACTATCGGTAGAAATTATCTCAACCGTGGACATGGTTGTTCCATTCTCACCTCTGGATTCTTTTGAGAATACAGAGGTAAGCAGTACAACAACAACTATGACAATCGACAGGGTTAGCGCACATAAAAGGTATGTGGCTGTATGGTTATTATTTTTTTTACTTTTGCGCTGTGGTGCTTTTTCACTCATAATTTAAGGTATCCTTTCCCGAAAATTTAATATAAATACTACAGAACTTCATGCGTTATTGCCTAGGAGAACATGATAATATACTTGCCGGATATAAGCAAGAGCAACTTGCCAATGAAGTTGTTGGGTGATAAAATTGTGTATAAGTATTCAGGAGACAAAACATGTTGTGTATACCTAGCTGTGTATAACGTATTATATTTATACATATCACGACTTTTGGGAGAAGTTTAGAT
>JBNMLM010000025.1:0-22238 GCA_050874845.1 Eubacteriales bacterium | reverse complement strand
TGTCCGCACTCATCGCAGTAGAACGCAGGTATTCTGTGTCCCCACCAGAGCTGACGTGAGATACACCAGTCCTTGATTCCCTCTAACCAGTGGAAATATGTCTTGTCAAAATGCTCAGGCACGAACTTGGTATCGCCCTTCTTTACAGCCTCGATCGCAGGCTCCGCAAGCTCCTTCATCTTTACAAACCACTGCTTTGAAACTCTCGGCTCAACAGTGGTATGGCAGCGGTAACATGTACCTACATTATGGCTGTAGTCCTCAATCTTTACAAGGGCACCCTCAGCCTCAAGGTCCTTCACTATCGCCTCTCTCGCCTCGTAGCGGTCCATGCCTGCGTACTTAGGATAATCGTCAACAATCTTAGCATCCTCTGTCATAACATTGATGACAGGGAGATTATGTCTTAATCCAACCTCGAAATCGTTAGGGTCATGTGCAGGTGTAATCTTTACAACGCCTGTACCGAACTCCATCTCAACATACTCATCCGCAATAATCGGAATCTCTCTGTGAACGATAGGAAGAATAACTGTCTTGCCTACCATATCCTTATAGCGCTCATCGTTAGGGTTAACCGCAACCGCTGTATCGCCAAGCATTGTCTCAGGTCTTGTGGTTGCCATCTGGATATATCCGCTTCCGTCTGAGAGTGGATATCTCAAATGCCAGAAATGTCCTGCCTGATCCTCGTACTCAACCTCAGCATCCGAAATGGATGTAAGGCACTTAGGGCACCAGTTGATTATTCTCTCGCCCTTATATATCTGTCCCTTGTTATAGAGATTTACGAAAACCTCCTTCACAGCCTTAGAACAGCCCTCGTCCATTGTAAAACGCTCTCTGTCCCAATCCGCAGATGAACCGATCTTCTTTAACTGGCTTACGATTCTTCCGCCGTACTCAGCCTTCCAGTCCCATGCGCGCTTTAAGAATGCGTCTCTTCCAATCTCTTCCTTGGTAACGCCTTCCTTTCTCATAGCCTCAACAATCTTGGCCTCTGTCGCGATGGAAGCGTGGTCTGTTCCCGGAACCCAGAGCGCCTCATAGCCCTGCATTCTCTTAAATCTGATTAAAATATCCTGAAGTGTGTTGTCAAGTGCATGACCCATGTGGAGCTGTCCTGTGATATTAGGAGGCGGCATAACAATAGTAAAAGGCTTCTTATCCCTGTTTACCTCAGCGTGAAAATACTTATTGTCAAGCCACTTCTGGTACAGACGTCCCTCAATCTCGGAAGGGTTGTAATTTTTCTCAAGTTCCTTTGCCATCTTTTTATTCTCCTTTTTATGTGTGCGGAGAGTTCTGCCCTGATAAAATTATATTTACCAAAAACAAAACCCTCCGCAGAAAAATAGTCTCTGCGAAGGGCGATTATACTTACCGCGGTACCACCTTCATTGACTTATAAAAAGTCCTCTCTGTCACGGCGCGAACTGCTTCGTACACCATGTCTGTTCTTGTAACGGGAACAACTCCGCCATCAGCTAATCGTACCTTCATTCACTATATGTCCGGATGTCTTTCACCGATGAAGCTCAGAAGCTACCTTCCCATATAGCAATGTCCGAAAACGCTTCCAGCAATGATGACCTCTCATGCTATGCCTATAACATAACCTGATATGTCCCTTCACTGCGTTCTCTCTCTGTAGGCTTGCAATATGGTACTCCTCTTCGTCACAGCCTTTAACATATACTTAATATATACGTTTTTCTAAGGTTTTGTCAACCTGTATATTGCTTTTATTTATATTTTTATTCCTGTCCTTCAATACGAAATACATCAGAATACCGAATGCGGCACCTAAAAGAACCATTCTCACCCACAATCTCTCAAGAATATTCTTTTCCTTGTTAATTGTAAGCTTCAATGACTCAACTGCGACAGGCTCACCGTCCTCGTCGACCTCATCCCCCAGAAGTTCGAACCAGAAGTTATAGCTTCCGCCCGGAAGGTCTTCGTAGAAAACATGTTCAAGTTCACTGAGACGAACTGTTGTATAAGCTTTATCCACACCCGGCATTATATACCGGACATAAGGGTCCTGGTTGGAAAAATTGAGCACTGAGCACAGGATATCGACCTGCTTTGCATCCTTGGTGAGGCTTAGCTCATACTCATTCTCACCTTTCTCTACAAGCTCACCTAATCTCTTGTCAACACGCACACTCTGAATCATCAGCTTGAGCGATGATATGTCGAACTCCTTCGCCGTGTCAATGTATGAGTATATCTTTTTTCCACATGGAAGATACACTCTTCCTGCCTCGTTCATAAAGCAGTTACCGGATTCCGTAAGCTCACCAAAAAAGCCCGCATTACCATCATACATCTCATACGCTGCTGTGACATTGTCATCCTCCCCGGCAAAAATATTGTCAAGCTCTATAATAAAGAATGCTGTCTTGCACGCCACATACAGCTTATTATCCCTTATAAAAACAGCTTTGCATTTCTGTTTTTTCAGAGGCTCCGGCATGTTCTCCGGCACCGACACCTTCTTACCGTTGTAGAACGCCACTCCGTTGTCCGTTGCCATAAAAAATCCATCATCGTATGCCACCATATCATTCACATTCTTAGAAGGAAGTCCGTAATTCTCATCTATATTTGCCTCAAGCCTTCCATCTGCAAATACGAATATTCCGGCTCCATGGCTTGCGATGTAAAGCTTCTCCTGTGTCTGCCTGCCAAAGCTTCCGTATATCACCGACGCAGCCTCCGGGTTGTACATTCCTGCGGCTTTATCGTAGACGGCAGCTACATTTTTTCCGTCATATACAATACAGCCGTCATCGGTGAGGACATACAGCATACCGTCAACGACCTGAAGCCTGCTTATCTTAGAGGCATCCACAATGAGCTCTCCGCTCTCAGAATACACACCCTGCCCGTACACAGCGACATGCTTACTGCCGTTATAGGATATAATATCTGTTATTCTTCTGCCGTTGAAGCTGTCCGTGAAGGAATTGCTGATATTTCTTCTGTCATTCATATCAATCGCCGCTATCCCGCTGTCCGTCGCGGCATACAGTATTCCGTCCTCCTCAAGTACAGCGTTTATGACATCCGTATCAAGCCCGGTGCGCGCAAGCTCATCCGTGAACTCAGAGCTTCTCAAAAGAAGCACTCCTCTCTTTGATGAGCTTATCCAGTAGTTGCCCTGATAGTCCGTCATAATATCAGTAAAGCCGCTCTCAAAGCCGTCAAATTCACAGGCATAATAAGGACTCTTCCCAAGCCCAAGTGCATTTCCCGAATCAAGATAAAAATAGCCTATCTGCTCGTCCGTGAGCACCCACAATCTGTTGCCGTCATCATAAAAAAGTCTGTTTATTCCCGACATATCACCGGACATAGCTGTCTTGGACAAATCAATCCACAGCTTTACCCCGGCTTCGATATCGTTTTCATCGATTACCGCTATGTCCATGCCGGAGGTTCCGACAACGAAATAGCCGTCCACATAGCACACCTGCGCTTTTCCTGAATACGGAAGCTTGATTTTTCCAACCTGCACAGAGTCCTTTAAGAAAACCATGTCGCCATTGACCGTGACCGCGGCGTTTAGCTTCTCCCCGGCGGCAATCGAGGTCACATAGTAATACTCCTCACCCACAAGCTCAGTAATCGTATACCCACTTGCCGGATTTATCATAATCATGTTTTTCAGGGTACCAACATATATGACATCGTCATTTCCCTGCGCAATGCTTGTAGCGTAGTTGGAAGCATAGTCACTCACATCATCAAAATGCTGAAAACGGCTTCCAAGGTATATGGCTCCGCCATACGTTGTGGTGGCAAACCACACTCCTCCATCCTTGGTTGTAATCATGTCATTCACACCATCAAAATGATAAAATGAACCATATTCGGTAAATTCATTTCCATCATAAGCCGCCAGACCTTCGTCCGTCCCAATCCAGACTATTCCATCACTTGTCTGTGTCATTGAACTTACCTTGTTGGACATAAGCCCTGTTGTTGTGTTGTATATTGTCTGACCATATTTTTCCCACGCGATATACCCACTGTCCACTGTATCATTCTGTATGGCAGTTACACCATCCTGTTCATTCCAACTGTCATCGGCTTTTATATTGCCAACATTCAATGCTGAAAAAAGCACTGTGACTGCCAACGCTATTGTAACCGCGCTCTTTATTCTTCTCATATACGATATCTCCTTACAAATCGGCACATCCATAGCGATTGACAATTTCTAAAATATCGTTCGCATACTGTGGATTGTCCTTCGCGTATTCCGCAATATTCTTCTTCGCCTCGTCAACCTTCTTTATGTTAAATTCAATCTGCTCTCTAAGCTTCTGTCTGCGCACATTGAGATTATGCCTTACCTCTACCATTTCCTTCGGATTATACAGAGCTTCAAGCTGGTTCTGCCATATCTCCGCATCGTGCATTCCGATACCCGCAAGAATCACGGTGAGCTGGTCTGTGGCTCTGCCAAGCATTCCCGTCGTCCGCGCGTATCTTTCGCGCTCCTTCTTGTCATCAAGGTACATTTCATACGCATTGGCAAAATCGTAGGAATTCTTGACTCCGTACTTGGCGTACTGGTACTCTATTGTGTTTATAGTGTTTATATATTTTATCTTTACCTTATTCTGCAATAGAATAGCCCTGTTGAGCTTCTTCTCAGACAGCTTCATGGTGTAGACTGCATTGCGGTTAAGCACAAACATAAAAACAATAAATACCGTCATTATAAAAAGCATCACCGTAAGGATGTAATTATCCCCCGAAGGAACTATCTTGCCTGACACTGCCATATAAATAAGAACGGCAATAATCACTGCAACGCCGATTATAGATATATTTTTGACATTATGGCGGCGGTTTACACAATTTTCTATGTCCTCCCTCAACCCCATCTTCTCGCCCTCAAGCATGCTTAAATCCTTGCGCACCATCTGGCAGTACTGTTCATCGTTCTGAAGTCTTTTGAGTGCATCCTCAAGCTCATCCTCATGTGCGCTGTAGTAGGCATACTTAGAGGCAGGCAGACGTTTTTTCTTGTTGCGGCTGACAACCCTCTCCCTGTTGAGGCTTGACATATCCTCCGCCGTCTCGGCAATAAGCTTCCTAGGCTCATCCTCAAGCTCGTCAAGAAGCTGTATATCATTCAAATGCTCCGTCACCGAAGCATACTCCTTCTTGGCTTCCTCAATATAATTGGTCGACTCCACAATCTGCTCACACTGCGAATTGACAAACTGTATACGCGATACCTCGTCAAACATATTGTTGTTTACTTCATCATCTTTAAGTATCTCCTGCATATCCATATCGGATATGTCATATCCTTCGCTGCTCTTTTTCTTCTTTTTCTTTCCAAATAAGCCCATTTTATTCCTCACTTATAGATTACCTGATATACTCAAGATATTCCTTTTTCCATTCCGCCGCAAGTTCCCTATAATCCTTCAAGTCATCTGCCATCTCAATCGTCTGTCCATCCGGTGACAGCTTAGCAAGCTCACCGGCAAGCTGCCCACATTTTTCAGAGACTTCGCTGCCATTAAGCTCATACGCATCCGCAAAGCATGCTCTGGCAGACTCAAAATCAAACATCTGCGCATAAGCATTTCCCATATTGTGCAACACATTTCCCCAGAAGCCACTATCCTCCGGCATAACCTCCTGTGGCTTCTCAGACACAATATTTCCATAACAGTTAAGTGCTCTTAAGTATCTTTTATTTTTAAGGTAGCTGTCCGCTCTCGCCTTCATTCTCTCAAGCGGATTCTGTGTATCTAACCTTTCAAGCAGCTCCTTTATTTTCTCTATCTCTCTGTCCGAATAAAAATCTACATATCCAAGAACCGTGAGCACCAGCTCTGACAGCTGTGCACGTCTCTCCTTCAGATTGCGAAGCCGCTGTGCCAGCTCCGGTTCCTTTATGTTCCGCTCAATAAATACGAATAAATCCTCACAGAAAAAATCTGCTCCCACAAGGTATATGTCATTGTAGAGAAAATAGCTTATCTCCTCTATTGAATATACATTTACATCCGCGCCTTCGATGTAATACGGAACCTTCGAATATTCACTTCTGCAAAGAATCATTCCACTCATAACAATATATCCTCTTTTATCGTCTTTCCACTGCTCTTTACAAACTCTCCGAAGCCCTTGTCCTCAACAGTGAGATGACAGCATGCCTCATCCGTAAACTCAAGCGTTATGTTAATTCTCGAAGCCTTATCGTCCCTTACCGGGAAATCGGTGAGCGGTATTTTTATCAGCTTCTTTTCTTTTCTTCCGACCGGTGATAAGAATATCTCTATCTCCCGGCAATCATCCACTATAAAGTCATACGAGCAGCCCGCCTTGTACCAGTTCACGCCCGGGCGCACAAGACGCAGAATCTTGTCCACGCCTCTGTCGCAGATTTTCATTTCTATGCCCGACGAAATTCTCTCATTGCAGCACACAACGCAGTCCTTAAAGCTCTCACCGACGCTCATTTCATACGCCTGATAGCATGCGCCCTTCACATAAAGATTCTGTCCTGCAAATGCCCTTCTCTTATTGCACACAAAATTGATAAAGCGCTGACACGAAAATTCTCCCTCAAATCCCTCGCCTGTAAGGTATACGGTTGATATAAGCTTGCCATCAAACAATTCCTTCGCCTTTTTTAACAGTGTCTCCTCAAGTTCATCATTATCCGTTGAATATCCGACTTCATCCCGCAAATCAAGGCGCTCCGACATGACAATCGTGCTTCCGCAGTATGGGGCAGTTGCCATACGGCAATAGGTCAGTCCCTGCCTTCCGTAATCGAAAACCACATTATCATTTTTCCACAATTCCTGTTTCTGGCACATTGCATAATAGACAAAGGCTTCGACATGACTTGAATAAATTATCTTATCCTTGGATATCCCCATAAGTTCTACCGCTTCATCAATAACATCCAGTGTCGGCTTAGTGTACTCATCTATTGTAATACATATCTTATCCGGTTTTTCATCCCCGCCAAAGCTTCTTTCAGCCGACTGGATAAGAAAAGTAAGGTATACCATAAGAAGCCTTGCAGGGCTGACCGATATTCCCTCCTTCGTCACCTTCTGCCCCGCAGCGGCGGCATCCAAAAGCTTATCAAAGAGGACGCCCTCCCCAAGCTGGCTGCATGAAACAGCAACCTCTCCTGCCATCCAGCCATTTGTGTTATTATACTCTCTTAACACAACCGTTGGCACTCTTAGGTCTGCCGCAGGTGATTGAAACGAAACAGATTCCGGCTCCGACTTTGCGACATTATAATAGCACACCTGTGAATATTCGTTTCCCAGATCAATTCCAATAATAAACATTCTGCGGCTCCTTTCATTATTTCTTACAGAATATCGAATTTATCTCTCACAGCGCTATCAAGCGCTGCATAAGCCCTGACCGCTGATTGTACTTCCTGCTCATCGGCATTGCCGGCGAGCTTGCCTATTATATTGTTTAGCATTCCAAAACGCCCTACCGCATTTCTTCCGGCAAGACCACATTGCAGAACCGACTTCGGAGTTTTTATTTCTCCCTTAGGTGTTTCCTCAGTTATATAGTAATCGTACTCATCATCACTAAACAACACAAATGTCTTTACAAACACACCTGAGCATATATGCTTCATGTCAACTGCTGTGTATTCATCCGTTCCATGCTTTGCATAGTGTAATACAACCCTGTTCTGCGGATTTGCCCTGTATTCAACAGCAGTCTTATCCGCTATCTGATACGGAAGCACAAAATACCTTGATAGTGGAAGAAAGCTTGCAAAAACATATCCCTTCTGTGCCATCGAGACTATAAGCTCATGGGCTGTCTTTATCCTGTCATTATCAAGACTATCGCATGTTGAATAATATTTCAGCAGTGCAAGCCTGCAAATATTGATTACATCCCTGCCTGCAAACAGCCACGCCTCTATATATTCAAACACACATTCTTCAACCGGCTGCTCCTTAACAAAATACATGTACGAGCCGTAAGCAATGTACGCCTCAACAATGCGCTCACTGGCTCCGTTATCCTTGTAGCTGTGGAATACTTTATGAATTTTTTCTGTGTAATCCTCAGAAAAAAGCATCTGGCATATCAATCTCTCCTCAAGCTCATACATATCCACACCATTTTCTGCTGCCGTCTCCCATATACTGTACATATACTCTGTAGGTCCATTGTAATGCGAATTTAAGAACCTGAGAATGGTGTTATCATATTTCCCCTTGGAAAAAGCGTAGTATGCCAGCCCGACAAGTGTCTCATCCGGCTTTTTCTCCGCCTCATGCCCCTTTATCATAACGGTGCATAGTCTCATGGCGCGCTTAGGATTGATTCCCTCAAAGCTGACACCATCTATAAGTCTGTAGGCATCCTCATATCTTCCATAGATTATAAGTATTTCAATAAGCTTAATCCTCTGTGCCTCTAAGAGCCGGTTATGTTCAAATATTCCTTCACCATGCTGTGTGGCAAGCAGCCTTTTCAGCTCTTCATCCTCATAATTATCAAAATAATAATCTATCACCAGCGAAATAAGCTGCCTTCTGAATTGCGGTACAATCTTCTCTTCTTCTGCGAGCTTCCCATACAGCTTTATCAACTCAAGCTGCTTTCCCTTATATGCCCTGCTCTTCTCACAAAAGTACAATGAGAGCAAAAGATTTCCGTCCATATACGGCATGAGCTGCTTTATCATAAGCTCATTTGTAAATACCCTGTCAAGCTTATACTCCACTGTATCCTTATACAGTCTCCCAAAGCCATCCTCAAAGCTTATACCCGGTTCTGACGTGTATATCTTTACATAAGCACATCCATCCGAAACAGGGTAGCTTTCAAAAGTTTTAAGCTCCTTGTGACCAATTATAACATTCTTTATATTTTTATTATTTATTATTAACCTGTATGTAAAAAGAACATCCGCAGCGCCTTTTGCATTATGGCTGTCTATCATGTCCTTCTTCATAAACTCAGAAAGAATTATGCCTGTATTTTCATCCGCCGTTCCTCTTTCTAATTCTTCACCGATAAATTCCTGTATTCTAGGAATATAGTTGGTGTAAATCTGCGAATTGTTATCCTTGTTTCTGATTATATTCGCATATAAATACGCCTTCTGTGCCCTGTCTAACTCGCTATTGTAGCCAAAATACAGCAGCACCATCTTAGGAAGCGGCGATGTATCCTCCCTGTCCCTCGAGGCAAGATAATATTCAAACAGTCTTGTTACCTTTATTCCTCTTTCTATTCCTTTTTCGTACCACTGTATATACCTTGTACCCTTCATACCATTTCTGATAAGGATACCACATATCGCCTCAAGAACTTCATCATTCTCGGACAGATTGTACATACCTGTAAGCAGCCTGAATAGAAGTCTCTGCTTTCCATCACAGTTGAGCGCAAGACCTGCTGCCTGCTCTAGAAGCCTTTCCTCGACAATCCCTTCCTTGCAGCCATATAGCAGCACATGAATCTCAAAATCGTTTAGTACACGCAGCAGAAGGGGTTGTTCATTGAGAATCAGACAGGCCTCCAACAAAAGAGCCGGGCTTCTCATTCCCCTGTTAAACTGTTCCTTTATTCTTAAAAGCTTAAGGCTCTTGTTCTTGGACATCTCGACATCAAAATACAGAAGTATCCACAATATCTTCCAATCGTGTTCCCCATTCTCATATATATCCTTCACCATCTGCGATGTCTCTATCGCATAAGCTCTGTCCTTGTTATAGAGTGTACTTACATACAGATAATAGCAGTACAGAACCTCATCATTGCCGCGTCCGGCAACTGCTTCATCCCTTGCACATTCAAGATAGAACTTTGCCTCATTCATCTTATTATCGGATATAAGTATCTGGCTCATCAAAAGATTACAGTACGGATCGTCCTCATCATTTTTCAGAAGCTCAGAAAGCGAATTCTTTGATGTGAGTATCCACTGTTCCATATTCACACGGTTAAGCCTGAAATTCAGATATGTTTTCATAAGTGTGACAATATTGCGCTTCTCGAACATATTGATAAGCTTTCCGTCATTCATCGCAAAATTATCAACCTTTACAACAAGAGTTTTTCTTTCATACGGTGTTGAAAACACGATACGACCAGTATTCTTTCCCGCATGAAGCTCCTTATCGCTCAGATAAAAGGTATATTCAAGCTTACCCCCGATAAAGTCTCCCTCATCATAGCTTGTCCTGTCAATGATGATGAAGTCTCCCTCTGCCTCTACCTGCAGATTCACATGTCCCCACACGCTCTTGTTTATCATTACCGTTACCGGCATTTCACCTTCAAGGCTGTCAAGCGATATCTCCTCCTTTTCAAGGCTTATACCAACCTGACTTTTTTTGTGAACCGCTATAAGGAACTCTTCCATAGCCGTCTTGATGTCCGTCCCCAGAATAAGCTCATCACGCAGCTTGCACAGCCCTAAATCGCCGTTTAAGAAAACGTCGGAAAAGAACCTGTCCGAGAATATCCCAAGAGCCTCATTCTGGTTCACCTTCGCAAGATTCGCAAGCTGGAAAAGGTTGGATATCTCCCCAATCTGCGAATTATATGAGCCAGCTATGACCTGAAATTCAAACGGAATCTCAACTTCTCCCCCATTTGTAACCGCGACAATTGAGCCTTCCACAAAATCTCCGGCATCAAGTCCCTGCACATCCACAAGATACCCGACCGTATTTTCCATCCCAATGAATCTGTCTGTCGAAAGTCTTACCCTTTTATTAGTCGAGAATAATAGTCCTTTTATCTCGCGTCCCATTCCTTCGGATATTTTTACACTACCACCATATCCGGCATTAGATGGCTTTCCTGTCCACGCATGTACCAAGTTCTCTTCGGACTGTTCACAGTTCTTCTTTACAGTGGCAATTATCATCTCCGGCTCTGTGAGGGCGGACAATGGCTCATATTCAAATGTTCCTCTTGCGTATCTGTTAATCTGCTCCTTCAAGAGTTCTCCTCCAGTCGTTTCATGTGCTCACTGATATGTTTCTCATATCCATTGTCCGTAGGTTCGTAGAACTTTCTTCCCACAAGCGTGTCCGGCAGGTACTGCTGTTTTACATAGTGCATAGGGTAATCGTGCGCGTACAGATATCCCGTACCGTGTCCAAGCTTAGCCGCCGACTTATAATGAGCATCCTGTAAATGCGGCGGGATAACCGCTGTCTTTTCCCCTGCCACCTGTGCCATTGCCTTGTCTATCCCAAGGTATGAGGCATTGCTCTTAGGTGCCGTAGCAATATAGGTCACTGCCTGAGCAAGTATTATCTGCGCCTCCGGCATGCCTATGCGTTCCACAGCCTCACAAGCCGACACCGCAACCACAAGCGCCTGCGGGTCCGCATTTCCCACATCCTCACTGGCGCATATCATTATTCTCCTTGCAATGAACTTGATATCCTCACCTGCGTACAGCATGCGTGCAAGGTAATAAAGCGCCGCATCCGGGTCTGAACCTCTCATACTCTTTATAAAAGCCGAAATCGTGTCATAATGATTGTCACCGGTCTTATCATATCTTATAACTCTCTTCTGTATGCACTCCTCGGCAACCTCAAGCGTTACGTGTATCTTACCGTCATCCGCCCTGTTAGTCGACATAATTCCAAGTTCAACGGCATTGAGCGCGTTTCTTGCGTCACCATTGGCAATATCGGCAAGAAATTCCGCCGCATCATCATCAATCACCGCATCGTAGGCTCCCATACCTCTCTCCTTATCATACACGGCAGTATGTATAAGTGAAAGTATATCCTCCTTTTCAAGTGCCTTGAGTTCAAAAATAATCGAACGCGATATAAGCGCCGAGTTCACCTCAAAATACGGATTCTCCGTGGTCGCTCCTATAAGAATGAGCGTTCCGTCCTCCACAAAAGGGAGTAGATAATCCTGCTGTCCCTTGTTGAAACGATGAATCTCATCCACAAACAATATGGTCTTACGCCCATACATCCCCATATTATTCTTAGCGGCAGCTACCACATCCTCCATATCCTTCTTTCCGGCAACGGTGGCATTAATCTGTCTGAAATCGGCACTTGTCGTATTGGCTATGACCTTAGCCAATGTGGTCTTTCCGGTTCCCGGAGGTCCATAGAAAATAATCGAACTCAATTTATCCGCCTTGATTGCGCGATACAGAAGCTTGTCGGGTCCTATTATATGTTTCTGTCCAACCACCTCGTCAAGATTCCGCGGTCTCATACGCTGCGCAAGCGGCGAATTATCCTTCATGGAATTTTCCCTCATATAATCAAAAAGATCCATCTATGTGCCTTCCTTCTATAATAATCATCCTGTAGCAATTATATATTGTCAATTTATCAGTATATCATCAACCGTGACGAAAATATAACCTCGTGCCTTCAGCTCATCGACTATCCTCAGAGCTGCTGCAACCGATGACGAGTAGATATCATGCAAAAGAATTATATCCCCATCCTTAACATTATTCACCACATGGTTCACAACCGCATCCACGTTATTTGTATTCCAGTCCTGCGGATCAACCGTCCACAACACTTTATTCAGATTAATCATACATTCCAGCTCATCATTATAAGCACCGTATGGCGGACGTATGTACTCAACAGGCTCACCTGTAATCTTCTCTATCGCCTCACAGGTCTTTTTTACCTCCTCACATGCGGCAGCATCGTTGAGTGTATCAAGCTTCACATGCGAAAATGTATGATTTCCGATAAGATGCCCATCCTCCTTCATCTGCAGGATAAGCTCCTCATTTCCCTCTATATGTTCTCCCAGCACAAAAAAACTCGCTACAACCCCTCTTTTTTTTAGTCCGTCCAGAAGTTCCTTCGTATATGTCCCATGTGGCCCATCATCAAATGTCAATGCAACCACATTCTCATAGAAGGTAGTCGAAACCTTGACACTGTCTCCCGCTGTCCTATCCTCATAGATAAGTACAAACAAAAATAAATCAAGACACAAAAATGAGCAGATAATAAGCAGCCTCTTTGCCATCTATACTTCCTTAAATCGTCTTAAATCTTCGCTCATTCGATTATATGCCCCACAGCATGTACTAATTAACACTTTCATAACCTGGCTTTACTTATCAAGCTTTACATTGCCCTTTTCGTCCACCGATTTGGAAGAATCAACATATTCCCCCAGCTCGTCAAGCTTCATGCTGACAAAACGATCCTCCTTAAGTTCAGGCTCAGGAAATGCATTTCTATTCATCTTCTTGGCCGCCTTGAGCGAATTGAGTTTATTGATATTTCGCTGTGGAGCTCCCTCATCCTTTTCCGTTTTCCTGCCATTCCCCTGTTTCTTATAGTCATCCATAGCTGTAATGGTATTATAGACATTTCTTGTCGGCTTAGCCTGCTTCACATCATCCACTGCCGAGTGATAAAGTATATGTCTTGGTATCGTTAAAATCAGAAAGACTCCTAAGGCTATGTAATGGAAAGGCTCATCAAAATCACCCACATTGACAACAAACATTGCGAGGAAACACAGCTCAACCACATCAAATATCATATATCCGAAATAATTTCTTCCCTGCTGCCTCGTCATATTTTCAAAGGCATTCATTCCATATAGCGCCGCTATATTAAAAAGCAGTGAATACCCCATCATAAGCACCATCAGTGAAAGCTTATACCAAAGAGCATCATTATAACCTGATACTGTAACCACAATAACATATATAAGTCCGCACAATAATAGTATCATATTGGTTATCATTGTAATTTTTCTCATGTCTATAGCTTTCGCATTCTCTTTTTCCGCCATGTCATTCCTCCCACAATATAGCAATCATTGTCTATTGTAGCACATTTTATCACCGTGTACAAGATTTCACTGTTTTCCGACAAGCGCCTCTATCTCCCCAGCACCATCATATACTGGTAATGCAAAGAATCCCTTGTGCTGCATTGGCTTTTGTCTCCTGTTCATGTTCACATTCCTCATCACAAAATAAATCCACAAGCGACATATCAATGGACTTACATATATCAACCAATTTGTCTGCCTGTGGATTAATCTTTTTCCTTCGCCAATCGCTTATCGTACTTGTAGCAATTCCTGTTCTACGTGACAATTCCGTATTTTCGGATATTGTATCATAAGTAAAAAAGTATCTCAATAATTTTACTTTTCATTCAAATAAATTAATCATCTGAACAATATTTTATTCCTTATTGCGCCATTTCACAATTTTTTATGCCAATAATCTGAACATATATCTTGTATTTTAATTGCGGAGAAAGTACAATGGGGAGGGATTTTATAAAAAAGGAGGCTTACCATGTACACACTTCCAAAGGACCCGGTAATGCTTTTAAGCTTCGTAAATATGAAGCTGCGCGACGAATTTTCAAGCCTTGATGAGCTTGCCGCCGCCTGCTCCACAACAGCGCAGGAGATTAAGGACGCGCTGGGGAAAATCAATTATGAGTATAATGAGGAGCAGAACCAGTTCAAATAATCGTTATGAAAGATTATGGTGCCAAAGAATGTCCATTTAATCTATGAAAACAAAAAGACTGCCGCCATGAGCGATAAATTTTTCTAAAATTTAACCGCTTATGCGACAGTCTTTTTTCTTGTTATCTGTTATTTATACACATATATGAAGCTTACGCCACCGGCTTTTCCGTCCTAGCCACAAGTCCCTCTGCCGTGTCGACATCAATCACTATCTCATCCCCTGTGTCAACATTTCCTGAGAGGATAAGCTTAGCTGAGAGTGTCTCGACCGTCTTTTGAAGATATCTTCTGAGTGGTCTTGCGCCATAAGCAGGGTCATAGCCGTTCTCGACAATGTAGTCCTTTGCTGCATCTGTGAGGCGTATATTTACCTCCCTGTCTGCAAGTCTCTTGTTGAGGTCTGCAACCATGAGGTCAATGATACCTGTTATGTTGTCCTTGGTGAGAGGCTTGAACATGATTATCTCATCAAGTCTGTTTAAAAACTCCGGTCTGAAGCTTGCCCTGAGCTCACTCATAACAGCATTCTCACACTCCGGACTGAAATTACCGTTCTCATCAATACCGTCAAGCATGTGGACGGAGCCGATATTGGAGGTAAGAATTATAATCGTATTCTTGAAGTCCACGGTACGTCCCTGTGAATCAGTGATACGTCCGTCATCAAGAACCTGTAAGAGCACATTGAATACATCAGGGTGTGCCTTCTCAATCTCATCAAAGAGTACAACTGAGTAAGGTTTTCTTCTGACAGCCTCCGTAAGCTGACCGCCCTCCTCATAGCCTACATATCCTGGAGGCGCTCCGATAAGACGCGATACGGAATATTTCTCCATGTACTCACTCATATCAAGTCTAACGATATTTTTCTCATCGTCAAAGAGTGCTTCGGCAAGTGCCTTTGCAAGCTCTGTCTTACCTACACCTGTAGGTCCAAGGAATAGGAAGGAACCGATTGGCTTCGATGGATCCTTTATTCCCGCCTTAGAACGGATGATTGCCTCGGTAACCTTGGTTACGCCCTCATCCTGTCCGATAACTCTCTTGTGGAGTATCTCGTCAAGATGGAGTGTCTTGTTTCTCTCGCTCTCATTAAGCTTAGCCACAGGAATACCTGTCCAACGTGAGATAATCTTGGCAATCTCCTCGTCGGTAACGCTCTCATGTACAAGTGAAAGCTCCTTCTGTTTTACGATATTCTCCTCAGCCTCTATCTGCTTTTTAAGTTCAGGGAGACGTCCATACTGGAGCTGTGCTGCCTTCTCAAGGTCATAGTTTCTCTGTGCAAGCTCAATCTGGCGGTTCACATCGTCTAACTCCTCACGAAGCTTACTTATGCGGTCAACCGCTGCCTTCTCATTGTCCCACTGTGCCTTGCCTGAGGCGAACTGCTCTCTTAATGAGGCAAGCTCTTTCTGGAGATTCTCAAGACGCTCACGGCTTAAGTTATCGTCCTCCTTTTTAAGCGCTGCCTCCTCAATCTCAAGCTGCATAATCTTACGCTTCAACTCATCAAGCTCTGCCGGCATGGAATCAAGTTCTGTCTTAATCATCGCACATGCCTCATCCACAAGGTCAATAGCTTTATCAGGCAAAAATCTGTCCGTAATGTATCTGTTAGAAAGTGTAGCCGCTGCTACAAGTGCACCGTCTGTAATCTTAACTCCATGATAGAGCTCATAGCGCTCCTTGATACCACGAAGGATTGATATTGTGTCCTCAACTGTAGGCTCGTCAACCATTACAGGCTGGAAACGACGCTCAAGGGCTGCATCCTTCTCAATATATTTGCGGTACTCGTCAAGTGTGGTTGCACCGATACAGTGAAGCTCACCTCTTGCAAGCATAGGCTTTAACATGTTGCCCGCATCCATAGCGCCCTCAGTCTTACCTGCTCCGACGATTATATGAAGCTCATCGATGAAGAGAATTATCTTGCCCTCACTCTTTTTTACTTCCTCAAGAACCGCCTTTAAACGCTCCTCAAACTCACCACGGTACTTAGCACCTGCGACAAGGGCACCCATATCAAGCGAAAACACTGTCTTATCCTTCAATCCATCCGGTACATCGCCGCGGACGATACGCTGTGCAAGTCCCTCGACAACTGCGGTCTTACCTACACCAGGCTCACCGATAAGAACAGGGTTATTCTTCGTCTTACGCGAAAGAATACGAACCACATTTCTTATCTCGTTATCCCTTCCTATAACAGGGTCAAGCTTCTGCTGTCTTGCTCTCTCAACAAGATCAACGCCGTACTTCTTTAATGTATCATAGGTTGCCTCAGGGTTATCGCTTGTCACCTGCTGATTCCCTCTTACGCTCTGTAAAGCTGTGAGGAATCTGTCCCTCGTTATTCCATATTCCTTAAAAACAGCCTTCACCGCATTGTTAGGATATGCGATGAGTGTGAGGAAGATATGCTCGACCGATACATACTCATCCCCCATCTTCTTAGCCTCGTCCTCTGCGGACACAAGCACCTTATTGAGTGCCTGACTCATCATGAGCTGCACATCACCCGATACCTTCGTCTTCTGCTCAAGTGCTTTCTTGGCACGCTCTATAAAAGATGGAAGATGTATTCCCATCTTCTCCACAAGCTTTGCAATAAGACTGTCCTCTATTGTAAGAAGGGAGTACAAAAGATGTTCCTGATCCACTTCCTGATTACCGTATTCATAAGCAAGCTTCTCACAGTTGTTGAGAGCTTCTGCTGATTTCTGTGTAAACTTATTAATGTTCATAGTGAATACTCCTTTCATTGTAAACATTTTAATCTATAGTCTGTAAAAACATCTGCAATTATTCCATGTAATAAAACTGCTTCACTACATAAGACCATTGCCTCTGTTCTATCTGTAATATAACACGCCTTATTAGCACTGTCAATAGGTGAGTGCTAATAAAATTATAAAAAAATTATAAATTTCTAATTTATATTTCCTAGCGTGCAACCACCTGAAATAAAATATTTAATCATAAGCGGATGTGTTATTCAGCAGTAACATCCATAAAAAAGCGCAGGATTGCTCCCACGCCTTACTCATCATCGATGAATATGTACATACTAATTCTCCCCCTCTTTCATATACACATCCGTGTGGCTTCAAAATGCAATTGCATTACTCTTCTGTGTTCTTTTTCTTATTCTTATTATTTTTCTTGTCCGGTGCGGTAACCTCACCATTATTGTTTCCGTTGTCGCTGTTATTGCTTCCGTTGTTGCTGCCGATTACCTGATGTTTTTTCGGGGAAAAACAATCGCCTACTGCGAGACAGTGAATAAAGCATAAAAATATTCTTTCCGCGCCATCAGTTCGTCAAATTTTCCGCTCTCGGTTATCTCACCGTTTTTTAATACAATTATCTCATCATAGCGTTTCATCTGCGACTCATCAAGCGTGTGGGTGACAACAATTCTGGTTATGCCCGATAAATCCAGAATATTATCGGAAACCTCGTGTGCCGTCTTAGCATCTAACGCGGCTGTCGCCTCATCAACCAGCAGCACGGAGGATTTTCTTAGGAGGCTTCTTGCGATGGAAATACGCTGCTTTTCTCCACCCGATAGTCCGCTTCCATTTTCCCCGCATAGATAATTCTCGCCCCTCTCTGAAATAAGCTCTTTTAAATGTGCTTTATCTACAGCCCTGTCAAGCTCAGCCTTTGGGAACTCGCGAAACATCGAAACATTGTCCTTTATGGAAGCATTAAACACAAATACATTCTGCTGTATCACCGACATCATGTCATACAAGGATTCCGGTGCAATGTCCGTAAGTTCAACGCCGTCGACCAGTATATTTCCTTTATAATTGGTGTTTGAAGCCATAATCAGATTGAGCAGGGTCGATTTTCCGCTTCCGCTGCCTCCCACAATAGCGTATGATTTTCCCGCCTCAAATTTTACGGAAATATGATGAAGTATCTCCTTTCCCTCCTCATATCCAAAGCTCACATCCCTAAGCTCTATTTCTTTTTCGAGTGCCGTGAGCTGCCTGCTTCCTGAGGCTGTGGGATTTTTCTCCAGCGCGTCCGCAAGCTTTCCTACCAGACCCAAAGCCGCCTTACGGCTTGCCAGCAGTCCGGGCAATGTCGCAACAGGCTGAATCGTAAAATTCATAAGGTTTACAAACATAATTACCGTACCCGGTGTAAGTCCTCGCCCACTTCTTGCCAGATATGCCCCTGCCAGAAATACACTCAACTGGGCAAATATTCCGGTAACTGCACCAATCATGCCGACCATTCTCTTAATCCGCTCACATATATATTTTTCATTCTCCAAGGTCTGATTATTTTCCTTAAAAAGCTCAAAAATCTCTTTTTCCGCCTTGAAGCTCTTTACAACCGAAAAGCCGCTCAGGCAATCGTGCAGTACAGCTGTGAAGCTTTTATTGCAATCGGATACACGCACCTGTGCAGCCGCCAATCTGCCCCCTGTCAGGAGCGAAGCTATAAGCGGTAATGTTGTAACACCAATGGCAATCACGGTCAGAAAAGGTGAATAGCAGAACATCATTATAAATGCTCCTGCAAAGGTTACCATCATAGTAATCATCACAAGCTGATTGCCCAGATAACTGCTTTCAATAGCTGTGGTGTCATTGGTAAGTGCCGATACATAGGCTGCCGTACTCTCATCGCGGAACGAAGAAATGCTCTTTCCAACAAGAATATCGAATGCATAGTCCTTGTACTGCTGTACCGCGCGCTTCAGATACCGCGGCTGAGCTATATAATCCAATAATTTTAACCCGATATATAAAAAAATAAATCCTATACATATTATAAGAAGCGTATGCAATGGCAGAGCGCTATTCATCCCTGCGGCTGTATCGATAAGCTGCTGTATAATCCATGATAAAATAAGACTCAATGAACCTGTTGCCAGCGCAGCAAACACGGACAGCGACAAAACCGGAATATTTCCCCTGTAAAATTGTGATATAAGCTGTTTTTTAATACTCCTCTTTTTCATTTTCCACTATCCCCCTCCATAAGCTTAATAATTCCTCATCATCAATTGCCGCCAATGTAGCTTCAATTCCCACCATTGCCGTTGTGCCAAGGTCATCATAGGCATTAGCTTTATCCTTCAATGTCACAAATTTCACACCGCTTATGTCATAATTCGGACACGCATCAAATTTATCCGCTATATTTTTTGCCTTTATCAAGGATTTTTCCGCTTCATCAATTTCTCCCGAACACTTCTGCGCCCACGAAATACGCACAAGAAACACACATTCCATCTTGTCAAAGAAGCTGATTTTATTCTCATTTTTTAGTCCGGAAAACATCTGTATTCCCCAATTGAGAATTTTTTTCGCAGACTCATAATCTTTTTTATTATAAAATAAGTTGAAATAGCCTGTGATGGTGCGGATAAGCGCAACCACATGTCCCAAAAGTGCATTCGCCAGATACTTGTTAGCTTCATCTTCATATCTGTTTTCAGCCGCCATAATAATTCCAATCAAATCATCATACAGACCACCGGCATTATTTTCCTTCAATATCTCAACCGCCCTATCGCTCTGCCCAAGGCTTAGCAGAATCTCTGCAATGCTGCCACATAGAACACATTCATTTATCTTCGGGTCGGTGTTCTGTGAAATCAATATCCTGCTGTTTTCATATAACTCCAACGCCCTGTTTAGGAGAGCCTTTTCGCGCATCTCAATTCCAAATACCATATACAAAACCGCGCTATTATATACAACATCAAAGTTGTTAGGGTATTTTTTCAATGCTTTTTCTGCCTCAATAAGTCCTTCCCTGTTCTTCTCATGCCGGTAATCCTTCAAGCGCTGTACACTTTTTTCTATATGATTATCCTTCATCTCATAGCCTAAAAGCACATCCACCGATGTGTCAAAAAAATCTGCTATCTCCATCACCATATTGAGCTCCGGCTGTGAAAGCTTCGCCTCCCACTTATATACCGCCCCTGTTGTGACACCTAGCACCTCAGCAAGCTGCTCCTGCGTCAGGGAGCGCTGTTTCCGTAAGGTTCTGATATTCTCTGCCAATCTATTAGTCATGCTGTTTTCCTCCTGTCTGGCTCTGATTATAGCAGACTATCAGAATGACTTGAACACACTGGTCATACAATTATGATGTAGATTTTTATACTGTTGGTATGAGTTGAGACAGGGGTCTGGTACATGTCCCAGTTATGGGACACGTACCAGACCCCTGTCCCAACACCCCACACTCCAACCACACTCACGTCATGCCTACACTCACACACGAAAAAAGGCACCGCGTCAATCTCCGCCGCGGTGCCTGCAAATTCATCTCAATATTCAATTTTATATCATTCTAAATTGTTATATTTTATTCGTAATGTTTTTTATGCTTCCCGGAGCTGTGCTCCTCTTCCTCATTCTCAACATTGGTATTAACCTTCTGCTGAACTTTTCTCTTCTTTAACGGATGTTTTGGATTCTTATCCATATATATCGCTTCTTTCTATAACTATATTATTTGCAATTACTTTTCACCCTGCTGTGATTCAGTATAGCGAACCACGGCAGGGAAATTTACAAGTTACTTTACAATGCTACATCTGCTGTGCTAATCTTAGGATATTATCCTTCAATAGCTATATATCTATTGTTCTCAACAGCCTTGGTGTCCTTCTTAGGAACCACAAGTCTTAAAATACCATCTTCGTATTTAGCCTTGATATCTTCCTGTGTTACACCATCGCCTACATAGAAGCTACGGCTCATTGAACCTGCGTAACGCTCCCTTCTGATGTACTTGCCGTTCTTGTCCTGCTCGTCCTTATCAAGACCCTTAGCAGCACTGATTGTCAAGTAACCATTCTCAAGCTTTGCATTGATTTCATCCTTCTTAAATCCAGGAAGGTCAATGTCTACTTCGTAGCCTGCATCAGTCTCCTTTACATCCGTCTTCATTACATTGCCTGCATGCTTACCATACAGAGCCTTGTCAACCTCTGGGAATCCAAAGTCCATCCAGTCATCATTAAATAAGTTCTCTCCAAAAATACTAGGCATTAACATAAGTCATCTCTCCTTTTCATCAACAAAACCTATTACCTTGTTTTCTTGGTATCTATTCTTTGAACCGGGATGTTTCAGGAACATCAAGGTTTTAATTTCTTTTTCTCACCTCTTTTTGTTCCTTTCCTTTGTTCTGAACACGTTATACATCTTTTTATTAGCAATGTCAAGAGGAGAGTGCTAATAAAATTATAAACAAATTATTAAGAAATTATTATCTTCTATCTGTCTCTGAGCTTGAAACGTGATACCATATCGCTGAGCGTTGTAGCTTCGGATGAGAGCTGCTCGCTTGTCGCGGAGGACTCCTGAGCCGCTGCCGAGTTGCTCTGTATTACCTCGGAAATTCTTGCGACAGCCAAATCTGCCTGCTCCATTCCGGATGCCTGATTTAATGAAAGCTCACTCATCTTCTTGGCGCTCTCGGCTATCGTCTGAACACCTGTCACAACTTCCTTGAGGGAATCGGATGCCTTTGTCGCAATCTTGCTGCCCTCTCTCACCTCGTGCATTGATGCCTCAATAAGATTTCTTGAATCGGTTGCAGACTTGGCACTCTGCTCCGCGAGGTTACGAATCTGGTCAGCAACAACCGCGAAGCCTCTGCCCGCATCTCCTGCTCTTGCAGCCTCAATGGACGCGTTGAGTGAGAGAAGGTTCGTCTGGCTTGCTATATCC
>JBNMLM010000024.1:0-22728 GCA_050874845.1 Eubacteriales bacterium | reverse complement strand
TTCTCAACTGTCTTAACCTGTGTTACTACACAAGGGCCAGCCTGAAGAACAGTTACCGGAGTGAGAACTCCGTCTTCGTTGAAAATCTGTGTCATTCCAACCTTTGTTGCTAAAATAGCTTTCTTCATTGTTTTACCTCCTGTTTAATCTACAGCGGACCCCAATATTCCGGGGTCATCCTAGAACAGTCAATATAAGTGGAACAAATTCGGTAAAATGTGTTGCTTCTATATTAAACCCTTCAGGACTTCTTAATTAATTCTTGATGACATTCAATTATTTCATCTTGATGTCAATCTGCACACCTGCTGGCATCTCTAAACGAGATAATGCTTCAACAGTCTTCTGTGATGGAGTAATGATATCGATGAGTCTCTTATGAGTTCTCTGCTCGAACTGCTCTCTGGAATCCTTGTACTTGTGAACAGCTCTAAGAATTGTAACAACTTCCTTCTTAGTAGGAAGAGGTACCGGTCCGCTCACCTGAGCCCCTGTCTTCTTAGCACTCTCGATAATCTTCTTGGCTGACTGATCAACTAACTGATGATCATAAGCCTTCAATGTGATTCTCATTACTTGACTTGCCATAAAAAAAGCCGCCTCCTTTTCGCACTATAAATCAGTACGACAAGTGGTGACTGTACACATGCCCGCGCGTATCCTCTGCTCATTTACACACAAATGTGCATACTTTTCGTGCAGTAAGTTTCTTCGCGTTTTTCTCTGTCTTCGAAGCTTTCGTTTCGACAGATTCTTAACTTGTACAGTGACTTGTCGCCAGTTTCCTAACTTGACATTCGCTCCACGGAACACCTGCAATCAATGCAGCAACCTCACGCTTCTACGCTATCAATGTCACAGCAAGTGATATCTTACTATATAACTTAGGAAAATGCAAGTACTTTTTTAAAATTTTTTAAATTATTTTTGCGGCTTGGTTATATCAATCGTATTTCTTACAACGGTGCCATGTGTATCATAACATACTGTGAGCAAAAATGCAACTAAATTCCGCATAATTTTACTAGTTTCTTCCTATATATAATAATCCTCTTCCCATATTGCCAATGATGGCTTGCCACTAAATCAATCATAGTATATAATAATGTAAATAATAACACACTTTACGGAAAGGATTAGAATATGTGGATTGCAGATAGATGGAAAGATTATGAGGTTATGGATACCTCATCGGGGGAAAAGCTTGAGCGCTGGGGAGATTACACCCTTGTCCGCCCAGACCCACAGGTAATATGGAACACTCCTAAGAAAGCGCGCGGCTGGAAGAATATGAACGGTCACTATCACAGAAGCAGCAAGGGCGGCGGTGAGTGGGAATTTTTTGATTTACCTGAACAGTGGTCGATTGATTATGAAGGTGTCGGGGGTAAGCTCACCTTCAATCTCAAGCCGTTCTCATTCAAGCACACGGGACTTTTCCCTGAGCAGGCTTCTAACTGGGACTGGTTCGGAAAGAAAATAAAGGACGCTGTCTCATCGGGCCGTGAAATCAAGGTTCTCAACCTCTTTGCTTACACCGGCGGTGCCACTCTCGCTGCCGCCTCGGCGGGCGCGAAGGTAACTCACGTCGACGCCGCTAAGGGCATGGTAAGCTGGGCAAAGGAAAATGCCGTATCCTCCGGACTGGGTGATGCACCTATCCGCTGGCTCGTTGATGACTGTGGCAAATTCGTTGAGCGTGAGATAAGACGTGGGAATAAATACGATGGAATAATAATGGATCCACCTTCCTACGGAAGAGGTCCTAAGGGTGAGATATGGAAGATTGAGGATTCGATATATCCATTTATACAGCAGACAGAGCAGCTTTTAAGCGATGACCCGCTGTTCTTCCTCATCAATTCCTACACAACAGGTCTTGCTCCATCCGTACTCACATATATGATATCAACCGCCATCATTCCAAAGCATGGCGGAAGCGTTGAATCGGGAGAACTTGGTCTGCCGGTATCCGGAAACGGGCTTGTGCTTCCTTGTGGAGCCAGCGGACGTTGGAGTAAATAATACACTATGGGACAGGGGGTCTGGTACGTGTCCCAGCATTGTGGGACATGTACAAGACCCCTCTGTCCCACCAGACCCCTCTGTCCCAAATGCTGTTTAGAAACCGAACAGTCCCTTCTTGACATAAGGCTCTCTGTTTATTCCGGTTACTGTATAACCTGTTGCATCGATGGTAGACTTAATCTGTTCATCCGTAAGTCCCTCCTCAGCAATTATAACTGTCTCCTTCTTAGAATGTGAGGATGTAACCTTCTTAACCTTGAGTGCGTTTCTAACCGCATCATTCACATGTGCCTCGCAGTGACCACACATCATTCCATCAACACCAACTGTAATCTTTTCCATATCCTTGTACCTCTTTCTTTTTATTTTTCTTTTTAATATGCATTTATTTATAACGCTATTGGATAGCTGCATACTTCTTATAACTTCTTATTTCATATAATACCATTGTCTATAATGTCATTGTCTATAACTCCATTATCGCACAGGCTAATCCTTAAAAAGATTAAGACGCAACGCGTTAGTCACCACGCAGAAGCTTGACAGGCTCATTGCCGCCGCTCCGAACATCGGGTTGAGCGTCCAGCCAAAAAGCTGAATCCACACACCTGCCGCAAGCGGTATACCTATAATATTGTATATAAACGCCCAGAACAGATTCTCATGGATATTGCGAAGCGTAGCACGGCTTAACCGTATCGCGGTAACAACATCGCTCAGCCTGCTCTTCATAAGCACCACATCGGCAGCATCGATAGCTATATCCGTTCCTGCGCCTATTGCAAGTCCTATGTCGGCAGATGTAAGGGCAGGCGCATCATTTATACCATCACCGACCATTATCACCTTGCCGCGTGACTTAAATCTGCCCACCGCTTCCGCCTTTCCGTCCGGCAGTACACCTGCAATGACTTCGTCAACTCCCGCCTGCGCGCCTATAGCCTTGGCTGTCTTTTCATTGTCACCGGTAAGCATTACGACGTGAATACCCATATTTTTGAGCTGTCTTATAGCCTCAGGGCTGTCTGATTTTATCACATCGGCAACAGCTATTATTCCAAGCAGTCTGCCCTCCTCCGCAAAAAACAGAGCTGTCTTTCCTTTTTCGGAGAAGCCGTCTGCCACCTTGACCGCCTCATCAAGAGCAGCGACAGCCGATTGACCGGCTCCCTTTAACACGCCCTCTATGAAGCCTGCATTTCCGCCGTACAATCTCGTTCCCCCTAAGGTTCCCGCAAGACCGTTTCCCGGAACCGCACTGAAATCCTCCACCGTGCCAAGCTGCTTAGCCTTGGCAGACAGACCTTCCTCGCTCTCCACTCCGGCTATCACTGCCTTTGCAAGTGGATGTTCGCTCTTACTCTCAATAGCATACGCTTTCATAAGAAGCTCATCGCGGCTCACTCCTGCTGCCGGGTACACATCCGTTATCACAGGTGCACCGCTCGTTATGGTTCCTGTCTTATCTAAGACAACAACCTTCGCCTTGCCTGTCTCCTCAAGCGATACAGCCGTCTTGAACATAATTCCATGCTTAGCACCCACTCCGTTTCCAACCATGATTGCCACAGGCGTCGCAAGTCCAAGCGCACAAGGGCAGCTTATAACCAGCACAGATATAGCTCTTGCAAGCGCATAACCAAAAGCATGCCCTGTCAGCATCCATACTATAAAAGTCACAACGGCAATCCCTATTACAACCGGGACAAACACACCCGAAACCTTGTCCGCCACCTTCGCAATCGGTGCCTTAGTAGCAGCCGCATCGCTCACCATCTTGATTATCTGGGATAATGTGGTATCCTCTCCAACTCTCGTAGCCTCGCAGACAATATATCCAAGCTGGTTTACCGTAGCCGCAGACACCTTATCACCCTCAGACTTATCCACAGGAAGGCTCTCACCTGTAAGTGCTGCCTCATTCACCGCAGTAGTTCCTTCTACTATAATACCATCCACAGGAATGCTCTCACCCGGATGAACCACGAAATAATCTCCTTTGTGAACCTGCTCTATCGGAATAGTTACCTCTTCTCCGTCTCTTTTAACAACTGCCGTCTTAGGTGCAAGCTTCATAAGTCCCTTAAGCGCATCCGTGGTTCTGCCCTTGGAGATTGCCTCCAACAGCTTACCTACCGTGATAAGTGTAAGTATCATCGCTGCGGACTCAAAGTAAAACTCATGCATGTAAGCCATAACTGCCTCCGCGTCGCCCCTAAGCTGTGCCGACGTCATCGCATACAGCGCATACACACTGTACACGTACGAAGCCGCAGAGCCCAAGGCAACAAGAGTGTCCATATTAGGTGCTCCATGCGCAACACTCTTAAAACCGCTTATGAAAAATCTCTGGTTTATAACCATAATCATAGTTGTTAAAAGAAGCTGCGTAAGCCCCATTGCAATGTGATTCCCGTCCATGAAAGAAGGAAGCTTCCAGTTCCACATCATGTGACCCATCGAAATATACATGAGCGGAAGCAGAAGTACAACCGAAGCCACCAGCCTTTTGACCATAACCGGCGTCTCCTTATCCTTAAGTAAATCCTCATCCGCGGAATCCGCACCGCTCTGCGCCGCACTGCCCTTATCCTTCTTAATCGAAGCGCCATATCCTGCCGCCTTCACAGCCTTTATAATCTCCGCGCTCGAAGCCGTGCCCTCGACTCCCATTGAGTTGGTAAGCAAGCTCACAGAGCACGATGTGACTCCCGGAACCTTGCTCACAGCCTTCTCAACCCGCGCCTGACATGCGGCACAGCTCATCCCCGTAACCTTATATTGTTCCAATCTTCATCTCTCCTTCCACTATTTCATAAGCCTCTGGATAACCCCCACAAGCTCATCAACCACCTCATCATTCCCTTCGCGTATATTCTCAGCCACACAGGTTCTTATGTGATTCCCTAAAAGAACCTTATTAAAGCTGTTGAGTGCAGCATTGATAGCCGCAACCTGCACCAACACATCCGTGCAGTACGCGTCCTCCTCTATCATGTGTTCGACGCCTCTAACCTGTCCCTCTATACGCTTCAGCCGGTTTAGCAAATCCTTATATTCCTTCGGTGAACGCTCCTTATGCTTCTCACAGCAGCAGCATTTATTCTCTGTCTTTCCACCGCATGCCGGACAATTATCCTTATTATTCTCCATCGTACCCTCCTGACAATCTTCTGATTGATACCTAAAGAATCTCGCATAGAATCGTATCTCTACACCATCAATGAAATGATATACCTCGCAATCGGCATACCCCCATCAGGTATCTTGGCATTATATTATACCCTGCCCGGGTATTTTTCAAGTACTTTTTTTATTTTTTTGTATTAAATATTTTTGACCAATAGAAATAAATATGTTAGAATATGGTATTCACAGTATATTTTTTATCCGAGAGGCAGAATAAATGTATCTGGCACTTTTAATATTTCAATATATAGGAATAATTGCATTGTTTTTTGAGATTATCTATGTTACACGACAGCGCAGCTCAAGAATGCAGATGCTATTACTTATCGTAATGTATTCTACACTTATCAATATTGTAGGCTACACCCTTGAAATGGAAGCCGGCACCAGAGAACTCGCCATGCAATCGCTCAAGGTAACGTATGTCGGTAAACCTTTCATTATATTTTCACTGTACCTTTTTGTCATGGAATACTGCGGTGTAAGCATACCAAAGTCCCGACGCAATATCTATTTTTTAATAAGCCTTACAATCACAATGCTTGTATTTACCAACGTCCACCACGGTCTATTCTATTCATCAATAGATTTTACGCAGGACGGGCTTTTCCCTCACATGGTAATACACCACGGAATATTATATAACCTGTACACTGTTTTTCTAGGTTATTATTTTCTTAGTATGATTGTTGTATGCATAAGAAAATACAGAAGACATGAATCTCCGATTATCCAGAAGCAGATTCTGATTCTGCTTCTTTTAATCCTATTTAGTATATTATGTCTTGCAGCATATCTGCTCAATCTTACCGCCGGATATGACGCAACCGCCATCGCATACCTTGTGGCTGTGTTCTTCTTCGAAAAGCTCATGCGCAAATATGGTCTTTTCGATACGCTCACGCTCGCCAAGGATGAGGCAATAGACAACATGAAAAACGGACTGATTGTGATAGATATTTACGGCAATACCGTCTACACCAACGCAGAGGCATCAAAGGTTCTTGAATGTATCAAGACATGTGAACATCGCGACAAGCCTGTTGAATATCTTGAAGCACTCGCCGCTCAAGGCAAACCACTGTTTATAAGCCAGAAGCTTGCCCCTGAGCTTGAAGACATTTCGGGAAACGAAAATTATGTGTACGAGCTGTCCTTGCGTGACATTACACATGATGAAGCCGACTACGGCAAGATGCTTATAATAACGGAAAATACAGATCACTATTATTATACTGCAAGACTCCGCGAGGAAGTTTCCAGAAAGACAAAGGAAGTTGTCTCCATACAGCGAGATATTATCGGAAGCTTTGCCGCCATCATAGAGGCGCGTGACGGTATAACAGGACAGCATATAAAGAACACAGGAAACCTTGTAAAGGTTCTTGTCAATGTGATGAAGGACGATGACCGTTACCGCAATATAATAACTACCGACTATGCGCAGATGGTTGCCGATGCTGCCCATCTTCATGACATAGGAAAGATTGCCATTCCAGACAGTATTCTTCAAAAGAAGGGAAAGCTGACCGACGATGAATTTGCCATAATGAAGACCCATCCGCAGGAGGGAGCCAGAATATTAGATACCACCTTGAAGGGGTTAGAGAGCGATGCATATTACCAGATTGCACATGACATGGCTCTGTACCATCATGAACACTATGACGGCAAGGGCTATCCTACCGGAATAAGCGGCTGTTCGATACCTCTGTCCGCCAGAATAATGGCTGTAGCCGATGTATACGATGCACTCCGCTCAAAGCGTCACTACAAGGATGGCTTCTCCAAGGAGAAATCCATGCAGATTATCCGCGAAAGCATGGGAACGCAGTTCGACCCGACCATTGCCTCCATCTTCCTCGAACACATCGATGAAATGGAAGCCGTGATCGACACGGGAACCAAAATTGATACATAAAAACAAAAAGCTGACAGAAATTCCGCCGCATACATGCGGCAGATTTCCTGTCAGCTTTTTTTTATTTAATCTAATGTAATGCCAAATTCTTCCGGAAGGAATCTCGGACACACATTCTCAGATGATGTGATGACCGAGGCAGCGAGACGGCTTCCAATCTCCACCGATTCGCTGAGCGTCTTTCCATAGGTAAGTCCGCTTGCGACACCTGCGCAGAATGCATCGCCTGCTCCGGTTGTATCCTTTACGCGGACGCGCTGAGGCGGACATATTCCCTTTTCGCCATTGACATCTGCGTAGACTGCTCCGTTTCCACCCATCGTGACAATCATTGCCGGTATTTTTCCAAGGATAACACGCTTAGAGAGAATATCGCGAAGCTCCTCCGGACTCTTATCCGCATAGTCCTCCATGAACAACATTCCCGCTTCAAGCTGATTACAGATGAAACAGTCAAAATGTTTAAGAAAATCTCTTCTCTCCACAGCTATACTCATATTGCTGACAACACCGTACAGCTTCTTGTTATACTGCTTTGCAAGGGCAACAACCTTCTTGATTATGTCCTTGTCCATGTCGACCTCGACAATGACGGAATCCGCATTTGCGAAAATCTCATCGCCCTTCTCCTCAAGAAGTCCAAGTATAGGCATGAGATTAGGTCTCTGTGATATCGAACCGGCAAGGTCGCCATTGTGGTCAAATACCGCAAGCCATGTTCCCATTCCGCCCGGCACTGTCATGACATAATCGGTATTAACCTTATGATTCTTAAGCTTCTTAACCACGTCCTCGCCGAGTGCACTGTCATCAACAATGCCTACAAATGTTGGACGCAGCTCGATGTTGGCTATATCCTCCACTACGTTTCTGCTCACACCGCCATGGATATACTCAACATGTCCCACATTCCTTCCATCCGGTATATAGATATCCTCCGGAAATCCCTTGATATCCACAAACACTGCTCCCATAACTACTATTCCCATAAATAACTCCATTTCTATTATTACATTTATATATTATGGAGCTATTATAAGGCATATCGGCTGTTTTGCAAAGCTCTATTTTATTCCACTGCTTACAGCACCTTGCTTCCATTGGCGGTGAGTTTAAACCTTGCCCCGAAAAGCTCCGCGGCATGTCTGCACATCTGCATACGTCCAAGGAATATATCAAAGTAATCGTACATTGTACATATACTCTCATCAATCTGGAGATTCAGCGATATGAGCTTCTTCTCCGGTGATATTTTAAGTGTCGATTCCGTGACTGCATAATTTACACGGTCATGGATATCATACATGGACTTGTCTTTAGCCCTGACTCTGTCTCTTCGCACATCGGTCTTATCCGCAATGACAAGCGCCGCAGATATTATGTCCACCGCTCCACCTGTCGATTCATCATGGTTGGCAATCGCGGACACCACCGTCACCCTGTCCTCAAGGCTCATATCTGTCTGCTTTAAAAGCTCATTTGCCAGAAGCGCGCCGTACTCCGCATGGTGCTTGCGGTTGATACTGTTTCCGATATCGTGCATGTAGCCCGCAATCTTCGCAAGCTCAATCTCATGTTCGCCATAACCGAATTTTTCAAGTATCAACGCTGCTCTTTCCGCAACAAGAGTGCAGTGAATCTGTGAGTGGTCGGTGTAGCCAAGTACGCCGAGATTATCATTTCCCTTTTTTATGTACGCATTTATTTCTTTATTTTTCTTTATCTCTTTGTATGTCATATTATCCTCATTTCCGGGTTAGACGCCCTTTATATATTAAAACCGCAAAGTTATCCTATTTTGATAAAAGTATAGCTCAATCAATCTAAAAAGTATTATCATTGTATTGTAAAATCCATGTAAAATATTTTACAATACAAAACTATATCCAAAATAATACAGACTTACTTGAATAAATACCAATTCAATGATACACTGAATCGATAAAACACTTTTATCGCAGGACAATTTTTATATTTTAAACATACAACTACCGGGAGGTTATAATATGCTTCGTGAAGGAGATTTAAACGAAATATCAGATGGAAGATTATACACATTAAACGATTTGGTGCGCGCAGACTGTCAGGACTGCACAGGTTGTTCGGCGTGCTGCCGCGGTATGGGCAATTCCATTGTCCTCACCCCTTATGATGTGTGTCTGCTCACCAACAACCTCTCATGCAGCTTCGAGCAGCTCATAACCGACCGTGTTGAATTAAGTGTAATCGACGGCCTTATTCTTCCAAGCCTTAAGATGGCCGGTGACAGGGAGCAATGCTCATTTCTCGATGAGAACGGCAGGTGCAGCATACACTCCTTCAGACCGGGTATATGCCGACTGTTCCCTCTCGGACGTGTATACGATGAAAACGGCTTCAAATATTTTCTACAGACAGGTGAGTGCCTTAACAACCACCGCACAAAAATTAAGGTAGAAAAGTGGCTGGACACTCCCGATATAGAGAAGAATGAAAAGTTTATATGGGAATGGCATGAGCTTTTAAAAAAGCTGCGAAACGCAACAAAGGCTGACCCGGATTACGAATCAGCCAAGAAGCGCAACATACTGTTGCTTCAGATATTTTATTTTACACCGTACAGTATTGAAGCTTTCTATTCGCAGATAGAGGAACGCATGGCGCTTATCTAATCTGAAATTTTTTCCATGAAGTAAAGCCTTGAGGCAAAATCAGGGAAATGCCTTACCTCCTCCGAAAAACCCGTGGCGGCAAAAGCCTGCTTTAGCCTGACACCGCAATTCATCAGCATGCTTCCGCTCAGCTCATACTTTTCCGTCTCCCCCGGCATGGTTACGAATTTTGCGACCATGCCATGAAGAAGTGAGCCCTGTCTTATATGAATCGGCGCGACCGTATTTATCAAATCTCCGAATTCTTTTACATTATGCTTCAATGGTCTGTTATAAAAATTATACACAGCATCCGGTTCAAGCCCCACAGCATAGTATTCTTCATTCTGTGTGTTCGCATGGACAAGCTCCTGCATTATCAGCCCTACCGCCCTGCCTGCAGCCTCATCCACAACCGTCCATTGATGAATGTTCCCGGTGCGCTGACGGTAGAAACTGCCAAACTGCATAGCGTGTCTCCATTTTTTGTAAATATCTATCTGTGTCTTTATCTCACTCTTTTCAGCCTTACTCATATCCACAAGGTTACACTCGTAGCCGCATATTCCAAAAGCCGCCACATTAAAGCGCGTTGACAACGGCGTCACGCGAAGTGTCTGATGATTCGGGCACGCTGAGACATGCGCCGAAACAGTTGACATTGGATAGCCGTAGCTTAGACCCTCCTGTATATAGGTTCTGCTCACCGCATCCGTGTTATCGCTCGCCCATATCTGTGGGAAATAGCATAGTATACCAAGATCAAAGCGGTTGCCCCCGGCTGCACAGCCTTCAAAAAGTATATGCGGAAAACGCTCAGTCAACGTCCTCATAAGCTTGCCAAGTGCCATCACATAGCGGTGCGCTGTCTCGCCCTGCGACCTTCCCTGCGCCTTGAGATATTTAGAGTAATAATCTGAAAAAATCCTGTTCATATCCCATTTTACATAAGCAATATTCGCCGATGAAAACACCTTGGTCATACTGTCAATTATGTATTCCGAAACCTCGGGATTACACAGGTCAAGTATTCTCTGATTGCGTCCTTCTGAGTGCGCACAGCCCGGAATATCCATCGCCCAGCCCGGGTGCAGCCTGTACAAATCGCTGTTTACATTGACCATCTCCGGCTCAACCCATATTCCGAAGGACATTCCGAGTGCGTTTATCTTGTCGCATATACCCTTAAGCCCATTCGGAAGCTTCTTCTTATTCACATACCAGTCTCCAAGTGAGCTGCTGTCATCGTCCCTGTTTCCAAACCAGCCATCATCCATGACAAACAGCTCAATGCCCACATCATGCCCCGCCTTTGCAAGCTCATAGAGCTTTCTCTCGCTTATGTCAAAATATGCTGCCTCCCAACTGTTAAGCAGCACAGGGCGTTCCTTATACTGCCACTGTCCGCGCACTATATGCTTTCTCACGAAGTCATGCATATTCCTGCTCATGGCATTGAAGCCCTTGTCCGAATAGGTCATTACCGCCTCCGGCGCTTCGAAGGTCTCCCCTGCGTCCAGTGCATAAGAAAATGACTGCGGATTTATACCGGTCACTATGCGCGTGCTGTCACACATGCCAACCTCCACAGCCTCATAGTGATTCCCGCTGTAGATGAGATTAAGCCCGATACAGCTTCCCTGATCCTGCGTGGTATCCTTCTTTGATAGCATCACAAACGGATTGGCTCTGCTCGAAGATGTACCGGTGTAGGAAGAATTGACATGCTTTCCCGCCGTGACAACCGTATCATGACATCCCGTCTCGCGCGCCCAAGCGCCGTTGAAGGTTGTGAACACATAACCGGTTCCGTCAATGTCCATCATCATGCTCATAAGGCGCCTGATATCAACTCTCACATCGCTGTCATTTATGAGCCGGCAGCTTCTTCCTATCACGTCACAATTCTCATATACATAATAGTACAGCTCCAATCTAAGCTTATAATTCTTATCCTTTAACACCAGCTTAAGCTGTGACACCTCAGCCTCACTTCCGTATGAGCATGGCAGAGTTGCAAGCTCATCTCTGCCGTTCTTTATCTCGAAGCTGTCATACAGGAAATCTGAGGTAAACGAACCATCGTCATGCACAATTTCCAAGAACGGCTCTCTTATATCACCCTTTCCGTAGGATGACATCTCAAGCCTCGCCGCCTCAAGCGAAAATGACACATTTTCATTCGAATAGCTCACGGTATTTCCGACAGGTGTCGTCTGTTTGTGCGAGAGCGCCTCGCCGTGCCCTGCAATGGCTATCTTTTTTCCATAGTATAAATGCTCAAGATGTCCTGTAGGCAGCACCACAAAAGCGTAGGTTGTGTTTCTTGTATCGAGAGTAAATAAGCCTTTATTTTCTGATATCATACTTATCCCTTCATCCTAGCCTCACGGTTGAACGCCAGCTCCTTGGAAATCTCCTCAAGCTTCGCGTCGGTGAGTTTATATTTATTAACAAATATAATGAGTGCGGCACACAGACCGAATATCGGAATCATCGCCATGGTTGTCCTGAGCACCATTCTTGAACCATCTGAGAGTGCGGCTGCTGCCACTGCCTCTGTGGTATCCTTGCTTATCTTGCCAACAGAAATACATATACTTGCAGCAAGTATCGCAACACCGCTCGCAAGCTTTACTACAAATGTCTGCATTGAAAAGATAATGCTCTCATCCCTGCGGTTGTTTTTAAGCTCTCCATAGTCAACCGTATTTGCAAGAAACACTGTTGTGAGCACAGTCAGCATGCCAAATGCGGCAAATATGAAAAATCCCGGTACAAGAAGCACATAAACGCTCGACACACCAATGCACATCATCACAAACAATGTGAGATACCCTGTTATCGCCATCGCGAAGCTAACATAGAATACCTTGATTGAGCTCATAAGCTTTCTGAGCAGAGGATAGAAAAGCATCATTGAAATTATCTGCACAGCGCCTCCAACTGTGTTAAAAAGCACATAATTGGCATTCCAGTTCGCACCGCCTATATCATACTTAAAGAAATATATCAACAGATTTGAAGTGATGTACAAGGAACAGTTTATAAGCACGATTGTCACAACCACAGTAACCGCCTGGTCATTGGAAAAGAGCGCCTTGAACATCTGTCCGACTGTCGGTGACTGCATATTCACTGTGGATTTTTCCTTAATGCAGACACATGTAATTGTTATGAATACGATGAAAAGTACGGCAATTATAAGTGTAAACCACTTAAAGCCGTCTCTTTCTATGAGTTTGCCTGCCTCAAGCCCGGCAAGCTTTACAGCGTCGGAAGCTTCTGCGGCATTTCCGGCATCGACAAGCACTGCCTTATCGGAATTTCCGATTCTGCCAAGCATAGGTACACATATCATCGTTATAACCGTGATTATCGCTGAACCAACCCCTGCGCATGAGCGCGCAAGTGTTGAAAGGTTCTCTCTCTCCTTGCCGCCCTCTGTAAAAGCCGGAATCATTGACCAGAATGGAATATCCATCATCGTATAGGTTATTCCCCATGTGATATAAAGCACTGCCGCATAAGCAACCAGTCCCCCACCTGTGACCGATTTAGGCACTGCAAACATGAAAAACAGGACAATGGCATTTAATACCGTTCCTATAAGCAGCCATGGTCTGAACTTCCCCCACTTAGTCTGTGTCTTTGCAACGATAACTCCCATTATCGGGTCATTGAACGCATCGAATATTCTCGCCGCCATGAGTATGACACCCATTACCCATGAGCTCACGCCCAATAAATCCTGATAGTAATACAGAATATAGCTTGCAGAAAGCATATACACCATATCCTTTCCTACAGCTCCAAGCCCGTAGGACGCTTTTTCCTTTGCTGAAAGCTTCATAGTACCTCTCCTTTTCAATGTATTATTTTCTTTCCTCCCATTGCAAGTTCGACCACCTTGTAGGCGCCATCGTAAATGCCCATCTGCTTGTTTCTCACGATGTTATCACACATGTCGGCAAGGAGGTTGTCATCATTTATGAAGAGCTCCACCATCTGAAGGGTGTGCGCGGTGTCCCGACATTCAAGGGTTCCGTCACCTATCTCTGCGGAATGGATTGCGCCCCAGCGTTCATGACCGCCGACTCTCTTAATGAAGAGCTTAGGCACAGGATAGAATGCAAGCTCACTTGGCTTTGTGACAAGGACATCGCAGCTTCTTAATAATAGATTGGTGCAGTAAACCGCCTCAAAAATATTGGAGTGATAGAATCCATGGATTCCTCTTACTTCGCCATCAAGTGCCTGTGCCGCAAAGCTCTTTGTCTCCTCCCAGTCATCGAAATGCTCATGCGCTATATGTCCAAGCTGTGGTATCTCCTCAACTAACTGCTCCCACACATTTTTGTAATCGCCCACATTCACATAGAGTGCCGCTTTTCCTGCCTTGATTGCCGGAAGAAGATTCTTTATTATCGCAGCAAATATCTCCTTCTGTGCGCCTGCTCCGCCGATGGTGAGCAGGAAGCGCATCGGCTGTCCGCTCTTTTTTCTGGCAACTCTGGCAGCACAGTCTGCCTCAATATTGGACACAAGCTCATGGTCAATGTAATGTCCTGTATACACAAGGCTGTCGGCAGGCATTGGCTTTAATACCTTCTTGCCATCCATGCCGTTCAATATCCTGTAGCCCATGTAGGAGTTGTGTGTCTGTATTGTGTGTATGCTTCCCTCCGAGAGATGAAGCGCCATAGGCCAGTTATCCGGGATAGCGTTCACAACATGCTTCATTCCCGCATGAACCGCAGCCTGCGCCGGCCACACATGGGTGCCTACAACAGGTATATCCTTCGGAACCTTTCTGTAAACAGGTGCCATAAGCTCTGCATTCTTCTGGTCACAGGCATTGTAGGAGAGCTTTCTGAAGCCCTCATAGTTCACCGGCTCCCACACAAGCTTGTTAAAAAGTCTGCTTTTCTGTGATATTCTTGAACCTAATGAATACAAATCATTCTGCGCGCTGATTACCTTCGTGCAGGTTGTATCAGGAAAAGAGTTTAAATCCATCCAGTACGGTGTGTAACCCATGCTATGCGCCGCTGAGGCAATCGCCATGGATATTCTGTAATGTCCGAAGCCCATCCTGATATTTCCCACAATCAGTCCCTTCTCGATGTCAAAATCCGGCTTTTCGGTCTGTGCGCCTTTATTTTTCTTAGGCTTTGCCACCACTATGTCCTTCACTCCGAGAATATCTCCTATGTGCTTGTTGTCTCTTATCATAAGCTCATAGTCAACATTGCTGTCATCCCCGAATTTCTTTACATAGCCCTTCTTACCGCGGACGGCTTTCTTATACGTCCCCCTGCTCATCTCATTTCCAAAAATAACCTTCGACTTATCCATGCCGCATCTCCTTCTTTATATTCTTAGCTAATTTTTATTCCGTTACATATAATATCCACCACCTCAGCCAATGCATCGCTGTAGGTTATATGGTTCTTCACAAGCACATCCCTCTTAAAGAACTGCTCTAACGCCGCCTCGAACATCACCTTCACAATCACGGTGTCGACCTTCCTCACCACGCCTTCATCCATACCGCGCTTTAGAAGCTCTATGGTCATATCCCAGCCGCTCTCTAATCGTTCCTCAACTCTGGTGTAAATTCTTGGATACTTATCCTTCAATATATACAGCTGTGCAAAATCAATATCCTTATATCCATCCGGTAGAACCCCAAGAATTGCCTGAATCTTTTCGATGGTAGTAAGTCCGGCATTTTTCATCACCCGCTCCTCACTCTCCTTAATTGAGTCGAAGCAGTAATCAACCATACCGAAGACCAGCTCCTGCTTATCGGAAAACACTGCATATATGGTCTTTTTGCTCATGCCGACTTCCTTGGCGACATCATCCATGGTAAATTTCATACCCTTTTTGTTAAAGACCGTTATTGTGGCATTAAGTATCTCATTCCTTATATTTGTCTGTGCCATCTCACCTAATCCCCATTTCTTGGCGGCTTTTCATTAAATATTTCATTGTAAATATTGTTAACGCAATTTATTTCCGCCCATAAACAAATTGCCGCTTTTCTTCATTGGCTATGCCACACCCGGAAACTATTTTCATTGTTTCAGTTTCCTAAATTGTAGCATATTATCTGCTTCCCAACAAGAAACTATTTTTACGATTTTAGTTTCCTGTTTTTATGCACTTTGCACAAATATATCTGTTGAATCACTTATTTATTAGCGACATTTAGCATTTGTATTTATCCTCTGTGCTTTATCTGATATATATTTTAAAAAATTAACGAATAAGTAACGCAAGGCGGACACAAAAAAGAGCATGCCAACCGGCACGCTCTTTTTCATGTCTGATAAATAATTAAGCACTCTGTACAACATTATATTTGTTTTCAAACTCATGTATAGGAATAGGTTTCGAGAAATAATACCCCTGAAATACACGGCAGCCCATATCTGTCAGCATATCCACCTGTTCTCTTGTCTCGACTCCCTCTGTGATTACTGTCATGTTCATTCTGTTAGAAAGTCTTATAATCTCTTCAAGAATATCCTTGCTTCTGACCGCATTCTCGGTTTCACGCAGAAACTCACGGTCAATCTTAAGCACGTCACTGCATATATCCTTCAACATATTAAGTGATGAATATCCACTTCCGAAATCGTCTATCTCAATAATAAATCCCGCATCATGCAGCTTGCGTATAACCTCCATGTTGTCATTTTCATTGACAACCGCCGTCTCTGTAAGTTCGAGGCGGAGATTCTGAATGTTGACATTGTACTTTTCCACAAGCCCCATGATAACCTCATATACATCCAGATAGAAGAAATCTTTGGCGGAAATATTTATGGAAATATGTAAATCGGAGCGTCCCAAATCCATCCAGCGTCTTAATGTCTTAACGGCTTCTTCCCATACATACTCATCAAGTCTATGTATCAGACCGCATCTCTCATAACAGTCCACGAACGAACCCGGGGACATAAGTCCACTCTTAGGATGTGCCCATCTCACAAGAGCCTCAGCACCATGGCACAATCCATCCGCATCTGTCTGTGGCTGGAGGTAAACGCAGAATTCATTGTTCTCAAGTGCACGGTCGAATTCGGCAATAAGCCTTTTCTGTTCAAGCTCCTTCTCAAGAATCGCCTCGTCATAGTATGCAACAGCCCTCTGGTAATTACCCTTCATGCACTTAATTGCCATATTTGCCTTGTCACACATATTTCCTACCGGTTCATTCTTGTCCTTTATGTCATATACACCTATGTATATAAACATCTGGTAATATCCTGTTGAGAATTCCTTCTTCATCTCAATAATATTATCTATGAACTGCGCTTCATTGAAATGTTCCCTAGGCATACATAATGCAAATCGGTCACCGCCTATTCTTCCCGACACTGCCTGTGGTCCCGCAACGCGTGTAATAAGTTCAGCTTCCTTTACAAGAACCCTGTCACCGACCTCATCACCATATATGTCATTTATCATTTTAAAATCTTTGACATCAGAACATACCATAATATATTCGGTATCAGGATTGTTCTTCAATACTTTCCCGGCTCTGCTTATAAAGCCCTCTCTGTTAAGCACTCCTGTGAGCATATCATAGTCCGCCCTGTAAGCAAGGTGTCTTGTCTTGCTATGTATTTCCGATATGAACCTGCTGCAGTAAAAAATAAGCGCAACTATCGAAAACAAAGCGTTTGCCATAAAAATTCCCAGAACGGAATTTTTCCCGATATACGGAACCAGATTATACTCTCCGCCAACAAGTGCCGTCGATGTCACAACAAGCAGGTCTACAACCGCAATATAATGAGGCACATGTGACTTCTGTGTCTGATTGTCGAGATAAAAGAAATAGTACACTATAGGAATAAGCATTATTCCATATAATATATATCCATATCCCCATCCAAGCACAAGCTGTCCTAACACAGCATCGAGAAGTATCTCTACGACAAACATAATAATCCATCTTCTTGTATGTCTGGATTTATATATTTGCATTGCTCCAATAAGATAGAATATTGCCGCCGCAACACTCTCATACGTCATCACATTTATCTTAAGCTCCATAAAGCAAAGAGCCATCACCGCATGCAACACTGCACATGCCAAATAAAGAATCCTGCATTCCTTCTTTATGTCGGTTACACCAACATATCTGGAAGTATTTTCTTTTACGTCACCTTTGTTACCAGACGTCATACTTTCATCCTCCACACACTTTAAGTAGGTTAAAAATTCTTATAGTGCAAAATACCTACACATTAAACTTATACCCGCATTTCGGGCATTCCTTCATATTTTTATACACATAGCCGCACCTGAAGCAGCATATCACATCGTGGCTTTCCTTTGCCAGATACTTCTCCTTTCTTGAAAATGGTTTTTGTTTCAGATATGCAACAAAATCATTCAATGTCCGGGCATATCCTTCAAGTTCATCCTTGTTCACCGTACTTGAAAGCCTTACTTTTGAGCCATCGTCAAGATATACTACCACATACCTGCCCATAAATCCAGTATAAGACTCAATTCTTTCAATATTTTCCGCCATTATATGTCCATACGTGTAAAAATTACCGTAATATACGGCATCCGGTGTTATAAACATACCTCGTTTTCCGTTCTGTCTCTTAGTTGTATCCTCCATAATAATAGGATATTCGAACTCACCAAGACCCGGCGCATACGAACCCACAGCACACCCAATATGTTCTTTAAAACGTGCGTCCTCTTTTCCTTCAAGTATCTCCTTTGCCGGATAAAAATACAAAACCGGATTCTCAGACACACCATTTTCGCCCAGAGCCTTTTTAATACGCTTTACAAGAAGCTCTGCCTCCTCATTTCTGATTTTCCATAATCTTCTGGATACATTGTCAAGTGCTGCTTCCTTAATCTCCGGCAGGAACTCTTCTTCCTCTATCATATTATAAAGCTTCTCAAGTTCTTCACCATTATAATCAAGGTAGCCCTCACACGCTTCATCTATACGTCTCCGGTCAAGCTCTGCTATGCTCTCCTGCAATTTATCGACATATTCCTTTTCCACATCCTTGTTAAAGTGACCCGCCTTTATCTTAGCAATTAAATCGACGAAATCTTTTCTTGTGGTATTTTCGGTTTTCTCCAGAAGTTCATCAAGCTTCTTTCTCTGAGCCGGAGGGCTTGCCGCGTCCTCTCTCCCAATGTATTCTGTTTTCTTATCGGGAACCGGTATTACGCCCGAAGCGCTTGTCCGTTCCGCGTTCATGTACGGCTCTTCGTTCGAGGCCTCCTCGGAAGCTTTCCCATAATCCTTATGTCTGAACCGTTTAAATAAGCTAAATGACTTAAATATCTTAGCTAATCGTCCTATTCCTAATTTCCTTTTTCTTACCGTTGTTTTCTCTTCGGACTGTCCACGCGGAGCGTCTTTCCTATATGTGCGTACCTCCCCGGTGCCACCTGTAGCTGCCCTTAAGACATTTTCCTCATGTACAGTGTCAAAAACATCCCCTTTGTCTGAATTGTCGAAGGTCTTATCGGATATCTGCTCATCCTCATCATCAAACTTCCTTATTCCGTTAAGACTTCTGCGGTCATCGCTTATACCCTTATCGACTCCGTTTAGGCTTCTTCTATCATCCTTTATTCCTTTATCGATTCCGTTAAGGCTCCTTCGCTCGTCACTTATTCCCTTGTCGATTCCGTTCAGGTTCCTTCTATCGTCCTTTATCCCCTTATCGATTCCGTTCAGGTTCCTTCTGTCATCGCTTATACCCTTGTCGATTCCGTTCAGGCTCCTTCTATCGTCCTTTATTCCCTTATCAATTCCGTTTAGGTTCCTTCTGTCATCGCTTATACCTTTATCAATTCCGTTTAGGTTCCTTCTGTCATCACTTATACCTTTATCGATTCCGTTCAGGTTCCTTCTATCGTCCTTTATTCCCTTATCGATTCCGTTCAGATTTCTTCTGTCATCGCTTATACCCTTATCGATTCCGTTCAGGTTCCTTCTGTCATCGCTTATTCCCTTATCGATTCCGTTCAGGTTCCTTCTATCGTCCTTTATTCCCTTATCAATTCCGTTCAGATTTCTTCGCTCGTCGCTTATTCCCTTGTCGATTCCGTTAAGTGACTGCCTGTTTTTTGTTTTGCCTTCATCATTGACGCGGTCAACATATCTATTAAAATCTCCGTTGACCTCCCTTGTTCCCAGCCTTCCAAGCATCTCCATATAGTCATTGCCGGCAGTCTTATCGCCATCAAAATCCAGATAGTAGACCTCCTCATCCTCAAGCCCGGCCTCCGGAAGCGGAGTATAGAATATAACACAGCCCGGACAGAAAAAAGCTCTTGCGAGCAATACCCTTCCCTCAATCGTGTCAATGACAGGCTTTTCCTTACCCGAAAAGGATGCCATATACAGCTTTTCACCGCAGTGCGGGCAGGCATAGCCCACCTTATAAAAGTTGTGTCCTATTCTTCCTTTTCTGCGCTGTGCCATCGGCAGCTTCTCGAATGTAAAGCTCTGATTGTCAATCTTCCACGTTGTGCTGTGCCACAGACCTGTCTCCTCCTCTATATCCTCCTCGGACTCAGGCTGCCTGTGTTCGCTCTCAATTGCAAGCTGGATTACATCCTCATAAGTAATTCTGGTTCCATCTTTATACCAGAAGCAATGCTGTTCAGTATAGTCGGCTGACACACCATAGGCGCCGAACACCGCGCCGAAAAGCGTGTTTATCTTCTTATAATCCTTCTCAACCGTTATCCCCTTAAGTGCTCCCCACTTTCCGAATGCGTAGAGCACAAGGTTAAAAATATTTATAAGACCCGAGCCTTCCCTGATAGGCTCCGGTATTTTCCGGCTGAGCTTATCATCCGAAAGATTGGTAGTCACCCTTCTTGTATCATAATTAAATATGACCGAGCGCTCCTTACCGGGAAGTATCAAAAAATTTCCGGAAATGACAAAATTCCCATTCCATTCAACCGGAACAGAAAGTGTCTTAATCAATTTATTAAAAACAAGGTGCAGCTCTGCTGTGCTCTTTAGTACAATCATTATCTGCTTACCCTTCCTTCAACCATTAATATATACAGTCTGCCGTAATCCTTAAAATACTATAATATATTATTGTAACACCTGCTCAAAGACTTTTCCAGCTATTTCATATTGAATTTATAAGCTTTACCGTATCTTATTTTAAAAAATAATAATTTTTTAATTTGAAAAAAAACTGAAATGGGGTAAAATAGTAGAAGAGTTATTTTGAAAGGAACGTTGTTATGGGTAAGGCTGAAGAGAATAAACAACATAAAAGACTCTCGCTGCTTAACACAGCATTTGAGTTGTTCACAACAAAGGGGGTCAACAAGACAAGCATTTCTGAGATATCAGAACAGGCCGGCATTGCAAAGGGAACATTCTATCTCTATTTCAAGGATAAATACGATATCCGCAATAAGCTTATAAGCCACCAGTCCGGACTTGTTCTAAGCAAGGCATTGGAGGCTTTAAAGGAATCCCATATTGAGGAACAGTACTCAGGGCTTGAATGTTTCAAAAAGACATTTCTCTTTATTGCGGACAATGTCATCAACCAGTTCACCGAAAATAAAGCTCTGCTAACCTTTATATCAAAGAACTTAAGCTGGGCTATTTTCAAAAAGGCTCTGACAACCAACAGCTCCGATGATTCAATAGATTTCCGTCAGGCATACTATTCACTCATCGAGCGTTCCGGTATACAGTTTAAGGAACCTGAGATAATGCTTTTCATGATAATAGAGCTTATCAGTTCAATATCCTACAGTGCCATTCTCTACAATGACCCATTGGATATTGATGGTCTTAAGCCATACCTCTACAACACCATCAACTATATTATAGAAAGTCACGCTATTACGGAGGAAGAACATGAACACTGAAAACGAAATACATGAAAACGAAAACCTGCAGCCGCACCATCATCACCATCATAAAGACACCGTCGAAGCCAAATCAAGCCCTGCCAAAAAAATAGTAATAGCAGCTCTCACCGTCATTCTTATATGCGCTGCCTCCTTCGGCATATTTGCCCTGATACGCAATGTCGACTATATGAGGCCGGTAAGAGACATCTGCAGTATTTACAATAATCGTGAAACAGATACCAACAAGCTGTTAAAGCTTATCTACTCATCATCGGACAGAAAAGCCTACAATCAGGCATACAAGATAATTGTCAACTCAGACACCTATTACGATTATTTTGAAAATCTTCCGGCGCAGCTTGAGGAATATTATCGTGACAATGCCGCCTCGGGTGGAAGCGACATAAAAATGAAGTTCGATACAACAGGAACCAAGGACAAGATGGATGACAGCCAGCTTGCCATTATATATAATGAGATTGAAGCTCAATCCACATCCTATCAGCAGATAATTGACACTATCGACAATATGGGAAAAGAGGACATCCAGACCTTCGCCGATTCCATGGGAATCTCCTACAGACGAGCTTCATCCTTATGTGATATAATACGCTCGCGCTGTGAAAGCTACATAAAATTCAATGTAAGCTCAGGATACTACATTACCGGCAGATATGTTCTCTACAACAAAGCAGGCGAAACCGTAGATAAGACGGACAAGCTCACTCTTGCAGTGATTAAATTTAATGGAAAATGGTGTATCTATGACGGCAGGGAGGACGGAGTAAGACTTGCAACCGGAATGGATTCATTGGCAGACAATGATATTCTCTGGGATATCTACAACAATTACATTAAGACTGTACGTTAATCGTTATAATTTACTTTACCTCAATTGATTTCCGTATATAAAAAGGTTCTATAATAAATGTTGGGGTGTATGATTGAAAAGACATGCACTCCGGCATTTTTTATTTTATAATATAAAAAAACCTCCAAGTGCCAGTCACCCAAAACAATCCACTCGGAGGTGCAAATAAATTGCATAATCATTGT
>JBNMLM010000023.1:0-23674 GCA_050874845.1 Eubacteriales bacterium | reverse complement strand
GCAGTTAGCTGAGAAGGTTAACAACGGTGAGACACTTACATGGGATGATTTGAACAAGGCTACATGGGCAGTTCAGAAGACTTCCTCATCAGCAGGTTATATCTATCCTACAATGTGGCTTATGAAGAACTATGACGGCAAGAAGATAAGTGATCTTGCTAATGTTATACCTCTTGATTCCGGCTACGGTACAGCATTCTCATACGCAGCAGCAGAGAGCGTTGATATCATCGTATGCTATGCTGATGGACGTAATGATTATGAGGAGAGCTGGATGCTTGCTTCAGATCAGCAGGATTCAACAGGTAAGCAGGGTATGGGAAGAAGCGAGTCTATCTGGAATGAGCTCAATGTAATCGGTGTAACAGATGGTATTTACAACGATACAGTTGCTATTTCAAAGAGAAGCCCATATTACACAGATGAGCTTAAGGCAGCTCTTCAGCAGTGCTTTATCAATATCATCAATACCGAGAAGGGTAAAGAGATATTTGGTGTATACAGCCATGCAGGTTATGCAATCGCAACAGACGCAGATTATGACGGCGCTCGTGCAGCACTTCAGGCAGTTTCAGAATAATACGGTATAACTCCGGATTAAAAAGGGGTACCTCACAAGTTGTGTGGGTGCCCCTTTACTTGAAAAAACAGGTTTTTGACTGTTAATAACCATTTTGCGCATTTTCGCAAATATCAGCTTTAAAGGGCTGCTACTTTACAAAAAGGAATTAGACGATGATTGAATTTAAGAATGTATATAAGACTTATCCGAACGGCTTTACAGCCTTAAAAAATGTGAATTTGAATATTGAACAGGGAGAATTCGTTGCGATTATCGGACTTTCGGGTGCCGGTAAATCAACTATTCTCCGCTGTATTAATCGTATGCATGATATACAGCAGGGAACACTTACCGTGGACGGTGTCGATGTGGAGAGCCTTAGCGGTAAGGCACTGCGCCGTTTCCGCCGCAAGGTGGGAATGATTTTCCAGAGCTTTAACCTTGTATCAAGAAGCACTGTTATCAAGAATGTGCTGACAGCAGATGTGCCGGATATGCCATTCTGGAGAGTGTTATTCGGAATATTTACCAAGGAACAGAAGATGAGGGCTTTAGAGAGCCTTGATAAGGTAGGTATCCTTGACAAGGCGTATACAAGATGTGATCAGCTCTCAGGCGGACAGCAGCAGAGAGTTGCACTTGCAAGAACCTTAAACCAGAATCCTTCGATTATCCTTGCCGATGAGCCTGTTGCGAGCCTTGACCCGGTTACAGCGCGTCAGGTTATGAGCGATTTCGTGAGAATCAACAAGGAATACAAGATTACCATTCTTCTGAACATACACCATGTTGACTTAGCACTCAACTACTGTGACCGTGTAATTGGCGTAAGAGCGGGAGAGATTGTTTTTGACGGACCAGCTTCAAGCATTACTCAGGAACAGCTTGACGAAGTGTACAATGGCACAGCGGTTCCTACTACAGAGAAGTCCGATAACTAGGAGGTGCGTTTATGAGTGAAGAGTACAAGGCACCTAAGGCTAAGGTCAAGCTTTTTGACCGCATATTCAAGCCGCAGGTTATCACTATCGCCAATGGACATACAACGGTAAGACCGAGAAGCAGAATGCCGCTCATACTTATCGTGCTGTTCGTTGTGCTTTTCTGGGCATTTAAGATGACAGGTTTCAGCTTCGCTACGGTCTTTTCGAGAATAAATGAGCTTTTCGTAATTCTTGGCAAGATTTTTCATCCGAAGTGGAGCTTCTTTGGCAAGGTTATATCACCGCTTATCGACACTATAAAAATGTCCGTCTTAGGTACTGTTATAGGCTGTGCGGTTGCACTTCCTTTTGCGGTGCTTGCTTCAAGCAATATTATTCACAATCGTGTTGTTGTGAGTGTTATCAGATTTATATTGGCGCTTGTAAGAACGGTGCCTACACTTATCATTGCGCTTGTATGTGCGCTTATTTTCTCACTTGGAACATTTGCCGGAACACTTGCCATCGCGATATTTACATTCGGAGTTGTGGCTAAGATGCTCTATGAGAGCATAGAGACTATAGATATGGGTCCATTTGAGGCGATGGAAGCACTTGGAGCGAATAAATTTCAGGCTTTCTGGTCGGCATGTATTCCGCAGATTCTCCCTGTATATTTAAGCCACAGCCTTTACTGCTTTGAGATGAATGTAAGAGCCTCAGCGATTCTTGGATATGTAGGCGCAGGCGGTCTTGGAATAACCATCAATGAGCGTATCGGATGGCGCGATTACAATGGACTTGGAATGGTGCTCCTTGCGCTGTTTGTGGTTGTTGTTGCGATTGAGTTTTTCAGTGAGTATCTGAGAAAGAAGCTCAGCTAAGTATTAAGAAAGCATGGAGATAGACATGGGTAAAAATAAAAAAAATACTGTAAATAAAAAAGAAAATGCGGAAAGTATTTTGGATAGGGCTGAGAAGAAGGTGACTGTTCTTGAAATGTATGAAAGACAGCCTCACAAGTGGCTTCTGTATCTTGGAATAGTACTTATAATTGCAGTTATAATCGGCTGGTCGGCTTCTGATATACATTTTTCAGGAATGACGGCAACAGGTACGGAGGTTGCCAAGGGTGTTATGCATGGTGTGTTTCACCCGGATACCAAGCTTCTGTTCGGTACAGGTGATTCCGATGTGCCGTACCTTCTGTTCCAGACGATAGCGATTGCTGTTCTTGGTACATTGTTCGGTGCGATACTGGCGATACCGTTCGCCTTTCTTGCTTCGACAACGATAATGCCGAAGCCGGTGGCGTACATTTTCAGGGTGTTCATCCTGCTTATCAGAACCATACCAAGCCTTGTATGGGCACTTATGTGGATAAGAGTTACAGGACCGGGTGCATTCTGCGGAGTTGTCACCCAGTCGGTATGTTCTATAGGAATGATATCCAAGATGTATATAACGGCGATTGAGGATCTCGATACCAAGATTCTGGAGAGTCTTGATGCCATGGGATGTACACCGTTCCAGAAGATTCGTTACGGCGTGCTTCCACAGCTGACAGCGAGCTTCATATCGACAACGATATACAGATTCGACATCAATCTTAAGGATGCCACAACGCTCGGTATTGTAGGTGCAGGTGGTATCGGAGCTTCGCTTATGCAGTGCCTTAACAGCCGTAGATGGGCTATGGTCGGAGCATTTATATGGGGACTTATGGTTCTTGTACTCATCATTGAGTTTGCTTCAACCAAGATCAGAAAGAAGCTGGCAAGGGGATAGTAAAATATACAAAATTTAATGGCAGACAGCAGCAATGTTGTTTGCCATTTTTTTTGCAATATGGTAAAATTAGGTCAATAAAAGGTTGGGGGACAATAGTATGTTGAGAGAGATTTTTGCCGTTGTGTACATACTTCTGGTTGCGGTACTTGTAGCTTCTATTGTCAAGGCGGCAAGGAGCAAAAGCAAGATGGCCAAGCCCGTAATTAAGGTGATATTTGCGGGGGCGATGACCGCATTGTTCTATGCACTTTATCTGATAGTTGCGGGTATGGGAAGGCAGCCGGCGTGTTTTTTGCTGGGAATGTATTATCTGAGTGTTGGATGGATGACTTACTGGCTTACGGATTACGCTATGGAATACACGGAGGTGAGGCTTGTCACCAGACAACCAAGGGTTATCCTTCTTATCTTAGTTGTGCTTGATTCTATAAGTATTCTGGTGAACAATTTTACCGGTCATGTATTTTCAATGATACAGTTGTATGATGAGAGCATCAAGGCGTACTACTGGACATCGCAGCCGCAGGGCTATATGAATATTCATCTTGCGCTGTGTTATGTGATGGTTGCGCTGACATTTATCGCACTTATATATAAGACGATTGTGTCACCGCGCTTTTACAGGAAGAAGTATGCTGTGATATTCATTCTGCTTGCGATAGTTATTGTGGTGAATGCAGGCTTTCTGTTCGTGGGACTTGAGATTGATTTTTCGGTGCTTTTCTATGCGATATTGGGACCTTTTGTGAGATATTTTACTCTCCATTTTACTCCTAGTAATCTTGCAATGAGGACACAGTCGTATGTTATAGAAGAGATTGGGAATGGAATTATATGCTTTGATATAGATGGAAGCTGTGTGTATGTGAACAGGGCGGCAAAGAAGCTTTTCACAGCATGGAACGATGAGGAGGATATTGACAGGATTGAGAAGCAGTATGCACAGTGGCGTGAGAAAAATCATGGCAAGGACAGCGACTATTGGGAGGATGAAATATCAATTGCCGGGACGCAGCATTTCTTTGGATTTGAGTATTGCAATATGCGCGATGAAAAAGGAGCTTCAATCGGCAGCTTTTTTAGAATAGAGGATAAGACGGAGGATGTGAAGCGCCTCAAGGATGAACAGTACCGTGCGACGCATGACCGCCTTACCGGACTATATAACAGAGAGGGCTTTTTTGAGGAGGCGGAGAGGTTCATTAAGGAGCATGCCGGTGAGAGCATGTACATGCTTGCCTCTAACATCAAGGACTTTAAGCTTGTAAATGAATTGTTCGGTGATGATAAGGGCGATGAGGTATTAGAAAAGGAGGCTAAGCTTTTAAAGGATAAGGGGGCGAAGATTTCTGTTCTTGGCAGGATTGCAGGTGACAGATTTGTCCAGATAGTGCTTAAGAAGGATTTCGATGACAGCTATCTGCTTGAAAATATAAGGACGCTGTGCTCATTAACCGAGGACAGAATATACAAAATGCATGTGTATGCAGGTGTATACGAGATTAAGGATATAAATGAGCCGGTTCAGACGATGTACGATAAGGCCAATATGGCAATTGAGCGTATAAAGGGAGATTATAATCAGGTCATCTCATATTATGATGAGAGTGATATGAATAGACTAATGCATGAAAAGAGCATCGTTGCGGAATTCGATAAGGCATTGGAAAATGAGGAATTCTGTATGTATTTACAGCCACAGCTTGACAGCAGAGGTACACTTCTTGGGGCGGAGGCGCTTGTGAGGTGGAATCATCCTAAGAGAGGGCTGTTGTACCCGGATTCGTTTGTGGGAATATTGGAAAAGACTGGAATCATATATAAGCTTGACAATTTTATATGGGAGAAGGCAGCGGGAAAGGTTAAGGAATGGAATGATGCCGGATATAAGGATTACCACATTTCGGTTAATATCTCAGCGAAGGATTTTTATTACCTTGATCTGTATAAGGTGTTTACAGGTATTGTGAGAAAGTATGGTATATCTCCTAAGAGCCTTAATCTTGAGATTACGGAGACTGTCATTATGTCGGATGTCAAGATGCACATGGACATCATGGATAAGCTTCAGAAGTTCGGGTTCCAGATAGAGATAGATGATTTCGGAAGCGGATATTCTTCGCTCAACACACTCAAGGATATTAAGGCGGATTTGCTCAAGATAGATATGATGTTTCTGCGTGAGACGGATAATCAGGAGAGGAGCAGGAAGATTCTTAAATCCATAATAACGATGGCTAAGGCGCTAAACATGGAGGTCATCACAGAGGGTGTGGAGACGGAAAAACAGCTCGATTTTCTGTCCGGGATTGGCTGTGAAATGTTTCAGGGCTTCTATTTTTCAAAGCCGATACCTGTCGATGAGTTTGAGGATAAATATTTTCAAAGCTAATACATAATGTAAAGAAACGGAGGCGGTTTTTATGAAGTGCACAAGGATTCCAATGGAGGCGGAAGTAACGAAATATGAGCTTGGAAAGGGGCTGGAGGATGGCTTTGAGCTTTTCTCCGATATAGTTACGAAGGGCTGGATTATCACGGACAAGCTTTTGAAGGTGGTTCGCGACAATGGTTCGATTGTGTGTCCTTATATAAGACACAGAAGAGGTGTGACCTTTATTCAGGAGGGTGACTATGTGATTATTGATTCCGACGGAACCAAGCAGGTTGTCGGAGGGGATAAGGTGTTCACGCGATATAAACCGGTGGAGTAATATGTGATAAAGGACCGGCAGCGTCCATGGAGTATATGGGGGCTGCCGGTCTTTTTTTGAGCGACGGGATTCGGGTGTCAAAACATGCCTGTTTAATCTCTGAGTGTATAACGTATTATATTTATGCATATCAGCTCCGTTGTCCGAAGCTAAGATGTTCTTGGAACAATCTAAGCTTCTACCAAAAGTCGTGATATGCATAAATATAATACGTTATACACAGCTAGGTATGTAGCATGTTTTGACCCCCGAATCCCTTCCGAATAATTGTCCGGCATATAGTAAAAAATTCTTTCTTGACAAAAACTATTCTGTTGATATAATAGAAAAGCAATATGAAATTGGTTTTCAAATTCAAATAAAAATATACAGGATTGAGACTGATGTGGATATGTGGGCTTCGCAATTACCTACTTAATTAATAGAAAGGATATTTTTATAATATGGACAGACTGCGTTCGCGAAAAAGGATTGTACTTATAATATGTGCGCTTGCCGTGGGAATATGTGTTTTTACTGCCGGATGTTCCAAGGGTGGAAATAATAACAGCGGCGATGCCGGCGATGAATCCGGCAAAAAATTGAAGATTGTTGCGACATTGTTTCCGCAGTATGATTTTGCAAGGCAGATAGCCGGCGATTATGCTGATGTGACGCTGCTCCTTCCTCCGGGCATGGAGAGCCATTCGTATGATCTGCGCCCAGCGGATATGATTGAGATAAGGGAGAGCGATATGTTCATATACACAGGAAAGTATATGGAGGTGTGGGCACAGACGATAATAGACAGCCTTGATGACAGCGTTATGGTTGTGGATGTGTCAGATGGGATTACGCTTGAAAAGGAGGAAGACTACTTCGTGGATGAACACAGCGCGCATGAGGATGATGAGCATGATTCACACTCACATGCAGAGCACAGCCATGCCGGACATACCCATGAGTATGACCCACATATATGGACATCACCTGTATATGCCGTGCAGATGGTTGAAAATATAGTTGATGCACTTATGGAGAAGGACCCACAGCACGCTGCGGAGTACAGGCAGAGGGCGGATGAGTATATAGACAAGCTAGCGGAGGTTGACGCAGCGTTCAGGCAGGTGAGTGAGGAGAGTGCTCACAGGACGATATTTTTTGGCGGACGCTTTGCAATGACATATTTTGTGAGAGAGTACGGTTTTGACTGTGTTTCGGCATACCATGACTGTTCGGCGGAGTCTGAGCCGTCCATAAGCAGTGTTATGAGGATGATTGATGAGATAAAGGAGAGCGGGGCTAAGGCGGTATATTATGAGGAGCTTGTCGACCCGAAGGTGGCGAGGACGATTGCTGAGGAGACAGGAGTAAAGCTTCTACTGTTACATTCCGCACACAATGTCAGCAGACAGGAATATGAAAGTGGTGTGACATATCTTGATATAATGTGGAATAATGTGGAGAATCTTAAGGAGGGACTTAACTGATGGCACAGCTTAGATGTGAAAATATAAGTGTTGGTTATGAGGACGGAATAGTGGTTTCGGATGTGAGCTTTGAGCTTAACAGAGGGGACTATGTGTGTATAGTAGGTGAGAACGGAGCGGGAAAGAGCAGTCTCCTTAAGGGAATACTTGGACTTGCGAAGATACAGGGAGGAAGGATTGAATACGGCGATGGGATGAGCAGAGCCGATGTAGGATATCTCCCGCAGCAGAAGGATTACCAGAAGAATTTCCCGGCTACGGTGAAGGAGGTAGTTATGTCCGGCTTCCTAAATAAGATGGGCTTAAGACCTTACTATAACAGGGCGGAGAAGGCCAAGGCTATGGAGATACTGAGTGATTTCGGGATGGCGGACTATGTGAAGGCTTCCTTTGGAAGTCTTTCGGGAGGACAGAAGCAGAGGGTGCTTCTTGCGAGGGCGCTGTGCGCGACGGACAAGCTTCTGCTTCTTGATGAGCCGACCACAGGGCTTGACCCGGTTGCGACGGAGGAACTCTATGAGCTGTTAAAGAGACTTAACAGGGAGAAAAAGACCACCATACTTATGGTGTCGCATGACCTCAACAAGGCTGTGTCCGATGCGGGACTTATTCTCCATGTGAATAAGCGCTCCGGCTGCGGATACTTCGGCCCGGCTGATAAGTACCTAGACAGCGAAGCTGCAAGGCATTTTCTTGGACTTGATTATAAAAATAGCGAAGAAACAGGCGGCACCGGTGAAAAGCCTGTCGATGGGAATGAAAACAAAGATAAGGACATGGATAAAAATACGGATAAGAGTCTTTTGGATAAGGTGAAGAAGGGAGAACGCTATGTTTGATACATTGAAGCTGTTATTTTCATACGATTTTATTGTGAGAGCCATGATTGCGGGTGGACTTGTTGCGCTGTGCTGTGCACTTCTTGGAGTCAGCCTTGTGCTTAAGAGATTTTCGATGATAGGTGATGGCTTGTCACATGTAGGATTTGGAGCTTTGTCCGTTGCAGCGGTTATGAATGTCGCGCCTCTTGCAATCGCAGTTCCTGTTGTGATTGTTGCGGCTTTCTTTATATTGAAGCTTGGCAAGGACAGCAAGGTTCAGTCTGATTCGGCAATAGCGCTGGTGTCATCGGTTGCCATAGCGGTAGGTGTCACTGTGACATCGTTGAGCGGAGGGCTTAACACGGATGTATACAGCTATATGTTCGGAAGCATACTAGCCATGAGCAGGACGGATGTATATATAAGTGCCATATTGTCGGTGATTGTACTGATACTGTTTTTTGTTTTCTATCACAAGATATTTGCAATCACTTTCGACAGTGATTTTGCAAAGGCAACAGGAGTGAGGGCGGAGTTTTACAATATGCTCATTGCGGTGTTGACCGCACTCACAATAGTTGTGGGAATGAGAATAATGGGAACAATGCTTATATCCAGTCTTATTATATTCCCGACACTCTCAGCTAGTGCAGTTGTGAAGGGCTTCAGAAAGGTTGTTATCATATCCGGTATAGTCTCTGTATTGTGTTTCTTTGTGGGATTATATAGCTCATACAGCTTCAATCTGCCCGTAGGTGCGAGCATAGTTCTTGCAAATTTTATTGTTTTTTGTATACTTATGGTAGCAGGAAAGCTTATAAGAAAATAAGTTTTGCCATGAGGAGGTCTCATTACGGAGCGAATCTATGTTGCAATCGATTTAAAATCCTTTTATGCGTCAGTAGAGTGCAGGGAGCGCGGACTTGACCCGCTAACAACGAATCTTGTTGTGGCTGATGCAAGCAGGACTGAAAAGACAATATGCCTTGCTGTCTCTCCATCCCTTAAGGCTTATGGGATACCGGGGAGAGCAAGGCTTTTTGAGGTTGTACAGAGAGTTCGTGAGGTTAACAGGGACAGAGCGCGCAGGCTGGGAAACGGAGCGCATTTTACAGGTGAGTCCGTGTTTGCCAATGAGCTTGAAGCAGACCCTTGTCTTAAGGTGGGATATATTGCGGCGCCTCCGAGGATGGCGTACTATATGGAATACAGCACAAGGATATATCAGATTTATCTCCGATACATTGCACCTGAGGACATACATGTGTATTCCATTGATGAGGTGATGATTGATATTACCGAATATGTGAGAATGTATAAGCTGACGGCAAGAGAACTTACAACGAAGCTGATACATGAGATTAAGTCTGAGACAGGAATAACGGCTACTGCCGGCATAGGGACTAATCTGTATCTGTGCAAGGTCGCGATGGATATAGTTGCCAAGCATGCGCTTCCCGATGAGGAGGGGGTGCGGATTGCGCAGCTTGATGAGCTGAGCTACCGCCGCCTGCTGTGGGGACATACACCGTTGACGGATTTCTGGCGTGTCGGTCGCGGATATACGAAAAAACTCAATGAATACGGAATGTACACGATGGGTGATGTCGCAAGGTGCTCCATCGGGAAGAAGGATGAGTACTATAATGAGGATTTGCTCTATAAGCTGTTCGGAGTGAATGCGGAGCTTCTCATAGACCACGCGTGGGGCTATGAGCCGTGCACGATGGCAGATATCAAGTCATACAGGTCTGAGACGAACAGTGTGAGCGAGGGGCAGGTGCTCTCATGTCCGTATACTGCGGATAAGGCAAGGCTTATTGTCAAGGAAATGACGGATGGGCTGGTGCTTGGACTTGTGGATAAGCACCTTGTCACGAACCAATTGGTGCTAACCATCGGCTATGACGTTGAGAACCTCACCAATCCGGAGATTGCCAAAAAATATAAGGGTGAGATTGTGCTGGATGGCTACGGAAGAAGGATACCAAAGCATGCACACGGAACACAGAATCTTGCACACAGGACTTCCTCAACGAAGCTGATTATAGACGCGATGATGGAGCTTTTTGACAGGATAATCAACAGAAATCTTCTTGTGAGGAGAATAAATGTGGTCGCCTGCAAGGTGGTGGATGAGAGTCTAGCGGATGATGAGCCGGAATTTACACAGCTTGATTTGTTCACCGACTATGAGAAGCTTGAGCGTGAGAAGGAGCAGGAGAAAAAGCAGCTTGCCAAGGAACGCCAGATGCAGCAGGCGGTACTTGACATCAAGAAGAAGTTCGGCAAAAATGCCATATTAAAGGGAATGAACCTTGAGGATGGCGCAACGGCGATATCCCGCAATGGTCAGATAGGAGGTCACAAGGCGTGAATGAGGATAGTTTTAAGGGGAAAATAAGTGAGGACTTCTACAAGAATGCGGCAAGCAACAGCAAATATGACGATATAATAGATATGCCACATCATGTGTCAAGGGATAGACCTCACATGCCGATAGCGGACAGAGCTGCCCAGTTCGCCCCGTTCGCGGCACTCACCGGGCATGATGATGCGGTTAAGAAAACGCAGGAGAGGGTAAAGCTTGCCATTGATAATGAGATAGAGCATGAGAGAAGCACTGAATAGATAACAGTGTGTCAAAACATGCCTATTTTATCAATGAGTGTATAACGTATTATATTTATGCATATCAGCTCCATTGTACGAAGCAAGATATTCTAAGAACTCTGATAAAGGTGTTCTATACGTTCGCCACCGAAGCAAAGCATACATCCGTGTATGCATTGCTTCTAAAGCAGCATCCGTGCTGCTTTTGGCTGGGGACTTAGCAGAGTTCTAAGAATATCTAAGCTTCTCCCAAAGTCGTGATATGCATAAATATAATACGTTATACACAGCTAAGTTTATATCGCATGTTTTGACATGCCGTAATTTAGTTATTTTGTGAAATGTAGTACGCAAGGAGAAGGTCAACCATCCTGCCATAGCTCTTTACGCCGTCAGTCTGTGCATTTGCCACGAGATAGGCGTTGTTCACGGCGTCTGCCACCTCTGCAACAGGTGTCCTGTATTTATCCCAATATCTGCTGTCATACAGATAATCGCGCATTAGCTGTATGTCCATGCTCTTGTACAGCTCAGTGTAGACTGTCGCCCCGCAGTTGGAGTAGACTGAGTTAAGAACGTATGAGAGTGCATTTAAAATTCCGCTGTACTTAAGATTCACATTGTCTGAGTGTATGCAGGCAAGGTATGCGATGAAGCCCGCCTCATCCTCTCGCATGAAGCCGCGAAGGTGAGAGAGCTCATGGCATATAGTGTCTGCTTTTACATAGTCTGGAACGTCATTGTTGTAGTTAGCCTCAATCGTGAAGGAGTACACGCCGGTTATAAATTCGTAGGACATTACCCTTGAGAACAGAACAGGCTTAGCCTTAGGATAGTACCCCTCAAGTACAGGATAGATGCTGCCAAGATTGTTCATCGCTTTGACTGCCTCTGCTACGGTGTCCGTGTTATCAAGTGAAAATATGCTTCCGTAGTGCGTCCCATCCTCATCATCGGGAACCTCAACGGTATCTATATATGGAACAAGCGCGTTCGCCTCATCTATCAATGATTGACACAGACTGGTCAGAACATCCGTCGGCTGCTTGGCTACAGTAAGACCTGAATAGTAGGAGAACGGTCTTCTGTGGTAGTTGACCCCGCAGTTGAGGGTGAACAATGTGAGGACGGTGAGCAACAGTGCAAGTACTCCTGCGAACAGTGTCAATATTCTTTTTGTCCTCTTCTTTATTATAAGGTAAATGCTTCTGAAAATAATCCAGAACAGTAATGCTATTCCCAATATTATAAGAAGTTCATACAGTGAGAAAGGAAGAAAACCGACAAGTCTTCCGACCGTATTTACCAGAAATCTATATATGTGCGTGGAGTACCATTCAGCAAAAGAGGTACTTTTCCGCGCAGCTATATTGAGGGAGCCTGTTATCACAAGCAGAAGGAGCATATATATGCAGTAAAATATTCTTTTTCGTGTAAAAAAGCCTTTAAGGTTGAATTTTTTATGGTCAGTCATAAATAAGAAGCCTCCGGAAATTTATTATTGCAGACATTTGTTTTTGTCCCCAACATCATTCACATAAATTAATTATAAGTTAGGAGTGAAAAAAGTAAAGAATAATTACGATAAAATTAATAAGGCGGAAAGTGTGATAATGGTTATATTGTATTATAGACAGATAGGATTTGTTTTGATAAAATTACAGTAGATATAGGCAGAAGTGAAAACGATTGAATATTTTAATTTACCGGGTGCTGATTTGAAAGGAGGCGGTGAAATATGAATGACAACATTTTAAGAAGCCGCAGAATACTGATTAAGAGAACAGAAGATGGTAAGTTGCTTGCAGATACCAAGATTATAAGGTTTATAAAGGATAAGAATATATGTTTTATCAGTGCTGACAGCATAGCGCAAAAGGGAAATTATAATGTCACGGTGTTGATTTTCGGACCGGATAAGCTGTATGAGTATGAGGGAAATCTTACAAGCGCGGTTATAGATAATGAGATGGTTGTACTTCTTGGAAGGCACAGGGAAAAGGAAAATCGCAAGAAACGAAGATATAAGATTCTTACAAAGGGCATTATCACGGAGCTGTGTTTCGGTGATAGAGAGGTGCGGCTCAATAAGCCGATGATGCTCATGACCGTGAATATGAGCTCAGATGGAATACTTGTCAAAATGGACAGCGGAAGCTTCGAGAAGGGCGATTGCTTTCGCATGGTGATAAATGTTGAAGATAGAGCACTTATTTTCTATTGCAGGGTAGTGAGAACACAGAATGATAATATGCTGACTGAGGAATATGGTTGTAGAATAGTGGGGACTCAATTTGAAAATGGAAATGAAAAATTTACACAAGCTGCCAATTGAATATCTGTGGGAAGGACTTGTACTTAAGGATAACATTTATGACAGTACAGGTTTCACTCTTCTGATTCCAAAGGGAGAGGTTTTGACCGGTGAAAAGCTTAAGAAGCTGTACAATTTCAATAAAGGTGACAGAAATATAACAGTTCATGAGGAAGGCTTTTATGATATTGTGACCAGTGAACATATATCGCCGGAGAAAAGACAGGAGCTGATGGAGAAGATTTCCGGTTACAGCAGTCTCACGGAGAATGTCAACGGCATGCTGCACAATATAGATGCGTGGATTGGATCTGATGAGATTGATAAGCTTGTAGACAATATATCAGAAAAGCTTATCAAGATAGACCCTGTCACAATCTTCTCATGTATCAATTTCCCAAGACCGATGGATGAGGGCTTGCAGAGACATTCACTGAATGTTGCGCTTATGAATGCTCTTATGGGTAAGTGGCTTGGACTGCCGGAGGATGATGTGAGGACGCTGGTGCTTGCCGGGCTTCTGCATGACGTAGGAAAGACCAAGATACCTGAGGAGATTATCAATTCACCGAGGAGGCTGACAACGGCTGAATATAATATCGTCAAGCTTCATCCGGTATTTTCTTATGAGATGCTTGGCAATCAGTTCGGGGAGACTGTGCGTGACATTGCAAGACACCACCATGAGAAGCTTACAGGGGACGGATATCCGGATGGGCTTAAGGGGGATGAAATACCGCTCCTGACCAGAATAACCACGCTTTCGGATATATATGACGCGATGGTGGCGAAGAGGACGTATAAGGAGGCTAACCTTGCATTTGATGTGTTTGATATGCTGTACAGGGATGAGTTTAAAGGGCTTGACCGGAAGCTTGTCATGATATTTCTTAAGAATCTGAGGAGGCATTATATTTCAAAGAAGGTGCTTATGTCCGATGGACAGATAGGTTTCATAAGATTTATCCCCGGAAATGATGCAAGCCATCCGATTGTTGAGCAGGGGGAAAGATTGAGCCAGACAGATGCCAGCTGGTACTGTAAGGAAATTATAACCATGTAGAAGAAGAAATTTTCTACAATTTTCTTTAACATTGTTACCACATACATAAAAATATTAACTCAGATTAAACTGTGACTTTATATTTTTAATGTGCAAATTTACATTTTTCGAATGTTAAGAAGCATGCTATATAATTGAATACACAATTAAGACAATATGTCTTGAAAGCCCCGGAAGGGTTTTGCGGAGAATGATTATTTACCGGATTTTTCTTTGCAAAATCGTGATGGGGCTTTTATTTTGTTTAATATTGGAACGTAATTATAAAAATATATCACAAAATATCAGATAATATATAGCAAAATAATGTAATATCAAATAATCAGACAGCTTAAAGAAAAAAATATTTACATGAAAATAAAAAAAGTGTATATTAAGTACAAGTTTTACAAGGAAAATAAAAGGAGGTTTTGTATGAGCAATGTATGTGAAGTGAAACCGTCAATATACAGCCCTGATTTTGAACACGATAACTGTGGTATCGGTGCGATCGTCAATATCAAGGGCGTTAAGACGCATCAGGTTGTTGAGAATGCCCTAAGAATAGTTGAGAATCTTGAACACCGTGCAGGTAAGGATGCGGAAGGTAAGACCGGTGATGGTGTAGGTATCCTGCTCCAGATATCCCATAAATTCTTTTCTAAAGTTGCAAAGTCACTCGGAATAAATATAGGTGGAGAGAGAGAATATGGTGTAGGTATGTTCTTTTTTCCACAGGACGAGTTCAAGCGCAATCAGGCTAAGAAGATGTTCGAGATCATCACCCAGAAGGAAGGTCTTGAGTTCCTAGGCTGGAGAGAGGTTCCGACTAATCCGGATGTGTTAGGCTCCAAGGCAATTGCATGTATGCCTAGTATCTGGCAGTGCTTTATAAAGAAGCCCGCAAGAATAGCAAAGGGACTTGATTTTGACAGAAGGCTCTATGTTGTTAGAAGAGTTTTTGAACAGAGTAACGATAATACATACGTCGCTTCTCTATCGAGCAGAACAATCGTCTACAAGGGAATGTTCCTTGTCGGACAGCTTAGAACCTTCTTTGATGATTTGAACAGCCCTGATTATGAGACTGCGATAGCTACAGTACATTCTCGTTTCAGTACTAATACAAACCCTAGCTGGCAGAGAGCTCATCCGAACAGGATAATCGTACATAACGGTGAGATAAATACCATCCGCGGCAATGCCGATAAGATGCATGCGCGCGAGGAATCCATGGAGACAAAGTATTTTGAGGGCGAGATGAGCAAGGTAACCCCTATTGTAAATCAGGAGGGCTCAGACTCAGCGATGCTTGACAACACGCTTGAGTTCCTTATGATGAGCGGTCTTGAACTTCCTCTTGCGGTAATGATACTTATTCCTGAGCCTTGGATGAATAATCAGAGCATGAGCCAGAAGAAGAGAGATTTCTATGAGTATCATGCGACAATGATGGAGCCTTGGGACGGACCGGCATCCATTCTTTTCTCAGACGGAGATATCATGGGAGCGGTGCTTGACAGAAACGGACTTCGTCCATCGCGTTACTATATAACAAATGATGACCAGCTTATTCTCTCATCCGAGGTTGGTGTGCTTGATATTCCTACCTCCAACATCAAGGTGAAGGAGAGATTAAGACCGGGCAAAATGCTCCTTGTAGATACAGTAAAGGGAGAGGTTATAGATGACGATGAGCTCAAGGAGAAATATGCGTCCAAAAGACCGTATGGTGAGTGGCTTGACAGCAACCTTGTAATGCTCAAGGATTTAAAGATTCCTAACCAGAGAGTTGAGGAGTATTCCAAGGAAGAGCGTGCGAAATTACAGAAGGCGTTCGGCTACACCTACGAGGATTTCAAGACATCAATTCTTCCTATGGCACTTGGCGGTACTGAGCCTATAGCGGCAATGGGAGCTGATACACCTCTTGCGGCACTTTCAACTAAGACGGTTCCTCTGTTTAATTACTTTAAGCAGCTCTTTGCACAGGTTACGAATCCACCTATCGATGCACTGAGAGAAAAGATAGTCACATCAACGACGATGTATCTTGGAGCCGATGGAAATATCCTTGAGGAGACGGCGAGAAATTGTCAGGTATTAAGAGTCAACAATCCGATACTTACCAACACGGATTTGTTAAAGATTAAGAATATGAATCAGGAGGGATTCAAGGTTGCAGTTCTTCCTATTATATATTACAAGAATACATCGATGGAGAAGGCAATAGACCGTCTCTTCGTTGAAGCCGACAGACATTACCGTGAGGGAGTGAACATATTCATTCTTTCGGACAGAGGTGTTGACGAGAACCATGTCGCAATACCGTCACTGCTTGCTGTATCGGCGATGCAGGACTATCTTGTAAGAACCAAAAAGAGAACCAAGGTTTCGGTTATCCTTGAGTCCGGTGAGCCTAGAGAGGTACATCACTTTGCAACACTCTTAGGCTTCGGTGCGAGTGCAGTCAACCCATATCTTGCACTTGACAGTATAAAGGAGCTTATCGACCTTGGAATGCTCAACAAGGACTACTATGCGGCAGTCGATGATTATAACAAGGCAGTATTAAGCGGTATCGTAAAGATTGCATCTAAGATGGGTATATCTACAATACAGTCATATCAGGGTTCCAAGATCTTTGAGGCAATCGGTATTGACAAGAGCGTTATGGACAAGTATTTTACCAACACGGTGAGCCGTGTGGGTGGAATCACACTTAAGGATATCGAGAATGATATCAATGCAAACCATGACAGAGCCTATGACCCGCTTGGACTTCAGACAGATACCACCTTCGACAGTGCGGGAAGCCATAAGTTCAGAAGCGGCAAGGAGGAGCACCTCTACAACCCTCAGACAATTCATCTTCTCCAGCTTGCCACAAGAAACGGAGATTACGCTACCTTCAAGGAATACTCCAAGCTTATCAATGAGGAGCTTGAGCCAATCAATTTAAGAGGTCTTATGGACTTCAAATATCCTGAGAAGGGAATCCCTATCGACGAGGTTGAGAGTGTGGATTCCATCGTGAGACGTTTCAAGACAGGCGCTATGTCCTACGGCTCAATTTCACAGGAGGCACATGAGGCGATGGCGATAGCCATGAACACACTTCACGGAAAGTCCAACTCAGGTGAGGGTGGTGAGGATATTGAAAGACTCACGATAGGACCGGATGGACTCAACCGCTGTTCGGCAATCAAGCAGGTAGCCTCAGGACGTTTCGGTGTCACATCGAGATACCTTGTGAGTGCCGACGAGATTCAGATTAAGATGGCACAGGGAGCTAAGCCTGGTGAGGGTGGACATCTTCCGGGTGGAAAGGTATATCCTTGGATAGCCAAGACAAGACATTCAACGTCGGGTGTTGGACTTATATCACCACCACCACATCACGATATCTATTCGATTGAGGATTTGGCACAGCTTATCTACGACCTTAAGAATGCCAACAAGAAGGCGCGTATATCCGTAAAGCTTGTATCCGAGGCAGGTGTTGGAACCGTAGCGGCAGGTGTTGCGAAGGCGGGAGCACAGGTTATCTTAGTATCGGGCTATGACGGAGGTACAGGTGCAGCGCCAAGAAGCTCCATTCACAACGCAGGACTTCCTTGGGAGCTTGGACTTGCAGAGGCACACCAGACACTCATAATGAATGGTCTTAGAAACAAGGTTGTTGTCGAGACGGACGGCAAGCTTATGACAGGACGTGATGTTGCGATAGCATGTCTTTTAGGTGCTGAGGAATTTGGATTTGCAACGGCACCGCTTGTAACTCTTGGCTGTGTGATGATGAGAGTATGTAATCTTGACACATGCCCTGTAGGTATTGCTACACAGAATCCTGAGCTTCGAAAGAGATTCACAGGTAAGCCTGAGTATGTGATGAACTTTATGAGATTCGTCGCACAGGAGCTTCGCGAATACATGGCTAAGCTTGGCTTTAAGACAATCGATGAGATGGTAGGAAGAACCGATATGTTATATCAGGCTAAGGACGGCAGCGGCGTCAAGAAAGGAAAGATTGACCTTTCGGTAATTCTTGACAATCCTTATGCAGGCAAGGAGAAGATTGACTATCTTCACAAGAATGTATACAACTTCGAGCTTGAAAAAACTCTTGATGAGAAGGTTCTGTTAAAGAAGCTTGGACCGGCTCTTGAGAAGAAGCAGAAGAGAAGCATTGAAATAGATGTAAAGAACACCGACCGTTCATTCGGTACGATGTTCGGCTCCGAGATTACAAGACTCTACGATGACACACTTCCTGAGGATACCTTCACAATCATGTGTCACGGTGCGGGCGGACAGAGCTTCGGAGCATTTATTCCTAAGGGACTTACAATGTGCCTTGAGGGAGACAGCAATGACTACTTCGGCAAGGGACTTTCAGGAGGAAAGCTTGTGGTATATCCACCTACGGGTTCCGAATTCAAGCAGGATGAAAATATCATCATCGGTAATGTCGCACTCTACGGTGCAACGAGCGGTGAGGCGTATATAAACGGTGTAGCTGGTGAGCGTTTCTGCGTCCGTAATTCCGGTGCAAAGGCGGTTGTCGAGGGCGTCGGCGATCATGGCTGTGAGTACATGACCGGTGGACGAGTAGTTATCCTTGGAAAGACCGGGAAGAATTTTGCCGCAGGTATGAGCGGTGGTATCGCGTATGTGCTTGACGAGGACAGCAGCCTCTATAAGAAGCTCAACAAGGAGCTTGTATCGACTGAGGAGGTTACGGACAAGTACGATGTATTAGAGTTAAAGGAAATGATACAGCAGCATGTGGCATACACCAACTCTGTAAAGGGCAAGCAGATTCTTGACAATTTCGGAGATTATCTTCCTAAGTTCAAGAAGATTGTACCTCATGACTACAAGAGAATGATGCAGAGAATCGTTCAGATGGAAGAGAAGGGTCTTTCAAGTGAGCAGGCACAGATTGAAGCATTCTATGCTAATAAAGCAGCGAAGTAAGGAGGGAAATTCATGGGAAAGCCGACAGGATTTTTAGATTATGAGAGAGTTGACAGCGAGGCTGTCAAGCCAAAGAACAGAATAAAGAATTTCAATGAGTTTCACACTCCGCTCACCATTGAGGAGCAGAGGCAGCAGGCGGCGCGCTGTATGGACTGCGGCGTTCCGTTCTGCCAGTCCGGTAAGATGTTAAAGGGGATGGTGTCCGGCTGTCCTCTCAACAACCTGATACCTGAGTGGAATGATCTTCTCTACAGCGGCAATCTTCACAGGGCATATAACAGACTTGCAAAGACGAGCAATTTCCCTGAGTTTACTTCGAGAGTATGTCCGGCGCTGTGTGAGGCGGCATGTACTTGTGGACTTAACGGCTCACCGGTAACTACGAAGGAGAACGAGAAAACAATCATAGAGAACGCATTTGAGCAGGGATATGTAGCACCTAATCCGCCTAAGGTAAGAACGGGCAAGAAGGTCGCCGTTATCGGTTCAGGCCCTTCGGGTCTTGCCACGGCAGACCTTTTAAACAAGAGAGGCCACAGGGTTACTGTCTTTGAGCGCGCCGACAGGGTCGGAGGACTTCTACGCTATGGCATTCCTAACATGAAGCTTGAAAAGCACATCATCGACAGAAGAATCAACATCATGGAGGCGGACGGAATAGAGTTCGTCACCAATGCCAATGTCGGTGAGAATGTGAAGGCGGCTAAGGTGTTAAAGGACTATGACGCAGTTGTTCTCTGTTGTGGTGCAGCCAATCCGAGGGATATAAATGCACCGGGAAGGGATGCGCAGGGAATATACTTTGCGGTGGATTACCTTACATCTGTAACGAAGAGCCTGCTTGATTCGGATTTCGCGGATAAGAAGTATATCGACGCTAAGGGCAAGAAGGTTGTTGTTATCGGAGGCGGAGATACAGGAAATGACTGTGTCGGAACATCAATACGTCTTGGCTGTGCCTCTGTTGTACAGCTTGAGATGATGCCTAAGCTTCCGGATACACGCGCTGAGAACAATCCATGGCCACAGTGGCCTAGAGTCTGCAAGACGGATTACGGTCAGGAGGAGGCTATCGCGGTATTCGGAAAAGATCCTAGATTATACCAGACCACCGTCAAGGAGTTCATAAAGGACAAGAATGGAAAGCTCTGTAAGGTAAAGTGTGTGAAGCTTGAATCCAAGAAGGACGGAAAGACAGGGCGCATGATGATGGCAGAGGTTGCCGGAAGTGAGTTCGAGCTTGAGGCAGACCTTGTACTCATCGCCGCAGGCTTCCTAGGCACCCAGAAGTATGTTGCCGACGCATTCGGTGTGACACTCAATGCGCGTACCAATGTCGATACAGCGCCGGGAAAGCATGCGACCAATGTTGACAAGGTATTCACCGCCGGAGATATGCACAGAGGCCAGTCTCTTGTTGTGTGGGCAATCCGCGAGGGTCGCGACGCCGCAAAAGAGGTTGACGAGTATTTGATGGGATATACGAATCTGCAGTAAGTATGCAGTGATTGTGTTATTGCGGGATTTCATGTATCAAAAAGAGTAATAAAAGAGCTGTAGCCTGTGGGAGATTTAGTTCCCGGCGGGTTACAGCTCTTTTTTATGGTAAAGTAGCAACATAATAGTCAAATGTTTTATAGAATGTAAAGCCATTGCCTGTGTAAGCGCGGATTGCGGCTGTATTGCTGCCCGATACCTGCAATAGAAGCTTCTTCTGCGGAAAATCCGCGGCGGCGGCGTCTATGAGCCGCCCGGCAAAGCCCTGCCCGCGGTATTTTTTGTTGGTGTAGACGTTGGCGATGTTCACGTAGTCACTGCACTCTAACACAGTACATTTAGAAGCGCTTCTGCCGTCACAGAATAGGCGGTAGGTGTGGTGCCCGGGCGTCCTGTGGGAGGTGCGGGTGATGGAGAGGGAAGGAGGCTGCTGTGTGGACGAACATGGCATTGAAATATAATTATCATTGTAGGGCTTCCTTGTCATAAAATGTTCGCTGTGTGAGTAAGCAAATCCACAGCTTTCGGCAAAATATTCGTTGCTGCCGACTAACAGGACACGAATTGCTCCGGAAGCAGGTACATCTTCGTAATCGCGGCATGTGGCTGTATCAGTACTGCCGGCTGTGACATTGTCGGTTTTGTTTTCCGTATAAATGGCTTCGATGACTGATAATATCTGCATTACGAGCATGCGTCCAAGTCCGTGGTGTCGGTATTCCGGCGCGACGAGTACGGACAGTTCATGTGTGAGCGAGCCGTCGTTATCATAATATGTGAAGGTAGTGCAGCAGCCGACAAGACCGTGTGCGCTATTTATAAGGTAGAGCGCCGGCACGTTATCATCCTCAAATAATTCAATTCCGCTGTTATGGAGCAGTGCGGGCTGAAGGCGTGAGCTTATGATGTCCGGCTCGCGGTCAAAATCAATATATGGTTCATAAGCTTCGGATGCTGATTCTGAGCAGCGCTCTATAAATCGTTCTATGTCTGAAAATGTTAATTTAGTGTTTTTTGGCATTACAATCTCCGTTCAATAATTTAAGCAGATACTTTTCTTGTGTTTAGCGTAATTTTGTTGTATATTATTTCTATTCGGGGCAGTTTCATGTACCCGCATAGGACAGGAATATTATAAGTCCAACCCAGGGAGGATGCAATGGCTAATAAAGTATTAAAAAGAAGTGAGACAGACAAGAAATACACATGGAGACTTGAGGATATTTATCCGGATGTTGCCGCTTGGAGAGCGGAGTATGCCGAGGCACTTAAGGTTGCTGAGGAGATAGAAAGCTACAAGGGTAAAATCGGTGAGAGCAGCGCTAATATGCTTGCTGTGTTCAAGCTTGAGGATAAGCTTACTAATCTGATTGACCGTATTTACTGCTATGCACACCAGCTCTATGATCAGGATACAGCTAATCCGGAGTCACAGGCGCTTTCAGGTGAAGCTGAGAATATTATGGTAAAGACAGGGGAGATGCTGTCTTTTGTAAATCCTGAGATGCTCACAATAGATGATGCGGCTGTTGACAGCTACATGAGTGAGTGTGAGGAGCTTAAGCTTTACGCAAAGAAGTGGGAGTACATTTCAAGAAGAAAGCCTCATGTGTTATCGCCGGATATGGAGGCAGTATTGGCTTCCGCTGAGGATGTTCTCGGAGGACCTAAGAAGGTTTTCGGCATGTTCAACAACGCCGATGTCAAGTTCGGAACGATAAAGGACGAGAACGGCGAGGACGTAACATTAACACACGGAAGATACGGAATTTTCATAAGAAGCAATGACAGAAGAGTCCGCAAGGATGCTTTCACCACAATGCACGGTGCATTCAAAAATTTTGAAAATACTATAGCTGCCAACTATGAATCTCTTGTAAAGGGTGATATGTTCTCAGCAAAGGTGAGAAAATACAATTCAAGCATTGAGTCATATCTTTTTGACGGAAATATTCCAATCTCCGTATATGACAACCTCATCGACACAATCCATGATGGACTTCCTCTTATGCACCGCTATGTTAAGCTTCGCAAGAAGGCACTTGGCGTGGATGAGCTTCACATGTATGATGTGTACACTCCTATGGTGAAGGATTTTGATATGCATATCTCATTTGAGGAGGCAAAGGAAATCGTAAAGAAGGGTGTTGCACCTCTTGGAAAGGATTACATAGAGCTTCTTGACAAGGGCTTCAATGGCGGTTGGATTGATGTATATGAGAATGAGGGAAAGAGAAGCGGTGCTTACTCATGGGGACCTAACGGTGTTCACCCTTATGTACTTTTAAATCATCAGGACAACTTAGATTCAATGTTCACCCTTGCACATGAGATGGGACATGCGCTCCACAGCTACAAGTCCAATTCAACACAGCCTCTTGTATACGCTGCATACAGAATCTTTGTCGCTGAGGTTGCTTCGACATGCAATGAGGCACTCCTCAATTTCTACCTTATAGATAATGCGAAGGATAAGAATGAGAAGGCATACCTCATCAATCATTTCCTTGACAGCTTCAAGGGAACTGTATACCGCCAGACAATGTTCGCTGAGTTCGAAAAGAAGGCACATGAGATGGCAGAGCAGGGCAAGAGCCTCACAGCTAAGTCTCTCAATGAGATGTACTATGAGCTCAACAAGGAGTACTTCGGACCGGACATGGTAGTTGATAAGGATATTGAGGTTGAGTGGGCAAGAATACCTCACTTCTACACACCATTCTATGTATACCAGTATGCAACAGGCTTCTCAGCCGCTGTTGCTATAGCTTCCATGATTCGCAAGGAGGGACAGCCGGCAGTTGACCGCTACATGAAGTTCTTATCAAGCGGCGGCTCCGATTACCCAATTGAGCTTTTAAAGATTGCGGGCGTGGATATGTCCAAGCCGGATGCCATCAAGACAGGTCTTGATGTATTCGCCGGACTTCTCGATGAGATGGAGG
>JBNMLM010000022.1:0-23952 GCA_050874845.1 Eubacteriales bacterium | reverse complement strand
GCAAATCTGGATGATCCATACATCTTAATCACAGACAAGAAGATTTCCAACATTCAGGAGATTCTCCCAATCCTTGAGCAGATTGTAAAGACAGGCGCTAAGCTTCTCATCATTGCTGAGGATATCGAGGGTGAGGCTCTTACAACACTTATTGTCAACAAGCTTCGTGGTACATTCTCAGTAGTAGGTGTCAAGGCTCCTGGCTATGGTGACAGAAGAAAAGAGATGCTTAAGGATATCGCAATCCTTACAGGTGGTCAGGTTATCTCAGAGGAGCTTGGTCTTGAGCTTAAGGATACAACAATTGACATGCTTGGCCGTGCTAAGTCCGTTAAGGTTCAGAAGGAGAACACAATCATCGTTGACGGCTGTGGCGATAAGGCTGATATCACAGCAAGAGTTAACCAGATTAAGAAGCAGATTGAGGAGACAACATCTGATTTCGATAGAGAGAAGCTTCAGGAGAGACTTGCAAAGCTTGCAGGCGGTGTCGCAGTTATCCGCGTAGGTGCTGCTACTGAGACAGAGATGAAGGAAGCTAAGCTTCGTCTTGAGGATGCTCTTGCAGCTACAAAGGCAGCAGTTGAGGAAGGTATCATCCAGGGCGGTGGTTCAGCTTACATCCACGCTTCCAAGGAGGTTGCTAAGCTTGCGGCAGAGCTTGAGGGCGATGAAAAGACAGGTGCTAAGATTATTCTTAAGGCACTTGAGGCTCCGCTTTTCCACATTGCAGCTAATGCAGGACTTGAAGGCTCAGTTATCATCAACAAGGTACGTGAGTCTGAGGTTGGCGTAGGCTTCGATGCACTCAACGAGGAGTACGTTAACATGGTTGAGGCAGGTATTCTTGACCCTGCCAAGGTTACAAGAAGTGCACTTCAGAACGCAACAAGCGTAGCTTCAACATTCCTCACAACTGAATCAGCAGTTGCAAGCATTAAGGAAGACACACCAGCTATGCCGGCAGGCGCAGGCATGGGCGGAATGATGTAATCATTCAGCACAACTAAATAGGAATTAAAATGAACCCCGGAGTTACCGATTGGCAGCTCCGGGGTTTTTGCATGAAAATCCCAAAAGATATTGTATAATATTGGATGGGTGTGATAATATTAAACAGAATAGCAGTCTGCTATGAATATACGGATGGATAGGGTATAAATGAATTTTGGTGTGACATGGAAGGTATGTTGATATATCGTTGATTAGTAGTTAATATAGATAAATTGGGAATTTATGGGGGCAGTTATGATTGAATTAAAAGAAATTACAAACGCGAATATATGGGAAGTTTGTGCGTTGGAACTATTTGATGAACAGAAAAATTTTGTCGCAGAAAACATACAGAGTCTGGCAGAAGCCTATGCAACGAGAAATGAAGGGAACAATGCTCTGCCTTTAGCGGTTTATAATGATGAAAAACTGATTGGATTTGTTATGATAGGCAAGGGAACCGTGGGCAATGAAAATGAAAGTGACTTGATTCAAAATAACTACTGCATTTGGCGTTTGATGATTGATAAAAAATATCAGGGACAAGGATTGGGCAAGCAGACAATTGATGCAGCTATGAATTTGATACGTACTTTTCCATTCGGGGAAGCAAAAAAGGTATGGTTATCTTATGAACCTGAAAATACTCACGCTAGGGATATTTACAGAAAGTATGGATTCACAGAGAATGGGGAAATGTGCGGAAATGAAATCATAGCCGTATATAAACTATAACTTTCGGTTTAAGGAGGCGACAGATAAAATTGTTAATAAATAAGCAGAATAAAGCCGTAATATTCGACATGGACGGAGTGATATTTGATTCTGAGCGGGCTGTGTACAATGGCTGGAAGGAGCTTTCAGAAAAGTACGGCTTTGAAAACCTTGACATTCCGTATATGAAATGCATAGGTGTCAATGCGGCGAGCTCCAAACAGATTTTTCTTGACTATTACGGTGAGGATTTCCCTTATGATAAGTACAAGGATGAGCAGTCGAAAAATTATCACGAAAAGTATGACGGAGGGAGGCTTCAGCTCAAAAAAGGCGTGGTGGAGCTCTTGCAGAACCTTAAAGCCCACAATTACAGCGTCGCGATAGCTTCTTCGACAAGAATTGCATTGGTTGTCAGGCAGATAGAGGAGGCGGGCTTAGCACAATATTTTGATGTGATTGTCGGCGGCGATATGGTATCAAGGAGCAAGCCGGAGCCGGATATATTCCTGCGTGCGTGTGATGAGCTGGGCTGTAAGCCGGGTGAAGCATACGTCATAGAGGATTCATATAATGGTATCAGAGCAGCCTTTGCGGCAGAAATGCACCCGGTAATGGTTCCGGATATGCTTGCGCCGGATGAGGAGATGGCGCAGAAGGCGGAGGCTGTATTGAACGATTTGACAGCAGTGTGGGAGTATATTAGCAGCTGTGATAACACCATAAATGGAAATACAACAAATTTATAAAATAACAATATTATTCTAAAACACCCTGAGAGATGTGTATTATCCCATATTTAAGAACATTATGAGATTTGCAATGCTTAGGGTGTTTTGTTATTTTTTGGAGGGACAAAAGATTTTAACCCGAAAAGGGTACTGTTTAATATGAGAGTAGTATGGTAACATTAGATAAAATATTGTTTATGATTTTATAAAAGAGTGATTATGTAGTTTATTTGATTTGGTAATTATTAAGCTTAGCAAATAATAGGATGGGCAGAAATGAATAAAAAACATTTTAGAAAAACTATTTTTGCGGCAGTTATCGCAGCTTTTTTATGCGGCTGCAATAACACTTCCAATGGAAATACAGCAATAGAGCCTGAATTTAATGATAATATGACAATGGAGAGCGCATCGGAAAATTGTGTGGATGTTACTACAGAAGGAAAAAAGATAATCGGTGAGAGTGATACGGTTTCAGAAAAAAATGAAAATATGAATGGGAGTAATATAACCGTAGAAGCAAATGGCAGCTCGAATGAAAGTATTGACAGCCAAGAGGATTTCGCCGGGATAAGTGTTTCACCGGAGATGAAAAAGGTACTTATTGGAGAGAATATGCTTATAGCAGTGGACAGCGATGATACAGGAAACACGGAGATGATGTTATTTGATGGACTTAAAGAATACTATGGCTTGCTGAATAATGAATACCGGGAATTCTGGGTTCAGGATATAGACATGGATGGAACTGCCGAGGTCGGATTTGTGATATATGATTACATTTTTTTGCTTCATCAGTCAGGTGATAATGTGTACGCGTATAAGGAAAATGGCAGAAAAATACAATCTGTATATGATGATGGTACTGTTGAAGCTTCAGGCGGTTATGCGTCAAAGATTAGATATCAGGTTACCGGATTTGGTGAGGATGATTTCTTTGAAAAAAAACTGTTCGGACATAATTATATTCAGGATGCAGATGGTGGTAGGATGGCTTATTATAAATATACAGATGGACAGGAGAGCGTGGAAATATCTGAGGATGAATATAATGCATTAGCCCAAGAATATTCTGATAATGAGGTAAAGAATATTCCGTATAGTAAAGATAATGTTATGGGAATAACTGTTGAATAATATTTTGCGAGATTACTCTTAATTTGGTTGAATTATCAAAATTAACTCAAAAGCCTTGCTTTTATATAAATAAAATCGAAAAAATGTATTTAGAGTTGTTATCTTTTTTTTCACAGGAGGATTAGAATGAAAAGGAAGGGAATAAAAATATTTTTTTCCACATCAGAAGGAAAGTATATAACCTTACTGGAAATTGTGCTTGCTCTTTCCGGTTCGTTTTCGATATATGCCCAATCATTGTTTATCGAAAATATTACTTCTTATTTATCCGGTACCAAAACAAGTTCGCTTTTTTTCGCTTCTGTATTGCTTGTAGTGTCTTTTTTGTTGCCGCTATCTGATGTGTTTTTGGATTTTTTAAAGGGCAAGATAAATAACCGTATGGATATAGAATGGAATACAGATGTAACGGAGTTGATAAGCAGGATTCCGTATGAAAATTATGAGCATACTGAAATCTATAATAAATTAAAGCAAGTCACAGATAACAATTTGTTTGTACTTGAGTATGGCTTTTTTTTGACTCTGTTGTCAACATTTATCAGCGTATTTTCGTATTTTATCGTACTTTTAAGGGCATCTATTACGTTAGTGTTTGCTTTCCTGTTCATAAGTCCGTTGGTAGGATATTTTTCATCACGCTTAGCACAAAAAGAATACAGAAAATCGTATGATTTGAATTCTGACAGAAGAATAATTCAATATAAATCTTCTGTTCTGAGAAGCAGGGAATATGCAAAAGAAATCAGAGTGTTTGAGGCTGGTGAACCCCTGTTGGATGAATGGAAAACAGAGCAAAAGAAACTTGATACAAAAATTCTGCGAATAAGAATGAAACATGGCTTGTTGAGCGCGTTAATTTCAAAAAGCGAATATTTGGTTGTAGCAATTAATTTGACAATTCTTTTGTTCGCGTACATTAACAATGTGATTCCGCTGGGTTTGTTTATTGCGATTTCAGGTCAGGTATTTAATATACGTATTCTATCAAAAGTTCAAAGCTTTGCTTCATCCTACAAAAGATTAAAAGAGTTTAGAGGTACATATTCTGATGTTGAATCAATCATATCAGAATACGATAAAAATGAGAATCAACTCTGTGATATGGATTCGCATAAAAATAATAAGACTTGCATTTCATTTAAAAATGTCAGTTTTAAATATCCTAACAGTGAAGAATTTGTTTTGAAAAATGTAAACCTGCATATAGCGAATAATGAAAAAATAGCAATTGTAGGAGGGAACGGTGCAGGTAAAACTACACTGATAAAAGTTATGTTGGGGCTGTATTTTCCGACAGAAGGCGAAGTTTACATAAACGGACACAACTCAAAATATATTGATAATGAAGAAAGAAGCAATATTTTTTCTGTTGTGTTTCAGGATTTTTCTAAATTTTGTTTAACTATCAATGAAAATCTATCGTTAAATGATTGTGGTAAAGCAAAAAATAAAGAAGCCTTTGGTCTGGACAAAATTGAACAACATTTGAGTAAGGGCAGAGACAGCATTGTTGGAAAAGATTATGGCGATGGTGTGGATTTGTCGGGTGGTGAGTGGCAGCGAATTGCAATAGCGCGAGCTTTTCAAAAAGAAAAGGAGGTTTTGATTTTTGATGAGCCAACTGCTTCGCTTGATCCTGTTGCAGAGGTAGAATTATATAAGACTATAGATAAAATAAATGAAAATAAGGATAATATAATGATTTATATTACACATAGATTGGGTTTGACACGTAATGTTGATCGTATTATCGTATTAGAAAACGGAGTAATTGTTGAGGATGGAAAATTTGATGAATTGATGTCACTGAAGGGATATTATTATCGACTTTTTCAGAGTCAGAAATCGTTATATGATAGGAGGACATTAAATGAGCGAAAGAAAAATTGAAACAGTGTTTAATGCCCCTTTACCAAAATCAAGTATGAAAATGTATTTGAGGTTTTGGAGATATATAGTGAATAAGCAGTTAGTGTCTTTTGTTGGATATGCGCTGTTGTTGTTACTAATATCTTCATTGACACCGCTTTTTACACTGGTATGGAATAAATATATAGATAGCGTAATTGGACAACAAAAAGTTTATTACTCAATAGCACTCTTGTTAATATATATAATAATAAAAGTATTGGTTGATTTTGGATTTTTCTTTTCGATGCGATATATGGATCGCATAAATTTTGCTTCGTGGCGTGTTTTAGACGGTGATATAAATAAAAAGTCCACATCAATCAAATATGAATATTTTGAAATTCCCGAATTACAAACACGAATAAACAGAGCATGGGATTTTAGTCATGGTTCTTACATAGAGCTTTATCAGTTAGGGTTAGAGATATTGCGCGGTGTTTCGCAGATCACAGGTGTTTTTATCTCTTTAGCGATTATAGATTACAAGATATCTTTGATTGGCTTGCTTTCAATAATTCCGGCACTTATCGGCACAATTTTTGTGGATAAAATACGATTAGAGTATGATACTTATGTCTCAAAAGAGAAATTGGAATCAGAGTATTATCGATCGGTTAAATACAATCAAAATTTGATAAAAGATATAATATGTTGTAATGCTTTTGAATTTTTTAATTCTAAATTCATTAAAAAAACTAATGAAATATATTCCGAGAGTTTAAAATTACAAAGAAAACAATTGAAATATACTTTTGCGGAAGAGTTTTTGCGCGTTGTCATAGTAATTTTATGCATTGCTTATACGGCAAGCCAAGTTATGGTTGGAAAGATTACAATAGGTGGATTGTCTGTTACTTTTGGTCTGATTATAAACTTGGTCTATTCTATGCAAAGAATTACCAAAAATTTGGCTACGATATATACTCATACGGCTGATATCGCTCAGTTTTATGAGTTTATGGATATGGAAGAAGAGGCGAAGGAATCTCCGGAAGTGAAATCGGAAAAAAGTGATTTTAATATCATTTTAAAGAATGTGAGTTATGCATATCCGTTTTCGGATGCACAAGTGATAAAAAAAATCAATTTGAACATCAAATCAGGTAGTCATGTGGCTGTTGTCGGGGATAATGGAAGTGGAAAGACAACTTTGATTAAACTTATAATGGGGTTGCTTGAGCCTACCGAAGGGGAAATTTTGTTTGAATTGGACAATGGCGATGAAAGTCCTATAAATGCAAAACCGTTTACAGCAGTATTTCAAGATTTCTGCAAATATAAAGAATCACTTAAATATAATATTGTAATTTCGGATTTCAGTAAAGCGGACAGCGATAAGGAAGTAAATATTGCTTTAGAAAAAGTGGGCTTTAGAAAAAAGATAAATTATAATACTGTATTATCAAAGGAATTTGGCGGAATTGAATTATCGGGTGGAGAATGGCAGAAAATTGCAGCGGCAAGAGCGGCATTTAAAGATGCAAACATTTTCGTACTGGATGAACCTACGGCTGCAATAGATCCGCTTGAAGAGGTTAGACTATACAAGCTATTTGATGAGATGAGCGCTGGTAAGACAAGCATTTTTGTTACTCATAGATTGGGAAGCGTATTGTTTTCTGATTTGGTGTTATATTTGGAAGATGGTCATATAGTTGAGATGGGAACTCATGATGAATTGTTGGAAAATAATGGCAAATATGCGAAATACTGGCGTATTCAAGCAAGTCAATATCTTTAGGATAATTGATTACTATATAGCTGCAAGCCTGAGCCGGAGATATTCTTGAGTGAGTGTGATGAGCCGGGCTGTAAGCCGGGTGGGAGTATATTAGTTGCTGAACATAATGATAGCCATTTTGGAGAGACAAAAGATTTTAACCCGAAAATGATATGAGAGGGGGAGAATACAATGAAAAGGTATATTATTTTTTATATAATGTTAATGTGTGCATGTGTTACGGCATGTGGAAAAAATAATAAAATTGATAATGAGACAACGCAGAATAATCCGGAGGAATTATATTCTGAAACCGTGAACTGTGACTACACATGGTTAATGCCGGATGATGGATATATTGACCGCAGCCTTCCGGCTACTGCTGTGCTTGAGAATGGCAGTGTTATAACATTTAACTATGATGATATGTACAGACTGTGCTCACTGGAAAAAGACGGAGAAGAGTATGCGGCTTTTTCCTGGAAATACGATACGCAGTCCGGTAAAAGCATTTTGAGGGAATATTGTACTGATGATTTACAATACGAATATACAGATTTTGTTGTGGCGGAAAATAGTTTGTATAGGAAATATGAAAATATAGCCCGGTATGCTTATGTGACAAAAGCTGCTGATGACTCTTTTGATATTACATATGATTATGAGACAGGCGAAGAGGGCAGGATAGCTTGGATAATAGAAGAAGGAAAACAGATTGCTAAAATAGAATATATCAAAAATACTCCATTCAAATATTGGAATAATAATGGTGAATGGATATTGATGGAAGCTATTGATGAGACAGAGTTGGAGGAGAAAGAAAGAGAACTCTTTACATCTGTGAGGTCGGACTGCCGTTATCTTGATGGAGTTATATATATACCGGACCTTATGATTTATTATTATCCTGATAGGGGATTTGTTGATGTAAATGGGAGCAGGATTCTAAAATCGAATTACGGTATAATATCCGGTGAGGGAGCAACAAAGAAGGCATATTATAGCTATGGAGATATGCAGCTTTCGAAGACACTGTACGGAAAATATCGACTTGTTGAAGGAAAGCTGAAAAACGGAGATACGATGGAGTTGGAATATATTGAAAATCCTTCCAAGGATAATTTTGTTTCAGCAAAGAAAATAAATGGTATGGTTACCACAGGATATGTATGGCAGGCTGATAATGAAATGGGACATTACCTGATAAAAAAGATTGTAGATAAAGATGTTGAGGTGGAATATTTATATGGAGAGTATGTTCTGAGCAGCAGCTGCAAGTATAATATCGTTCCGTATGGCTTCATATATGATGGTGAGGTGTATGTCTATGGCGACGATGGTATGAGTATTTATCATAATGGCGAGAAAATATTGTCACGGGAAATGCATTTTGAAAGGGGAACACCTTCAGACTACTTCCCTAAGGAGGTTGATGTGTGGGCGGCGTGTGAACGGTGTATATATTTATATGAATATGATATGTATATGGATAGAGAGGGTGCACTTTACTATTACAGCGACGGAGGGCTGGAAAACTTTAGCCCGGAAGAATAGAATGACATTGCCTACCTCAACTTGTAGTGCTATAATGATACTGGATATTTTGTGAAAGCACATTCGTTGAATGGGAAGGGGAAGCTATGAAGGTCAATTCTTTACAGGAGTACAAGGATTTCGTAGAACGGCATAATATTCCGCTGGACACGATAAGATTTGCACTTGGCGAGGACAAGGGGCATGACCCACGATGGTTCTACATCTATCAGGACAGATTTACAGGTGAGTGGGTTGTCGCAAAAAATAAGAGCGACGGAAGCACCGCGGAGCGGTACAGAGGCAATGATGAGGCGAAGGCATGCCAGATACTCTTTGACAAGATGGAGGAGGAGTTCAATAAAAGAAAGTATGCAAATGAGGACACTACAGGCGGTGTTTCAGGCTCATCGGGAAGCTCAAAAAAAAGGAAAAAGAACCATTTTTCTTCGTTCGTGCTGAGATTTCTGCCGTATTTACTCGCTATACCTATATGTGCGTATGCATTCTGGGATGGATACAGGGATACGCATACAAAGAGACCGGGGCAGGGCTACTATGTCTTTCATAATACATACGATGATGGCTCAGTGTGGGATGATTTATACTATTATCTTGATAGCTGCTGGTATTATTATGACGATGAGTATGATGACTGGTACGTTGACAGCGACTTTGACTATTCGTATGACGATGTGGATGATTACTATATTGGCAGCTATTATTCATCGCTTGACGGATATTATGATGGGGAAGCGTGGGATTTTGACGATACATCATATTATCAGAATTACGTTGAGTCGAAGGACAACAATGATAACTACTATGATGATGACGATGATGATTCATGGGACAGCTTCGACTGGGGCGACTGGGACAGCAATGATTCGGATTGGGATAGTGACTGGTGATTAGAGAACAGCAGATATATGTCAGGCACATTTGTGTGCATGATGATATATCTGCTGTTTTGTCTTTATGCTATATTATTTACTATATTTCCCTAAGCGCCTTCCTAAACTGGAATGAGAACAGTATCGCAGTGAAGGTCACGGCGATGATATCGGCGACCGGTTCAGCCATGTACACAGCGTATGCCTTATTAGCTGTATAGATGTGCGGCATGATGTAGATGAGCGGTATGAGCAGCACGAATTTTCTCATGACAGCCACAATGATTGATGATACAGCCTTGCCAAGTGAGTTGAATGCCATCTGGCAGGAAATCTGTATCCCGAATATGAACATGACAGCCATGTATATTCTGAGGGCGGTCTTTGTGAAGGCTATAAGCTCTGCGTCGGGTGTGAACATTCCGGCAAATACCTGTGGGAACAGCATGACTAAGCCCCATAGCAGAACGGAGTAGCACAGGCTTGCCTTCAGGAGAAGAAAATAAGCTTTCTTAACGCGTGCGGCGTTCTTGGCTCCATAGTTGTAGCTCATGATAGGCTGTGCGCCCTGTCCAAGTCCCTGAAGAGGGAGCATTGCAAACTGCATTACACTGGTGAGTATTGTCATGGCTCCGACAGCAACATCACCGCCGTATTTTAGGAGGGATGAATTGAAGCATACGGAAATGATACTCTCACTAGCCTGCATTATAAAAAGTGAAAGGCCAAGTGCAAGACAAGGAAGTATTATGTCCGGTCTGAGCATAAGATTCTGTTTTTTTATGCGAAGGGTTGTCTTTTTGCCAAACAGGAATGACAGAACCCATACACACGAACAAGCTTGAGATATGATGGTTGCAAGGGCGGCTCCGGCAACTCCCATATTGAGTGCGAATATGAATATAGGGTCAAGAACTATATTTACAACGGCACCTATAAGAACGGACAACATTCCCGTCTTTGCGAACCCCTGGGCGGTTATGAAGGTGTTCATGCCGAGAGTTAACTGTACGAACAGCGTGCCGATGGCATATATGTTCATATAGCTCACAGCGTATTCGATAGTATTTGTGCTTGCGCCGAATGCGAGAAGCATAGGGCGGTTGAAAAAGTACATTACTACAGTGAGGATTACTGATATGATAAGCTGGGCTGTAAAGCAGTTTCCAAGAATCTTTTCAGCCTTATCCTTATCACCCTTGCCCATGAGAATGGAAGCGCGCGGAGCACCTCCGTTTCCGACAAGTGCTGCAAAAGCGGATATTATCATAATAAGAGGCATGCACACACCTACGCCTGTGAGTGCCAGAGAACCGTTTCCGGGGATATGGCCTATGTATATGCGGTCTACAATATTATAGAGCATGTTTATCATCTGTGCGGCAACGGTAGGAACAGCGAGCCTGATAAGGAGCTTTCCTATCGGCTCTGTTGCCAGAAATTCTTTGTTGGTATTCATTGTTTGAAGTCCTTTCATAATTTTTAATAATTGAACATGCCGCCTGATGGCAGTGCAATTAGTTTATATTATTTGTATGTCATTTGTGGTCAGAAAAATTTTGCCCCCAACATCATACTATAATATTATAGTGGTAATGCTATAATTGGCAAGTTTAAAAGTCGAAATCAAGGCATGGTTTATAGAATTTTAATATATAGCATACAGAGGTTTCGAAGTTTATTGCGCAGATTAGATGGTTGGAATTGAATAGCTATTGTATTAAAAGAGAAAATTTGTTAAAATACAAACAATTATCTATAAATAATTATGTACGAAAGGGGTTTTGGATATGAACACATATATTCCCGGGGTGGACAGTGACATACATATTTTAGGACGCACTGCGGGTCGACAGGAACCGGCATTTTTCTGGACAGGCAGTGGAATAGAATTCATAGTTGATGGAAGCGAGCTGTCGATTGATTTTATAACCGATTATGAGATATATGAACAGTGGATAAGAGTAGAGGTTGACGGCTTTACGATGATAAGAACATCACTTCCTAAGGGGAGGAGTACACTTACAGTGTATAGGAATATGAATCCGGACAACAAAAGGAGGGTTCGTGTATTGAAGGAAGTCCAGCCGATGATGGGTGATAGGGCAGGACTGCTATTTATCAATGCAGTACATACGGATGGAAGGCTTATGCCGCCAGCGGAGAAGAAGCGGAAGCTGGAATTTATCGGTGACAGTATTACATCTGGTGAAGGACTGGCAGGAACCACAGGTGTGACTGAGTGGAATTCGGCAATGTTTTCGACGAAAGGACATTATGTTCTTGAGGTGGCGGACAGCTTTAATGCTGATTTCAGAATAATGTCCCAGAGTGGATGGGGTGTATACTCCGGTTGGGACAATAACCCCAATACAGTTCTGCCAAGGTACTATGAACAGGTGTGCGGACTCTTAGGTGGCAGGCTGCAGATTGATGCGGGTGCATTGGACAGGAATGACTTCGATTCATGGCAGCCGGATGTGGTTATGGTAAATCTTGGAACCAATGATGCGAGTGCATTTCGTATGGATGCATGGGTTGACGAAAAAACAGGCAGGGTATATAAGCAGGAAAAGAATCAGGACGGAAGCTATGAGCAGGATTCTGTCGATAGATTTGAAAATGCAGTGTACCAATTCCTTGTTTTGCTGCGTAAAAATAATCCCAATGCTTGTATAGTATGGATGTATGGAATGCTGGGAAGAGAAATTGAAACCTATATTGTTGAGACAATTGACAGATATAAGAAAGATAATGGGGATGATAAGGTTTCGTATCTCAGGCTGCCGGATTTAGAAGGTGGATGGGCAGGCGCCAACAACCATCCGGGAGTGCCATCACATCATGCGGCGGCACAGACAATAATAGAATATTTGAGAGGATTGTTATATGAATAGTCAGAACAAAATGGATGATAAATTCAAGAGCACAATGAAGAAAATTCTTGTTGCGTTTATAATTACACTTGCGGTAATCATTGTCGGAGCGTTTGTATATATATACATACGTTCGCCAAAGACAACGAATCTTGCGGATTCGACATTGTTCACAGAGGAAGAGGTATATTCTAAGTCGGAGGAGATTATTGGTCTTTTTGAGAACGGTGAGTATGAGGGGCTTAGAGCATTGTGTAACACCGAGATGGTCGACCGGATGACGGATGAGGTGTTAAAAAATGGCATGGACAGCTTCGGAGGCAGCCTTGGGGAACGCATTGAGATAACGAGTAAGGAAGGCGTAGAAGCGAAGCAGTCGGGTGGTTTTTATGCAATGACACGTTATAAAATAAAGTATGAGAATATTGAACTTACTTATACAATTATATTAGATACGGATATGAAGCTTGCGGGATTCGCTGCCGAGCCTGTAAAATAATGTACTGATAATATGAGGTATATATGTTTGACTATACGAAAAGTATTTTATTTAGAAAGATAAATGAGACTGAAATCGAAAAAATGCTCAAGTGTTCAATGGCATCCAACAAGCAGGTTGATAGCGGTGAGATGATATTTGGGCAGGACGACAAGCCTGTATTTATATATCTTCTCCTCGAAGGTCAGGTTATTATAACTAAGTATCTTCCATCCGGAAGAAGGGATATATTGATGACGGTCGAGCCGGGAGATGTATTCGGAGAGATATTCTTTTTCGGAGATGAAGAATATTACTGGTGTGACGCGGTTGCGGTGAAAAATTCAAAGCTTCTTATGATACCGTATTCATTTATATATGGATTCTGTTCTAACGTGTGTGAGCATCACAAGCAGCTTGTACATAATCTGCTTGATATACAGTCTAGGTGCAATCTGCAGATGATGAAAAAGCTTCACATTGTCACAGGAACCACACTCAAGCAGAAGATTGGTCTGTGGATGAATGACCGTATCAATGAAAAAAATGAAGTGAAGCTTGATATGACGCGCGAGGAACTTGCCGATTATCTCGGTGCAGCGCGCCCGTCACTCTCAAGAACACTTACCCAGATGCAGGATGAGGGAATTATATCAATTCACAAACGCGTGATAAAAATTGAGGATATGGAACTCTTTGAGGAACTCTTTGACGATTAGAATATGGAACAATATAGGTGAAATAATGTAGATGAGAGCTGGGCATTACGCTTTAATGTGCTTATTTTTACTAAATTATAAAAAAAGAATAAATTTGTAAAAATGTTGCAAATGTGACATAATTACCCTCCTTGTGGTGTTATATTGTGAACATCAAAAGGAAGGAGGTAATTGCTATGACAGCAAGTACAGCACAGGTTGACAACCTTATTTCATTATTGGATGGATACGCAGAGAAAGGTGGACATCATCTTAATGTCAATGTACTTAACAGGGAGACTCTTATAGATGCACAGAAGCATCCTGAGAAATATCCACAGCTTACCATCCGAGTATCCGGCTACGCAGTAAACTTTATCAAGCTCACCAAGGAGCAGCAGGATGAGGTTATAAGCAGAACTTTCCATCAGGCTATGTAATAGAGCGTGTGAGAAGTGGAACTGATGGAAGGTTCTACTTTCACATCAGGCTATGTAATAGAGCGTGCATGAAAATAATAGGAAGCCTCATGTGGCATGAAATATGTCACATGAGGCTTTTTGCGTGTATGTGGCACGTACCCAATCCCTGTCCCACTTGCTATTTGATGTAATCAATGGTAAAATTAAGTGATTGTTATATGTACATTGACACATGTAAATCACAAATGAAAGGACAGGTATTATGAAAAAGTCAAGAAGATTATTTATATTGTTTTTGAGTGTGATTTTTGTATGCGGTTTATGCGCGGCTTGCGCCAAAAAAGCGGACAATGTGCCGGACACATCGGGGAAGAATGAAAATGAATCTACTTTGACAGAGAGTGGGCAGCCTGAATCACAGAAACAGAGTGAGACAACGGAAAAAGAAAGCTCAACACAGAATGTGACGACAGAAGCTGAAAGTGCACAGCAGGAAGATAATTCAGCCGCGGAAACAACGCAGAGTGAGCAGGAACAGCAGAGTTCCGGTTCTGATACAACACCGGAAGCCGACAGCACGCCATATTTACAGCATGGCAGACTGAGCGTCAACGGAACAACACTCACGGACGAGCACGGTGCGGCATTCCAGCTTCAGGGTGTGAGCACACATGGTATAGGATGGTTTCCACAGTATGTGAATGAGGATACCTTTGCGGAGCTTGAGAGCTGGGGAGCCAATGCGGTGAGACTTGCCATGTACACAGCGGAGGGCGGTTACTGCGAGGGCGGTGACGCTAACAAGGATAAGCTTAAGAATCTTATTGACACGGGAGTTCAGGCTGCAACGAATCTTGGAATGTACGTGATTATAGACTGGCATGTGTTAAATGACCATGACCCTTGGACATATGCGGACGAGGCGGAGAAGTTTTTTGCTGAGATGTCGGAAAAGTATAAGGATTATGGCAATGTGATTTACGAGATATGCAATGAGCCTAACAGTGGTCCGGACTGGAGCAGCGTCAAGTCCTATGCGGAGAAGATAATTCCGGTAATACGTCAGAATGCTCCGGATGCCATCATAATAGTTGGAACGCCTACATGGTCGCAGGATGTCGACAAGGCGGCGGCAGACCCGATAACAGGCTATGACAATATAATGTATGCTCTTCATTTTTATGCAGATACTCATAGAGATTATTTAAGAGACAGAATGAAGAAAGCTATTGACAGCGGACTTCCTGTAATAGTGTCTGAGTTTGGAATATGCGACGCCTCAGGAAACGGAGGCAACAATTATGACGAGGGAAATAAGTGGATAGAGGCGATGGATGATTACAATGTCAGCTATTTCATCTGGAACCTTTCAAACAAGACGGAGACTTCGGCGCTTATATCGAGCAGTTGTAGTAAGCTGTCGGGATTTGCAGATAGTGAACTGTCCGATTCGGGCAGATGGTATAAGGAAGTTTTAAGTAAATAGAGAGAGGATGAATGACATGGGAGAGAGATTAACGGCGAGCGATGTTAAAAAGATTGAGGAGGAGATAGAATACCGCCGTCTTGTTGAGAGAAAGAGAATATTAAATGACGTTAAGGAAGCGAGGGCACAGGGAGATCTAAGCGAGAATTTCGAGTACTATGCCGCTAAGAAGGAGAAAAACAGAAATGACGGACGTATCCGTTATCTTGAGAAGATGTTAAAGTATGCCACGATAGTTGATGATACATCCAAGGATGACGAGGTTGGCATGAACAACACGGTGGATGTGTACTTCGAGGATGATGACGAGACTGAGACCTACAAGCTTGTCACGAGCATAAGAGGTGACTCCATGCACAATTATATAAGCATTGAATCGCCTATCGGCAAGGCTATAATGGGACATAAGGTAGGGGACAGGGTTCAGGTTGTGGTCAACGATAATGTGAGCTACTATGTACAGATTAAGAAGATAGACAAGACAACGGATGACAGCAATGACAGAATTAAGGAATTTTAAGGTTTGACGGATATAAAAGCATTTTCAGAGGGTATTTGCTAAATAGGTATAATGATAAAAAATAACAGGAACGTATCCGGAATATGTTCGGAAAGAGGATTCTTATGGCAAAGGCTGGTACAGAGGTCAGCAAGAAAAGAACTGTAAAAGAGAGAGAAAAATATATAATGTCACTTGTAAACCGGATGACATTGGATGAGAAGATTGGAATGATACATGGCGCAGGGCTGTTCAGGACGGCAGGTGTTCCGCGTCTTGGAATACCGGAGCTTCACATGTCGGACGGCCCGATGGGAGTGCGTCAGGAGCTTGTCGACAATGACTGGAAGGGTGTGTATGACAGGGATGACCTTGTGACATACCTTCCGTCTAACAGTGCAATAGCGGCTACGTGGAACCCTAAGAGGGCAAAGGAATGTGGTGAGGTTCTTGGTGCTGAGGCGCGTGGCAGAGGCAAGGATGTTATTCTTGCGCCGGGTATCAATATCAAGAGGACACCGCTCTGCGGGCGCAATTTTGAATATATGAGTGAGGACCCTTATCTTGTGTCGGAGATGACGGTTCCGCTTATAAAAGGAATACAGAAGGCGGATGTTGCTGCGTGCGTGAAGCATTTTGCGGTAAATGGTCAGGAAACCAACAGACTGTGGGTTGACACTATCGTTGATAAGAGAACTCTGTATGAAATGTATCTTCCGGGTTTTGACGCGGCGGTGCATAGGGCACATTCATACTCCATAATGGGCGCATATAATCTGTTAAATGGCGAACATTGCTGCGAGAGCAAATATCTGCTTGGTGATATCCTCAGAAAGGAATGGGGATATGACGGCGCTGTGATAAGCGACTGGGGCGGTGTACATGACACGGTGGCGGCCGCTGAGAGTGAGCTTGACCTTGAGATGTCCGTAACCTTTAATTTTGACGATTACTGTATGGCTAATCCGCTAAAGAAGGCTGTGGAGGATGGAAAAGTAAAGGAAAAGCATATTGATAAGAAGGTTGCCAATCTGTTAAGACTTATGTACAGGCTTAAGATGCTTCCGGGCACAGGGGAGAGGAAGAAGGGCTGCTTCCATAGCCTTGAACATATAAAGGCTGCGAGAAAGACAGCAGAGGAATCGGTTATTCTTCTCAAGAACGATGAGAAGCTTCTTCCGCTTGAGCTTGGTTCACAGGTCGCAGTGATTGGTCAGAACGCCACGGCAATCCATTCTAATGGCGGAGGTAGTGCTGAGATTAAGGCTATCTATGAGGTTACACCTTTGAGAGCGCTTATGAATGCGGGCGGTGGAGACACGCGCTTTGTGTATGAGCCGGGTTATGTACTGCCGGACAAGGACACCGCACAGGACGAGAATTGGCAGGAGACGTCCCTTGAAAACGCGGGCAGCAGGAAAGAGGAGAGCGCGGATGAGGCACTTGCGGCTCAGATAGAGGAGTACAGGGAAAAAGCTGTGAAGCTTGCAAAGGAGAACAGGCAGACGATTGTTTTTGCAGGACTTAACCATGATTATGATGTTGAGGGCTGTGATAAGAGTACCTTGAAGCTTCCATATCATCAGGATGAGCTTATAGAGGCTGTACTTGATGCCAACCCTGATACAGTGGTGGTCATTATGGGCGGTGCGCCTGTTGAGATGCCATGGCTTGAGAAGGCGAAGGCAGTTGTATGGTATTATTATTCAGGGCTTGAGGGTGCGATGGCGGTTGCCGATGTGCTTACAGGCAAGGTTAATCCTTCGGGAAAGCTTCCGGAGACATTTCCTAAGCGCACAGAGGACATATATTCTGTCAAGCTTGGCGAGTTTGGCAAGGAGGACAGGCTTGAGTATAAGGATGGCGTTTTTGTCGGCTACCGTTACTACGTGAGCAACAAGGTTGACACGAATTTCTGCTTTGGACATGGTCTTTCGTATACGGATTTCTCACTTAAGCATGTAAAGGTGGAGAGCGGTAAGGCTGCACATGACAGTCACAAGGACAAGTGGGACAAAAATGACAGAATCGTAGTAAGCGCCGAGCTTGCCAACACAGGAAAGATGGCAGGAATGGAGACAGTCCAGCTCTATGTCACACCTCCGAAGGGCAGTGTTGAAAGACCTGTTATGGAGCTTAAGGGCTTCGAAAAGGTAAAGCTTGCTCCGGGTGGGAAAAAGCATGTGCGTTTTGAGCTTGACAAAAATGCTTTCTCATACTATGACGAAGGCAAGTCTGCTTTTACATACGAACATGGTGAATATGTCATAAGTCTTGGAATGAGCGTTGAGGATATAAGACAGACGGCGACAGTTAATTTATAATTACCTGAAATACAATTTTATAGATACAAAATATATAATTTTATAATTGCAAAAATCAGTAATTTAAACGATAGCTTAACTTCAAGGCTGCGTTTTACAATTGCAGAATCAAATATAAGAATAGAGGATAAAAATGAAATTTAAAGGTATAACAAAGCGCGAGGAAGGCAGATTTATAACACGCTATGATGTGGAATATGAGACGGTGGACGGCAAGCAGAAGATATATGAGATGATAAGCCGCAGCGACGATATAACTGATTATGACAAGCTGCACGGCAAGGTGGCTGATGCGGTGGTCATCATCGCGACAGATGAGGATGACGAGAAGATTGTGCTCAACAAGGAATTCCGCATGGCTGTCGGAGATTGGGTGTACAATTTCCCTGCCGGACTTATCGACCCGGGCGAGGAGCCGCAGCAGAGCGCATGCAGGGAACTGCTTGAGGAGACAGGACTTGAGCTATACAGAGTTGACGATATGATTGGGACGAGCTACAGCGCGGTTGGCTTTTCAAATGAGACTAATGTGTGCATAGTAGGAAAGGCGAGAGGAGAGTTCAAGGAGAGCACCTCCACCTTTGAGGAGATTACGCCGGGATGGTATACCAAGGCTGAGGTTAGAGAGCTTTTGAAGAAATACAAGTTCGCAGCCAGAACACAGGCGTTCTGCTATGTGTGGAGCAGAAAATAGGATGTGGGAATCTAATAGGAGAAGATTTGTGAGAATCTTCTCCTATTTTTTATCACTTAGGGTTCGGGTGTCAAAACATGTCCATTTAATCTCAGAGTGTATAATGCATTATATTTATACCTATTAGCTCCGTTGTCCGAAGCAAAGCATACGTCCGTGTATGCATTGCTTCTAAAGCAGCCTCCGTGCTGCTTTTGGCTAGGAGTTTAGCAGAGTTCTAAGAACATCTAAGCTTCTTCCAAAAGTCGTGATAGGTATAAATATAATACGTTATACACAGCTAAGTATATATAACATGTTTTGACATCCGAAATATTATATAAAAAAGTGTAGTATCCGCCCATGGAATCGTAGTATATGTATGAGAACGAAAATGAGGAGGTGCGATATGGATGACGAAAGGATAATAGAACTGTTTTTTGCGCGGTCTGAGCAGGGTATACGCGAGCTGGATGATAAGTACGGAAAAGCTTGTCATGCGCTGGCGTATAATATTGTGAACAACATGCAGGATGCGAAGGAATGTGTCAATGACGCCTATCTGGGCGCGTGGAACGCGATACCACCTGCACATCCTAATCCGTTGTTTGCCTACATAGCTAGAATAGTGAGAAATGTTTCAGTCAAATGCTACCGCAAGATAACGGCGGACAAGAGGGACAGCCGCTACACTGTCGCAATGGATGAGATTGAGGATTGCATAGCTGATAAGAAAAGCGTTGAGGATGAAATTGAGGCAGGAGAGTTAGCGCGTATGATAGAGGCTTTTCTGGATGCGCTTACCGTGGAAAACCGCGTTATATTTATGAGGCGCTACTATTTTGCGGACAGTTTAGATGACATAGCCGGATACGTGGGGCTCACGGAGAAAAATGTTTCTGTAAGACTTACGCGCATGAGGAAAAATCTGAGGCAATATCTGATTGAGAGAGGGGTGATTGTATGAACGCGAAAATCTTTTCGGACGCCATGAGTGAGCTTGATGACAGATATATTTATGAGGCGCTATGTTACGTTCCGCGAAAGAAATCGGCTATGGCAAGGGTCACTAGAATGGCGGTGGCAGCGGCATGCATTATAGCGCTTCTCACAGGCACATCCGTTGTCAACAGGCAGCTAAACAGGATACCACTTTCGGACAAGTCGTCGAAGGTGACGGCATACTATACAAGCAATCCTTTTATGTTCTTCGGTGCTGCAAGCTCAGGATGTTTAAACAGCTTGACGGAGGATGAGCTGTTCACGGAGTTTGACACGGCAATTTTTAAGGGAACCGTATCACAGATTAGAAATGTAGTGGTGAATTTCAACGGTGAAAAGGAATACTGCGCGATTGCGGAAATAGAGGTCGAAAAGGTCTATCGCGGCACATGTAAGGATGGCGAGACGGTTTCGGTGCTGCTTCCGTGTGCCATTACACCAATCGTCAGGGTGACGGGAAGCGATATCATTACAGACATGAAAGCGGGTATGACCGGAATATTCATGCCTATTGAGTATGATGATAAGAGCTCTCTGTGGATGGAAAACGGAGCGAAGTTAGACCAGAGGGAGCTTGCGGCATACGGCTTTGCGGACGGTGAGCGGTATGTATTTCTTGAGACAAATGCAGGGCTTGTGTTTGACAGGGATTCCTATAAGAGCATAGCCGGCGCCACAACACTTGAGGAGGTTGAGAAATATATAGAGAATATGCTGGAAAGCTTAAATGAATAGCCGGAGTTTGATTTCTGCCCTTGACAGGAAATTCCTGCATCAAGGGCAGAATTTTTTGCTTGTCCGGGTTATTATGTCTGCCTAAACACCTGTTAATTTATATTTCGGACTGAGAAAAATAGCTGTTTTACAGAAAAACTATCATTTTTCTCTGCCTAAAAAGATTTTCCTAATAAGTAAGGGCAGAGAACGTCACGTTATCCGGACGTTTTCTCTGCCCTTGAGCATATTATTTCATTTGCGGGGCAGATATCGGAAGATAACGCCTCTTAAAATGAAACTATTTATTTAACCGTAACAGTGTATGTCCCGGCGGTAAGTCCTGTAAGGTCAGTCTCTGTTGACAGGTTGACTAATTCAACATTGCACTTCTTTGTTCCGGTGATGGTTATTGTGAGCTCATTGCCGGACTTCTTGACACTTATTGTGGTGTCGGCATTTGCCTTCATGTCATAGACTGTTGTTGTGCAGTCCGATGGCTCATATACGCGGAAGGTTACATTGTCCGCATAGTCGTAGTCAGGACGGTTAGCGTCCGGGTTAACTGCCACGATGGAATTCTCCTTGACGAAAAGAGGAATCTCAAGGTAGCCGCACTTATCTGAATACCAGCAGCCGCCTGTGTATTTCTTTCCGGTGAAGTAGTTAGTCCATGTGCCGGCCGGCAGGTAGTATTCTGCAATGCTCTCATCGTTGAAAATCGGTGCGACGAGGAGACTGTCACCCATCATATACTGCTTGTCGAGATATGAGCAGTTGCGGTCATCTGTAAATTCAAGTACCATGCTTCTCATCATAGGAATACCGGTCTGTGAAGCATAGATTGCGTTGCGGTAGAGGTAAGGCATAAGTGAAGCCTTTAACAATGTGAAGGTGCGTACTACGTCGACAGCCTCATCATCGTATGCCCAAGGCACGCGGTAGGAAGAGCTTCCATGTAAACGTGAGTGGGAGCTTAACAGACCGAAGGCAGCCCATCTCTTGTATACGTCAGGTGTGGAGGTGCTCTCAAAACCGCCTATATCATGGCTCCAGAAGCCGAAGCCGGACATGCACAGTGAAAGACCGCCGCGAAGGCTCTCCTCCATGGACTCATAGTCGGACCAGCAGTCACCGCCCCAGTGAACAGGGAACTTCTGTCCGCCTGCGGTAGCGGAGCGGGCAAAAAGAACGGCTTCACCCTTGCCACGCTTTCTCTCAAGAAGCTCATATACGCACTTGTTGTAGAGATATGTGTAGTAGTTGTGCATTTTCTTAGGGTCTGAGCCGTCGAAGTACATGACATCCTCAGTAGGGATTCTCTCACCGAAATCGGTCTTGAAGCAGTCAACGCCCATGTCGAGAAGTACCTCAAGCTTGCTCTGGAACCACTTGCGCGCCTCCGGATTGGTGAAATCGACAAGTGCCATTCCCGGCTGCCACATATCCCACTGCCATACATCGCCGTTGGTTCTCTTTACAAAATAGCCCTTCTCAACACCCTCGGCAAATAGCTCGGATTCCTGTCCGATATAGGAGTTAATCCATACACAGATGTTAAGACCCTTAGCCTTTATTCTCTTTAACATTCCCTCAGGGTCCGGGAATACACGCTCATCCCATACAAAGTCGGACCAGTGGAATTCCTTCATCCAGAAGCAGTCGAAATGGAATACCCTGAGAGGAATACCGCGGTCGAGCATGCCGTCGATGAAGCTCATTACGGTCTTTTCATCGTAGTTGGTAGTAAATGATGTTGAAAGCCACAGTCCGAAGGTCCAAGGTGCCGGAAGTGAAGGCTTGCCGGTGAGGTCTGTGTACTTTACAAGAACATCCTTCATTGATGGACCGTCGATGAAGAAGTAGTCGAGATAGCTTCCCTCAACAGAGAACTCTGCCTTTGTGACCATCTCAGTTCCGACTTCAAAGGACACCTTCTCAGGGTGATTTACGAACACGCCATAGCCCTTGTTGGAGACATAGAAAGGAATGTTCTTGTAGGACTGCTCGGTGCTTGTACCACCGTCCTGATTGAATATATCTACCGATTGTCCGTTCTTTACAAAAGGAGTGAAACGCTCGCCAAAGCCGTATAAAAGTTCGCCTACGCCCATTGAGAGCTGCTGTCTGATGTATGTATCTGTGTAGTCACCCTTGTCATAAGCGTAACCCTTCCAGTCGGTTTTCATAAGCGCAAGGTCTTTTCTTCCGCTCTTAGAGAGAACCCTTCCCTTGTGCTTGTAGGTCATGCTCCAAGGAAGCTTGGTAATCTCAAGGGATAAATCGCCGCTTGTTATTGTGATGAGTTCGTCCGTCTCAGTCACGCTCATGTTGTCTTCGCTTGTGTTGAGCTCAAATGCAGGGCTCTTTGCAGACATTCCGGCATGGTGATATGTCTGTACTCTGATGACACCCTTAGCAGGGGAAGTTATCACAACCGTAAGGTTGATGCTTCCGAGGGTATCACCTCTTGTGATTATTCTTATTGTAGGTGCACATAATGTAACCTTGTTCTTTTCAATCTTGGTAAAATACACTTCCTGAGGAGAGAAGCAGGAACAGCCTTCCTTCTCAAGCCAACAGCCATTAGAGAATTTCATTTTATACCTCCTGATTTTTACTTAAATTATGTATTTACATAGGTAATTAGGAACAAAATCCTATAGCTGTATTATATAGTAGGTGTATGAAAATAACTACCATATTTTTTTTAGTTATTTACATCATTTTTTGTATGTTGTGATTTGCAGATAGAATGTGATATAGTAGAATAATCAAAATACAGGACGAGGCTTGACATGATTTCTTTTAATAAAATGAAGATAGGAAAGCAGTTTAACATCGTGTATGTGTGTGCGGTGGTGCTGCCGGTACTTACACTTGGCGTTTTTCTTATATTAAATACATATAATATGCTGCTCAATCATCACAGGGATCTGCTTCATAGCAGTAACAGCTCCTCAAAAAAAATAATGAAGGAGGTCAGCGACCAGCTTTATAATATATCCGACAGTATTGCGTATGACAGCAGAACAATAGAAATGCTGGGCGGCAAATACGGAAGTGAGATGGAATTCCGCGATGCTGCGAGGGCGTATACGCTAATAGATTCATTTGTGCAAAATTATAGTCAGATAGGGAGCAT
>JBNMLM010000021.1:0-24134 GCA_050874845.1 Eubacteriales bacterium | reverse complement strand
TTATTAGCAATGTCAAGAGGTGAGTGCTAATAAAATTATAAAAAAAATATAAAGTCTTTATTAACAGGCTTTGTGGGATTTGATTCTTTTCAGTTATATGATTGTACACTTCCAATCTTATAGCATTTGCTATTTCCTAAATCTAACATCTGCTGCATAATAGCTAACTTCGAATACATTGTATTTGCATCTATTTAAGATATCTTTTTACGCCAATTTTGACACCATTTGAAATCAAAATGACGAAACATGATACAGCTTGGTAAAAATAAAAATTATGACAAATGCCGTTATTTAGGACAGGGGACCAGACCCCTGTCCCAAATAATCAGAATTCAATCTTACAATCCGGCTCTACTTCCTTACAAGCCCTTAACACCTCTGCCATCACCTTCTTCTCATCCTGTCCGTCCTCGAACTCGACATCCATCTTCTGAGTCATAAAGCTGACAGAAGCATCCATTACTCCCGGTGTATTGTTGGTAATATCCTCCATAGTATTGGCACAGTTGATACAGTCTACTGAAATATTGTACGTCTTATTCATAGTAATTTTCCCTTCCCCTTAAATAATATGAGTGCGGATGTTTTCTCACCATTCCGCATGTATACCTTTATGTAACCGCTCAGAGCCAACCCACCTTTCCTTGCTATGAACAGCTACAATTTATGTATATGCTTATTATATTACTCTGCGAATCTTTTATCAATAAAAAATTGACCATTTTTCATTTTTATCAAAAAAAAAGGAATGCATGTTCCAATAACATTTTCAGTCAGACCACATGGGCAGTCGAAAGCATACGCAAACGGCTTCAGAAAATATTGACAAAGAGCCAAAAAATCAACCACCCCAAAACATTAAAAAGTTTGGAAGTGGTTGATTTTTACTTTGCAGCTATTATGTATGAAATTACCACTTTTCAGCAAGATTCTTTATGTCATAAAACTGAATCCATACCTTGTCATTTCTAAATTCATAGAAGAATGCGCCCTTGCCGTAATTGGTAAACTTATCTCCATTAATTACAGTTGTCTTATTGTCATTTGTACGAACTGCAATTATGGAAGTCATTCCTTCATAATCCGCCGGTTTTTCACAAAGACCTGCTATAACTCCTGCCTTACCTGTCTTTGTCTCTGTTCTGGCATTAATATAATAACAGTAGCCCTCTGCAGCCGCAGTACTTCTGTTGATACCTGCAAGCTGTCCTGCATACTCTCGTCCGCCGTATACATATACATTGGTCAGGGAAGCCTTCTCGATAAGAGCATAGTTGTTCTCACCGATTATACCACCTGCTACAGACTCACTTCTTATTTCAGTATCAGAAATAGTTACCCCGCTGATTCCGCGCACATCTGCATCACTTCCACTAACTGCGTCAATTCCTGCAAAGCCTCCTGCGCTCATGTATGCCACGTTGGCAGAGCTTACAAGATATTGATTTCCTATTCTGCTGCCTGCAACAGTGCTGTCGCTTATCATACCCTGATTCATACCGGCATAACCGCCAATGTAGAGCCTATGACTTGTATTTATGTCATATCCGGACTTAACGGATACCGTAGCAGAAGTCATGCTGCAATTCGTGATTGCACCGTCATTATTATTCATTCCGGCAAAACCTCCGATATAATTCGCAGCCAATGCCGCAGCAGTATCATCCCAGATAACATTTGTATCGCTTATACGGCACTCTGTAATGATTCCCTCGTTAATACCGACAAGTCCTCCAAAATGTGTTGCATTACTTGTTATTGTATTTCTTGTGACTCCATCATCAGTGCTTACCCCCTCAATAAAGCATCCCTTTATAATGCCCTTATTTACACCGGCAATCACACCAAAGCCAGTCTCTTCTGTCTTTGCACTGTCCACACTGTTATTTACGTTTCCGACAATTCCCAGCTCACGAATCTCGCCATAATTTTCTCCGAATAACGGTGCAGCTGCACGTTTTAGCGTAAGCTTATGATTATTCCCCAGAAGTACATAACCATCATCAAATATCTCAAATAACGGCTCTGAAAGCTCATTGATTGTGATATCATTGCTAAGCGCAATACCTGTATACCTTGAATCAGACTTTATGTATTCAATAGCAAGCTCTAACTCCTTCTCACTTGATACACATATCTGATAGCCATCAAAGCCATCCGTGGTTACAAGCGGCATCCAGTTGGCTGTCACGAAGTCTATGTTGAAATTAAGTGTCGATACCTTGGTGTCATCGCGAAGCACTACATCATAATATCCATAAGTACTCTTAGGTATCTTCTTTGTCCAGTACGAGAATACGTATCCTTCTCTTACCGGCACTGCTATCTGTGCGAGTGTTATATCTTCACTGCCCGCAGCAGGATAATAATAAATATACGTTTCCGGTGAGCCATCGTACAGTGTTGCAGAGAATACAAGCTTATCCTCACTCCATACAGCTCTGAACCTTAAATTTCCCTGAGCACTTTCTGTAACATGGACAAGTCCGTTATCGAGGATTTTAACCTCTGCCGGCATAGCTCCATCGCCTGCCCACTCCCATCTTACGAATGACATATCATCGCATTTTGGTGCAGATATGTTAAAATCCAAGCCTGTGCGGTACTGTGATGGATTGTTGAGACTCTGTGCTCCATCAAGTACAAGGTCGTAGGTGATAGTGTAGGTCACAGGCTCCCAGAGAAGCTTGTAGGTTACATCCTTAGCACCTATCGTAATATTATTTCCATCAACCAGCTTCTTAGAAGGGTCGCTTGCATCATACCAGCCCTTGGCTGCATAGCCCGTCCTCTTAACCTGACTAAGAACCGGTATCTGCAATGTTTTTCCATAATAGTAATCACCTGACTGTGCATAGTTGGAGGTTGCAGCTGTTCCGCCGGACAAATCATAGCCTAAATGACTCTTTATAAGTCTGTAATCATAATATATTACAGTACTTCCATCACCGGCAATCTCCACAGTCTGTACAAGAGGCTTGATATAGCCCTCTGCCACCTGTGATGCATACTTATCTGAAACCTCGCATGACTCCTGAACTATCGAGCCGGCTTTAGCTGTCTTGTTCTGACTATACATAAGCGTATATGCACCGTTCACATCCATCCTACGATATACCACACTGTAGAATACATCCTGTGCCTCATAGTCAGCCGTGAAGGTCACATCATTAGCAGGCATAGTATCGGTAAGATTCTTCCATGCTCCTGTATAGCCCGGTCTGTTAAGCCCCGGTGCAGTAATAGTCTGACCATACTTTACCTTTCCGGTTGAATAATCTGTTCCTGTCAATTCTCCCTCGCCGGCATCCCATGTAATTGTGTATTCCGCTCTCTCATACCTGTACTCACATACCGCACTTCCGTCGTCAAGAACAGTCACACTCTTAGCTTCCGGTGTCTTAAAGCCTGCAAATACTTCCGGTGCAGATGTTATAGCTGTACCTGTCTTTCCATATATAACCGCTGTCGATTCCGGTGTCTCATTGTAGGTTCCGTCAAGGTTCTGCATGTAATACTTGACAGTAACAGCACGCCTGTCTGTCTCCCTGTACTTCGCTGTCAGAGTTACATCATATTCCGGCATACACTCCGGTATCTCATAATCCCATCCGGCAAATTCATATCCTGTCTTAGAAGGTGCAGAAGGAATATTATCTCTGTTCAGATACCATCCTGCCAACTGGTTAATTACAATATCATTCTCGCCATTATCAAGCTTCACGGTAAATGTATGCCAAATTCTATCGTACACAACTTCAACCACCGTATAACCTTCATAAGCATAATATACATTATTAAAGCTATCATAAGCTTCATCAGGAGCAGGCTGCGTGACAATATCCACACCTATCTTCTTCTGGTTGATATCCTGTGCTTTTACGTCCCTGAACTCATAGGACACAGCATCGGTACTCTCCTCATATTTACCAAACTTCAGAGTGTAATACCTGAAATATCCGTTTCCGCCGGAAAATTCTACCTTGTGGACAACTATGTATGGTGTCATGCCTTCCGGCACATCAACTAACTCCCATTGTCCATACAATGACTTTCTGCCATAATCACTTTCATCAGCTACAAGCTCTACATCCGACAAGCTCGTTCCCGGCATATACATCTTTCCGCTGCCATCCCGCTTGGTGTTCCAGCCTGTGAATTTATAGTACTTAATGATATTTCCATTCTCATCCTTCACAGGCTCAAGCAAAAACAACTCACCCATAAGCTTGTCTGTTTCGTTGTAGGAATATGTCTCTTTCACAAAATCCTCGTCAAAACCATCCTTTAAAAGTCTGTAATACAGAGTATACTCGTCCTTCTCCCACACAGCAGTGTAATGTGCATCACTATGATTGATAGTTGCGTAATTATCTTTATTAAATACACCTATATCATCTCTCCAGCCGACAAGCTTCATATGGTCGTCTGTTGTTGTGCCTACATCCGGCAGTCCATAAGTCTCACCATCTTTGACATACAGTGTCTTATAAGGCATATCATCCCTGCCATAGTCGTATGTCACCGTGAAACAATCAGCCGGCTTAATATTATAGTAGAGAGCAAATACTGTGCTTCCATCTGCCTTTATCGTTCCGGTGAGAACATTCTGTGAATTATTCCCATCAAACGCATATCCGGCAATGCCGTATAATGAAGCATTTATTACAACATCCTTATTGGTTGTCCCATATCCAATCGATTTATCATACAATACATACTCTTTAGTCTCTGTATCCGTACCATCAATATTCCCATCTGCTGCCTTCTCGACATAGCGCTCAACTGTATACTGGGTGTTGGTGCCATTCTTCCACTGTGCTACAAGCGTATGTGCATCCGAATTACTTATTACTGTATCCGCTGTCACATAATTTCCTGAAGCGTCATTCTCCACAGTCCAGCCAGCAAAGCTATAACCCTGTCTTGTAGGTGTAGGAAGTGCCGGATAATTATCGAGATATGTTCCCTCAATAGAGGCAGGCTCTGTATCGCCTCCATTTACATCAAAGCTGATTGTAAGCCTCTTAGCCGTCCATGAAGCCTTTAGCCTTATGTCCTTAGCTCCCAGCCAGATTACCTTTCCATTTCCTGCTGCATCATAGTACTCCTCACCTTCCTCAGTGTAGAAGCCTGCAAAATCATAGCCTGCCTTCACAGGTATGCTGCCAAGTGATGGAACTGTCTCACCATAGGTCGCCCTTATATTTCCAAGTGTCGTCCCGTCAGAATCATATAAAGCAATGTCCCCCCTGTCAGCACGCCACTCTGCAGTCAGATTAATGTCTCCTACACGGTATGAAGGAATACTTGTAACAGGTTCATCGCCTTCTAACCATCCTACAAAGCTGTAGCCTTCCTTTACAGGGGTTACATCTTTAAGCTCCAATGCAAATCCATGTGTATACATATAAGGATATTTATTTACATCATCACCTAAGAATTCTCCACCATCAAGGTCATAAGTAATATAGTAATTCTTACCTTCATAGTAGTAAGCGATAGTCAGCTTGCCATACGCATCAATTTCTCCGGTAGAGGCAAGATCAGCACCCCTTCCATTGACTGTTGCATAATTAAGCGTATAACCAATATCTTTGAGAACATTAGCACTCACAGAAACTTTTGTCCCTGTGGTTCCTTCCTTATAGAGTTTTCCATTGTCACCGCCTAACATGATATACTTTCCGGATGACTCGTCTAGGATGTAATACTCTATATAATATGGTGTGTCATCGTTTGCCTTCCATTTAGCGACATACTTTATATCCTCAACACCCATGATTATACTCTTATTGTTTTCGGACACATCACTTTCCGCCGGATTGCCATACTCCTTCTCCCAGTTTTCAAATGTATATCCGAGCATGAAGTAAGTCGGAACATATATAGTCTCTCCGTAGCGGTATCTGATTACCACATCAGGATTGTCACTGTCTTTAAGCTCACCCATGCTGTAGGTTACGGAATGAATCTGTCTCTTGTAGTAGATATCAACAACAGTTGAACCGTCCGGTGCAACCGACATGCTGGAGGTTGTTAAAGACCAGTCAATCTCAAAGCCCTCCGGCACTATCTTATTATCTCTTACAAGATCCTCAGCCTTCAGCACATCATCCGTATAGATATAGTCCCTGCGGGTCTTTTTTCCACTGACTTCATCCACATCATATACATTATACTGCTTAGTCGTCTCAGTAAGCTCATACTGTGTACCAAGTGACTCGTAGTAGTGTCTTACAGTATATACATTCGGTATCGGAATCCACTTTGCATAGAGTGTCACATCATGTGCCGGCATAGTTGAAGGTACCGCTTCTGCTCTTGTACAAGCCTTGTCGCTGTACCAGCCACCGAATGCGTAACCTATCTTTGTCGGGTTCTCAACCTTCTCTACTTCCTTGCCTATTCCATATACCTTAGTCTTGATTACGTTGCCGCCCTTTGTATCAAATGCAAGGCAGTAGCCTGCATCCGGGTCAACCCATGTGATATTGAAGGTCTGGCTTATCGTCTTAGAAGCATAGGTAAGATCCGGCTGCTTCCATGTGATTGTCATTGTTCCCTCATATGAGCCTACGCCCTCCTCAGGCACAACAGTGATTGTATTGTCAACCGGATTATATTTAAAATGCGGGTCAGACATCTCAACAAAGAATCTCTCCTCGTCATCATATTCCGACGCAGCAGCATTTAAGCCTGCCCTCTTATTGCCATCATAGGTAAGACACCCCTCTCCGCCTTCCTTTAAATCCATATATCTCATGCGGAATATCTCTGAAGGAACCTCCATGGTTCTTGTACGAACCATATCAAAGCTTAGAGGAATGCTGTACTCAATCTCTTCTCCATCATCCTCCTCAGTCCATTTTCCTTCCTCATCATAGGCAAAATCGAGCACATTCTCGCGTTCACCCACATGCCATATCGGCCATTCGTTGCTGTATATCGAAGGATTGAAGGAGAATGTTCCGTTCATAACCTCCATGGCAAGATTTACCTCAAGGTACGCTCCGATTTCCATAAGAACAGCACCCGTCGCCGAACTCTCTATATCCTTGCCCTTCTCCCATGACATGCAGTAATAGAAATATCCCCACAATCTTGCATACGCACCAGCCTCAAGCTGTAGTCCTATACCGGCAAGCTTCGTGCTGAACAAACCAAATAATACTTTAGCTCTCACACCTGCCCTGATACCCAAAGTCCCCATCACATAGAAATCAAACTGGAAATATTCTGTGGACAAATCAACTGTCTCAGAGCTGCTCTGATTTCTATGGAACAGCATCATTGTGAAGGTATGTCTCTGTGATTTCTCATACTGGAAGCTCATACCTATTGCCACACTCATGTTGGCGGATACAACAAACTTGACATCAATGCTGTATGCCGTCACATAGAATGGATCTAATGAACCTTCCGCTGCGAATATAGGTGCTTCTATAAGGTCAATCCACTTATCATTTGCCGCAGAAATAAACCTCTCATATTTTTCAAGAAGTCCGCCTGATGCCGTGCCTGCCGACTCACCATCATCGTCGTCTCCCTCTTCACCTTCTTCACCTGCCTGCTTGTTCTCCTCCATCATATTCTTAATGGATTCGCTTAAATCAATAAGCTGCTGTGCGTAGTCCTCAAGTCCATCCGGTTCAAGAAGCTCCGGTCCGAAGGTATTCTCTGGCTCGTCCTCATCAAGCTGGGCTGTCGCTGTGATAGCGATACCTGTGTAGAGCCCTTGGTCAATGCTTCCCGACATCTTATAGTCATAAATATACGGGAATATCCACTTCATCTTCCATACGGCGCCGCCGTTTGCACTAAAGCCGAGCAAAACCTCTGTCTCAAACACTGCTGTCATCTCTATGGCAACCTTGTTCTTACTTCCTGTTTTCTGCACATCAAATGCATATTTGAGTGCAACTTCCACACGGAAGCCTGAACCCTCCTCAAAGTGTTCGAGATCTCTGGACACATTGACAGTTACCGTTGGCTGATTCGTTTTCGCAGTATTCTCTGCCGTAAGCATAATCTCACCATCTGACACCGGTGTTCCGTCTGCATATGTTACCATACAATCCTTGATGGTAAGCTCGCTCTCACCAAGCAAGTCTTTTACCTCATCCGTCTCAACTGCCAGAGTTGCAAGGTACATGCCGGCTTCCTGTGCAAATCCGCTCTCAATAACCTGATTTTCTATAGTTGATACGATGAGCTGCTCATCGATTGAATTTAACTGTGCCTGTGTAAGCTGTGATTCATTATAGATATCCATCGCAGCAAGCACTTCATCATAGCTTACTGTCTCATAGCTGATCTTCGTTCTGCCGCCTTTGACCTTTTCAACCTTGGTTATTCTTCCATAGCCCTTCTGCTGTGCGGCATCGTTGCCATACTCACCGGAGAAGAATGCAACAAAATCTCCGGCTTCAACAACCGTATTGAAGTCAAGCCCCATATTGGCATACATCGTATCCGTGAAATCAAGCTTGGAATTTTCAATCTCAAAATATCCTATCGCAGCCTGTGTCGCAGCCTCCGTCCAGCCGGTCACACCGTCACCGTTGTCTATATCAACCGGAATAATATCAGGTGTAAACAGTACATCCGTCGCATTTGCAGACTTATATGAATATACTGCCATATCACCATCGCTCTCAACCATGGTAATTTCGATATATGAAACCGCCTCATCAAGTGAAGTGTCAAGTGTTCTCTCATCAGGCTTTGTTCCTGTATATACTGCTATTACATCTCCTGCAATATATTCTCCTGCTTTGTATGTAAAGGCTCCTGTCGCATTAGTCGGCTTATATACAGTCTCACCTGTCTGTGCATCCTTCTCGGCTGTATACAGACCTGTATATGCCATAATATTGTCTGCATACTGTTTTTCCAGCTCTGAAGCAGCGAGATATTTGACACCTGTATTTAGAGAAAGGTTTAATATCTCATCCTTCTTTATCGTAAAATTATAGTATACTACATCCTTGGTCTGCCCTTCAAAGGTGAGCTCTATATCATTATCTGTAATCTCCAGCCTATATGTATCACCTGCCCTGAAACCTCCGTTTACCTTGACAGAAAATCTGCCTGCAGCTGTCTTTACAACTAAAAGCTCATCCTTTTCAAGCGTATTACTGTCATCTGTTCTTTCAGGAGATGTTATATTAGTAAGCTTTAATGCAGCCTTCACTTTATCTACGTCTGCCGCTGCTCTTTTCGCTGTATCTGTTGTAACATAAATAGTAAAATCTCTATCCTGTTCAACCGCACTGATATAGTTTGGACTGCCGCCCTCATTTATAGGCATGGCATCACCGTAATCAGCATAGAGCGTCATATTTCTGTCAAGGACATCGTCAGCCGCTGCCTTGTCTGTAAGCTTACTGTCATAATACCAGCCAAGGAACAGCTTCCCGTCTATATATGGGCCATTGATACTGCTTAGCTTTACTCCCTTTTTCCTGGTGAGCTGCTTAATCTTGGCATCTGCTGCCGCATTACCTATTGTGATAGTATATTCATCCTGCTCTGTCTCAGTCGGCTTCTCCGTCTCCGGTTCTGTCTCCTTCTCGGTCGGCTTCTCCGTCGCAGGCTCTGTTTCCTTATCAGTCGGTTTTTCCGTCGCAGGCTCTGTATCCTTCTCGGTCGGCTTCTCCGTTACCGGTTCTGTATCCTTCTGCGTTGGCTTCTCCGTTGCCGGCTCGCTCGGCTTCTGCGTCGGCTTCTCAGTCGCAGACCCGCTCGGCTTCTGCGTCGGCTTCTCAGTCGCAGGCTCGCTCGGCTTCTGCGTCGGCTTCTCAGTCGCGGGCTCGCTCGGCTTCCCGGTAGTGGACTCAGCTTCACTTTCTCTATCAGTTATATTCTCAGTAGCTTCTGTCACTGTCTCACTGTCTGTAACGTTATTTTTATTTGCCTTCTTACCACACCCGGTCACACTTCCCAGAAGCAGCACCGCTGACATGACCAGGCATAAAAAACGTTTTCCACGTTTCCTCAGTTTCCTCATATCTTCCTCCTTAAAATGAATTGAGCAATATGCTAATAATTTTTTATTTATTTTGAATTATACAATCCCTAAAATCAGAACGCAATATTTTATTTTAAAATTTCAAGCTAAATTAGTACAAATTTCAAAATAAAGTGGTACAAAACTAATTTTTTATGTCTAAAGCGGTACAAAATCGCAATTACCATAAAAGACCGCAAAAAAGCACCATATCATTTCTGATATGGTGCTCATTTTCCTAACACTATTTTAGCGATTCTACCTTCTCCGCTTACACTGCTTATATGCCGTATACTGTCAGCATCAAATAAGACACAGCCGCAATGCCCCTCAAACGTCGGGAAACATAATATGACAAGCTGGGTATCTATCTCAGGACTATATTCATTCATGCTTAAAATTTCACCAAAAAGTATTGCCCTTTCATAACAGCGAAGCCACTTTGAATCCATATTCGGAAAAATACTTCCAAACCGGTTTCCTATAAGTTTATCAAGCGGCACCTTTTCAAGCCTGGCAAGTGCCTGGTTTCCATACCTGAACACCCAGTCCACAGCACGACAGCCATCATCAAATATCATTTCAATGTCCGTAAACGCAAACGGCATATTCTCATAGCTTTTATAATATTCACGATATTCCTCAAACGAACCGGGAATTCCTTCCGTTGAAAAATTCATAATAATATTTCTTTGTCTCTGATATAATCTGTTTTCTATTTCCTCTTTTCGGCTAATCGTATATTCCACTGCCATACCGTTATTAAGATTTACCATATCCGTCACATCATGTATGGCTATAACCGATACAAGATTACCTCTTCTGACCTCAATGAAAGCATCCCCGAGCATATCACAGAATTCCTTATAAGTTGTTCTTGTCTCGATGACCTCTCCGTTATCCATGTGTACATCTGCATGTTTTCTGCGCATGTGAATATAAAGTATATGGTTGACTGAAAGTGTCCTTTTCCTTCTGTTGGATACTATTGTAATTGATTTTTGTGTATGCATGGCACTCCTTCACCTATTTATGGAGCAGGCAGCTTAACCAAAGCCTGCCCCTGTCCCGGATTTATTAAAATTCAATCTTACAGTCCGGCTCAACCTCCCTGCAGGCCTTCAGCACCTCTGTCATTACCTTTTTATCATCCTGTCCATCCTCAAACTCAACCTCCAGCTTCTGTGTCATAAAGCTGACAGCTGCATCTATGACTCCCGGTGTGTTATTGGCAATATCCTCCATGGTATTTGCACAATTGATACAGTCTACCGAAATATTGTACGTCTTGTTCATATTAGCTCTCCCTTCACCTTAAATAATGTAAGTATGGCTGTTCTCCCACACGTTCCGTATATACATATATTTTATGTATATCCCCATTATACTGCTTAATTAATTTTTTTCAATAAAAATTGACCAACTTTCATTTTTTATTGATAAATTATAAAGGAGAACACACCACAGCCAGCACGTTCTCCTTCTATATTTTTTATTCTCAGGTAATTAATGAGCTTTAACCTTCGTCCAAAGGTCTGCACAGTATGACTTAATTTCTGTCTCCTGATATGCAAATACTTCATCCTTATCATAACCGACTCTTGTTACATAAGCACTTATGCCCTTATAAACATCCTCCTGCATTGCCTCGAACGCAGACTTAACCGGTGAAGAATACCCAACCTCCTCGGTATTTGCAAGAGCGTTTTCCTCATCAAGCATGAAGTTCATGAACTGATGGGCAAGCTCTGTGTCTGTGCAGTCTTTTGTGATGACCATGCAGTCACACCAGATGTTGGTTCCCTGCTCCGGCTCAATATATGCAAGCTTATCGTTCTCAGACATGATATAAGCAGCATCGCCTGAGTATACAACCGCAATTGACTTGTTTCCCGAAATCATATTGTCAATAACGTCATCACCTACATAGACAGGATCCATGATATCTCTCTGATTGCAGAGCCACTCATAAGCGGCATCAAGCTCCGAATAATTCTTGGTGTTCATTGAATATCCAAGTGTCTTGAGTGCTATCATAAATGAATCCCTCTCTGAATCATACATATAGAGGTCACCCTTGTACTTCTCATTTAAAAGAAGGTTCCAGCCCTCCTTCGCATCCTCCTCAGACACAACAGTCTTATCATAGAGAATACCTACAGAGCCCCAGAAGTAAGGTACTGAGTATGTGTTTTCCGGGTCAAAGCTTCTTCCGTACAAATCTGAAATAATATTGTCCTTGTTGGTTATAAGGCTCCAATCTACCGGCTGAAGGTAATTTTCCTTGATAAGTCTTTCTATCATATAATCCGATGGAATAAGGACATCGTACTTGCTTCCGCTCATAACCTTTGTATAAAGTGACTCATTAGAATCAAAGGTCTCGTATACCACCTTGCAGTTATACTGCTTCTCAAACTTTGTTAAAAGTGTCTTATCAATATACTCTCCGGCATTGTACACTCTGAGAGTTTTCTTTCCCGATGATCCGCATCCGCTTAAGGCAAGTGCCGCCATACATACACATAATATTAATGCTGCTATTTTCTTCTTCATTTCAGTCCTCCATCCTGCCATTTTGCTGCGATATATACAGGCATTATAAAAATATAGCTTTTATATTGAACCGTATAATCGTATTATATGTCCGGCAGTATATTTTACATTTTAATTAAATTTTTTCATTCTATTCAAATCTATTTTAACTCTACATTTTCCTGCATCAGCTTCTTATTCTTTTCAGCTTTTTTTCCCTGTCTCTTCTTCACTGCCTCCGGGACAAGATTAACGATAAGAAGCGTAACTATGATAATTACAATAACAATCGCCGACAATGCGTTGATTGTAGGGTTGGTTCTCTTTGTCATGTTATACACGACAATAGAGATATTTGCTACTCCGTTTCCGGTTACAAAGTAGGAGATAACAAAGTCATCAAGCGACATCGTAAACGAAAGGAGCATACCTGCATATATTCCGGGCTTAATCATCGGCACGATGACCTTAGTGAGCGCCTGAAACGGTGTCGCGCCCAAATCCATCGCCGCATTGGCAAGGTTAGGGTCAAGGCTTCTCACCTTCGGATAGACACTCGTTATCACATAAGGTGTACAAAAACATATATGTGCAAGAAGCATCGTCACATAGCCTCTCTCTATCTTCATTGATGAAAAGAGAATCATAAGTCCGATTGCCGTAACTATCTCCGGGTTCATAATCGGAATATTGTTGACATTTATAAGCCATTCTTTGACAACCTTACGGTTTCTCGAAAGACCGATGGCTGTTATAGTTCCAAGTATCGTTGCCACTGCTGTTGCTATAACGGCAATACTAAGTGATACTCCGACGGCACTCATAATATTTCTGTCCTCAACAAGTGCCTGATACCACTTAAGGCTGAAACCCGTGAATCTTGTAAGTGACTTTGATGAGTTGAACGAGAACACCATGGTCACGATAATAGGTATATAGAAAAATGCAAAGCAGATTGCTATATATATTATTGAGCCTAACTTTCCACGCTTCTTCAAGCTTAAGCACCTCCATTCTCATCAGGATCGATTTTTTTCATAATTCTTATCATGATAAGAATTGCCACAGCAAGTAACATTGAGATAGCACTTCCGAAGTTCCAGTCACCTACGGAAATGAACTGTTCCTCAATAAGGTTTCCTATGAGCACGTACTGTCCGCCTCCGAGGAGCTTCGGAATGACAAAGCTCGATATAGAGAGCAGGAACACCATTATCGTTCCGTTTACTACTCCCGGAATCGAGAGCTTGAATGTTACCTTCCAGAATGCCGTGACAGGCTTAGCTCCAAGGTCATAAGCCGCCTCAATAAGCGAATGATCCATCTTTGCCAAAGAAGTGTGAATAGGTATAACCATAAATGGAAGCAGGTCACACACAAGACCTATTATAACCGAAAAATCCGTGTACATCATCGTAACCGGGTCAAGCCCAAGAAACGTGAGTAACGAGTTGATGATACCATTGTCCGAAAGAAGGCTTATCCACGCGTAGGTACGCAGAAGCATATTGATCCATGTAGGTATTGTGACTGCAAGTATAAGTATGTTCTGCGCCTTCTCGCTGAACCTTGAGATAACGTACGCAAGCATATATCCGACTACAAGGCTTATTATCGTGGTGATTGCACCTAACTTGAAGGAACGTATAAAAACATTCATATAAACAGGTTCAAAAATCTTTTTAAAATTATCCCCGGTAAACTGAATATTTACAAGGCTGTTTCCCCCTGTCGTAACCGAGTACAGCACAATGAGAAACAAAGGCGCAACAATCAATATGAATGACCATATAAGATACGGTCTTACCAGATTTTTAAATTGTTTCATAATATCCTTTCCTTGGGACAGGGGTCAGACCCCGGTGTCCCAACCTCTGGGACACCGGGGTCTTGCCCCTGTCCCAAATTAGTTTTCCATAGTGTACATTACGTGGATGTCCTCATCCGTGAAGCTGAGTCCGACAGCCTTTCCGACCTCATGGTAATCTGTTGTATGAATCTTGTAATCACGGCGGTCGGTTCTAACGATAATCTCATAGTGAACACCCTTAAATACGATAGAGGCAACCTTTCCCTTCAGCTTGCTCTTCTCAGGCTCAACTATATCTATATCCTCAGGTCGGAGTACTACCTCAACCTCCTCGTTGTCCTTAAAACCTTTATCAACACAAGGGAACTCTATGCCATCGAAGCATACAAGACAGTCCCTTATCATATTTCCTTCTATAATATTAGAATCTCCGATGAAATTCGCAACAAACCTGTTCTCCGGCTCATTGTAGATATCCTCCGGGGAACCAATCTGCTGAATGATACCATTATTCATTACAACAACGGTATCCGACATCGAAAGTGCCTCCTCCTGATCGTGTGTGACAAAAATAAATGTGATTCCGACTTCCTTCTGAATCTTCTTAAGCTCGAACTGCATCTCTTTTCTGAGCTTTGCATCAAGGGCGCCAAGCGGCTCATCAAGCAAAAGAACCTTCGGCTCATTTACAAGTGCACGCGCAATGGCGACACGTTGCTGCTGTCCACCGGAGAGAAGTGTTACATCCCTCTTTTCAAAGCCCTCAAGTCCAACAAGCTTAAGCATTCTGCTCACCTTCTGGTCTACAACAGACCTGTCAACCTTCTTAAGGTTAAGACCGAATGCCACATTGTCATGGACATTCAGGAAAGGAAAGAGAGCATACTTCTGGAAAACTGTGTTAATCTCTCTCTTGTAAGGCGGAACCTTGGAAATATCAATTCCGTTAAAAAGCAGTTCGCCCTTGCTTGGCTCCTCAAAGCCCGCTATTATTCTTAATATTGTAGTCTTACCGCATCCGCTAGGGCCAAGAAGTGTAAGAAATTCATTTTCATATATATTTAAGTCGATACCCTTAAGTACCTGCTGATCATCAAAGTTCTTCGTCAATCCCTTTAACTCAATTATCTTGTTGCTCATGTTTTTCCTCCCATACCACTTAGTAGCTGAATACTGAAAATATCTTTAAAAGCTTGGCGGTGAGCTTACCCATATAATGACGGCTCCGCTCTTTGACTCTATATAATGCTTATACTTAGGCTCAAAATAGAATGACTCACCCTTTTTCGCCTTATATCTCTTATTTCCAACAATAATACTTATCGAACCCGACAGCACATACCCGAACTCTTCGCCCTCATGCGGATTATCCGGATAGGTAGAACCTCCCGGTTCAAGCGTGAGTCTTATCGGCTCCATTATGTTCTTCTGTGCATTCGGGATAATCCATTCAATTACATTGTGCAGCTCAGTATCCGTCTTTTCGAAATAATCTTCCTTCTTAAATACGACACGGTCATCCTCCGTGTCATCAAAAAAGGTCTTAAGGTCCGTGCCAAGGCACTGCAAAATATCCACTAAGGTTGCAATTGATGGTGAAGTAAGGTCGCGTTCTAACTGTGAAATGAAGCCTTTCGACAGCTCTGCCCTGTCTGCAAGCTCTTCCTGCGTAAGACCCTTCAACACTCTGAGTTCTTTTATCTTACTTCCGATTCGCACTGCCTGTCCCTCCCATCATATAATGCAAATAATTAAACAAAAAGTTTAGTGACGCTAAACCATCCACTATTATACATGATATAATCTGCATGTCAAGATACAACTCAAATATTTTGAGACTGCGCAGGCTGTGGCGGCTTGGGACACCGGTGTCCAAAAAGCAAAAGGACAGCTACAGGATAATTTCCCGTATCTGCCCTTTTCATCACTCATTAAATTCGCATGTCACGAAGAATCCTCTCGGAGTCTCCTCAACATCAATCACTTTTCCCTGTCTCGCCATAAGTCTTTCTGCAAGACGATAATTGCCGGACATTGCCACAGCAGGCTCTATTGTATAATAGAAGCTGGACGGAAGCTTTCCCTCCGTGATATCAACTATCTGTCCAACCTCTACCTGCCCCGGCCTTTCCATCTTAAACTGCATGGTACGCACCGCATGCCACCTCTTATTCTGCTACATTAAGGTTCTTTCCCTTGAGTCCGATAAAGCTTCCCTTAGGAAGTCCACCCTCCTCATGTCCTATAAGCCACTTGTTGGTAGCTGTGATGAGCGCATCCTCACCGCCACATACAGGACAGTTGGCATGCTGTGTTGCAAGCTCATAGTTCGTGCCCTTCGGAAGCACTACAGATACCTGAAATCCCTTGTTATCAGGTCCGCATGGTGCATAGTGAAGTGTTGTGGCATACAGCTCAACCGCTGTTCCGGCAGGAACTAAGAATGCCTCCATCTTAGCTGTATCGTATGTAAAGTCATCCTCAACATCCCAGAGATTTCCAAGAATAAGAATTGCATCTGTCGCCGCAACATTGATTTCTGAGCTTCTGTGATACTCTGCCGCATTTAAAAGCTGGTTGTGTCCGTTGCAGTATCCTATCTGTATAGGAAGCTCACCGAAAAACTTATTCTTGATCTCCTGTGCAACCTCAAGACTCTCAAGCTTCTCAACCGATGGCTCATATACTACTCCATCAGGAATCTCTGTCTTTTTCATCTCTTCAACAAGTGGGCTAAAATCAATGTTCTTAATAACCTTTCCGTACTTTTTAAATCTCTTGTCTGCTACCGAAATGATTTCCATTTCAATGTACCTCCTCAAAATATAGTTGCTTTTATTTATATAATTTTCGCTCCGGACAGCCCCATACCATCCGGATATGAAATTATATCTCTTTCATTATCCCTGATACTTTCTGATGTGCTCATCGATAAGAGCCTGGTCTGCAAAATAGTTTATCTTCATTGAGTTCTTCACATCGTCAAGTGTCTTTGCGGCAACCTCTCTTGCTGCCTCGCTGCCCTTTTTCAACACATCATATACATAGGCTATGTCCTTCTCGTACTCTTTTCTTCTGGCACGGATAGGATTTAACTCCTCATTCATCACATTGATAAGGAATTTCTTGACCTTGACATCGCCAAGACCGCCGCGCATGTAGTGAGCCTTGAGCTCATCAAGGTTAGCGTAGTCCGGAAGGTACTCTGCGAAGTGCTCAGGCTTGCAGAAAGCGTCAAGGTATGTGAATACCATATTTCCCTCAATATGTCCCGGATCCTCAACCCTGATATGTGTCGGGTCGGTGTACATGTTCTTCATAATCTTCTCTTTTACATCTGTCTCGGACTCGGCAAGATAGATACAGTTGCCAAGCGACTTGCTCATCTTTGCCTTTCCGTCGATACCCGGAAGCCTTAAGCAAGCCTTGTTATCCGGAAGAAGAATCTCCGGCTCAACAAGCGTATCGCCGTATATTCTGTTGAAGCTTCTGACGATTTCCTTGGTCTGCTCAAGCATAGGAAGCTGATCCTCACCTACAGGAACGGTAGTCGCCTTAAATGCCGTAATATCGGCAGCCTGGCTTATCGGATAAGTGAAAAATCCGACAGGAATACTCGTCTCAAAGCCACGCATCTGTATCTCGGACTTCACTGTAGGATTGCGCTGAAGTCTTGATACTGTTACAAGATTGCTATAATAGAATGTGAGCTCAGTAAGCTCCGGAATCTGCGACTGTATAAATAAAGTAGATTTAGCCGGGTCAAGTCCAACTGAGAGATAATCAAGTGCAACCTCTATAATATTCTGTCTTACCTTCTCCGGATTGTCGGCATTATCTGTAAGTGCCTGCGCATCAGCTATCATTATGAAAATCTTGTCATACTCACCTGAATTCTGAAGCTCCACTCTTCTTTTAAGAGAGCCCACATAATGACCTATATGAAGTCTTCCGGTAGGTCTGTCACCCGTCAAAATAATCTTTCCCATATAATCTCCTCCGTCATGCAAGCGCATATTCACGCCTCATGCACTATGCATTTTCTATAAAATACTTATTAGTAAATATATCTCTATTTCTTACATTAGTCAATGTGTTTCAGTTCAAACCTCTGAACCCTTTTCCGATAATCTCACTGCTGTTTGTTATCATAATAAATGTATCTTTTCCGTGGTTGAGCTTGATATAATTACGAAGCTCGACCGCCTGTCCTCTCTTTAATACAGTTAGAATTACATACTTCTGCTTATGTGTAAATGAACCCTCAGCCTTGAATGTAGTCGCGCCCTTTCCAAGCTCATTGTGGATGAATAGCACAATATCATCCGGTGAATCCGTGATAATCGTAAAATATTTGCACAGGTTGACATTCTCAATGGTTCCATCGATTACAAGAGTCTTTGCCATAAGTCCGACAAACGAAAACAGACCCGTCTCAATATCAAACACCATACATGCCGCTATTGTTATTGCCAAATCCACAATAAAAAGAGCCACTCCGATATTGAAGCTTGTATATTTCTTAAGTATCATTGCTATTATGTCCGTGCCGCCGCCTGAGGCATTCATATTAAACATGATTGCTGCGCTGACCGCCGGAAGAACTATAGCAAATATAAGCTCAAGCACAGGCTGGTTGGTGAGCGGACCATCCATCGGAAAAAGCTTCTCACACAGACTTAAGCCAACCGATGTAAGCACGCTCACATACACCGTCTTTATTCCGAAGCTCTTCCCAAGAAAGATAAATCCGATAACAAGAAGAACCATATTGATGACAAATGTAAACCACGCCGGTGAATACGGCAGAACCGCGCCTAAAATGACAGATATACCAGTGACTCCCCCGAACGAAAAATTATTCGGGAACTTAAACACATACACACCAACTACCAGAACCAGCGTTGCAAGAGTAAGCATAAGATACTCAAGCACAGCCTGTCCTATTTTACTTTTTACTTCCATAATCTTTATTCCTATTCTTATTTTTCCATCAAAAAATAATTTCGTTGTTTTGACAGTTTTATTATTATAACATATATACATTTTATTTTCTACAATTTGTTGAAATTCTGTCACACTTCCGGCTGGCATAATACATCTATTCAATATGCCCCCAACATCATAGCATTTAGGTATTGCCACACACACTTTATTGTGTTAATGTAATAGAAAATATTAATTTTTTATAAATTTAACAGGAGGATTTATTATGTTTTGTCCAAATTGTGGAACACAACTTGAAGATGGCGCATTATTCTGCGGCAGCTGCGGAGCCAGAATAGCCGCTCCAGCTCAGACTGCTGCCACTTCATCCGCTGCTTCTGCCCCTGCTGCACCGGGCAGACCGCTCGTATCCTTTAAAATCGGAAACATGGATTTTTCAATTGTAAAGGAGAACATTTACTTTTCAGGGCTTATAGCCGCTGTAGTTGCATTTATCGCTCTTTTCTTACCTTATCTTACATGTAAGGTAGATTTTTTGGGTGAGAAGGCAAAACAGTCTGTCAACTTCTTTTCCGGAACCACAAGCAATGCCGTATTTATCACCATTGTGCTTCTCGTATACATAGCAGCCAATCTATTCGGCAAGAAGCTTTTTGCAAGAATTACATCTTATGTCGCTCTGGCATTCTTTATTATAACATTAATAGGTATCAAGAGTGATATTTCAGATGTGCTTGGCGGTTTGGAATATTTTTCGGATGCGATAAAGGTATATCCTAGCATCGGTTTTTATATTGAGCTTATCGCAATGATAGTAATGTCATTCGGCTCACTTATAAAGTCCAGGCTCCTTCCGCTGATAATAAAGAAATAACTAAAAGCTGAAAGCCAATCCGGTTTCGGCAGAAGCCCTCAAATCCGGAAATATGATTATAGAATTTAATTTATTGAAAAATAAATCTGCCAATTAAAGATAAGACCTTGAATGAATACAGTTATTTGCTGCATTTCATTCAAGGTCTTATTTGCTGCCGCGTCACCCTAAGAGGCATTCCCGAAGGTTATTTTATTCCTACCTCGTCACCTCTGCCGCAAGCTGTAGGTCATAGAGCTTTCTGTACACGCCATTCTGTGCAAGAAGCTCCTGATGATTTCCCGATTCAACGATTCTTCCCTTATCCATGACCATAATCTTATCGGCATGCTGGATGGTTGAGAGCCTGTGTGCTACCATGATGGTAGTTCTTCCGGTCATCAGCTTCTCCATAGCCTCCGTTATAAGACTCTCTGTCTCTGTGTCAATGTTGGCTGTAGCCTCATCAAGCACAAGAATCGAAGGCTTGTATGCAAGTGTTCTTGCAAAGGATATGAGCTGCCTCTGTCCCGCCGAGAGCGTTGAACCTCTCTCCGTAACCGGCTCATCATAGCCGCCCGGCATTTTGCTTATAAAGCTGTCTGCATTGACATATTTTGCCGCAGCCTTAATCTCATCAAGAGTTATATTCTCATTTCTGAGTGAAATATTGCTCTTTATGTCACCGGTAAACAGGAACACATCCTGCTGTACCTGTCCTATCGCACTGCGCAGCACATCCGTGTCAATGTCCTTGATGTTGACACCGTCAATAAGAATCTCACCCTTCTGTATATCAAAATAACGTCCTATAAGATTGAGAATTGAACTCTTTCCGGCACCGGTTGCACCGACAAAAGCTACTTTTTCGCCCGGATTGATTGTAAAGCTTACATCCTTCAATATATACTCGTCCTTCTCATAAGCAAACCATACATTCTTAAACTCAATTTTTCCGTCAACCTTGACATCGACAGGGTGTGACGGATTGACAATTTCAGGCTTCACATCAAGAATCTGGAACATCTTCTCAGCTGAAGCAAGTGATGACTGGAGTGTTCCGAACTGCTCTGCAAGCTCCTGAATCGGGTCGAAGAAGGAGCTTATATAGTTTATAAAAATATAAAGCGTACCTATTGAGATTGCACCTCCGAGCACAAGGCTTCCTCCGCGTCCGATGATTATGACAAGTGCCACAATCGACAGGAAGTAGATGACAGGTCTGAAAATGGCAAATATCATTACCTCCCTGAAGCCTGCCTTGAAAAGTCCCATGCTCTTCTCCTCGAACTGGTCATATTTTTCCTTCTCCCGCGTGAATATCTGGATAAGCTTCATGCCCGATATATTTTCCGAGAGGAATGTATTTATATCCGTAATCTTATTTCTTGTTATTCTGTACGCCTGCCTCGACAGATGTCTGAACACGAATGTGAGCACGCCTATTACCGGCAGGAGTAAAAATGAATATCCAGCAAGCTTTACATTAATTGAGAGCATGACCACCGCATAGCCGATAATCTTTACAATATTCTTAAAAAGTCTTACAAGCACACCTGAGAACATCTCATTGACCGCCTCAGTATCGTTGGTCACCCTGGTGACAAGCTTGCCGACCGGCTGTGTGTTGAAAAAGCTGAGTGAGAGACTGTGTATATGTGAAAACAATTCCTCCCTCATCTTATAGATTATATCCTGTCCTAGCTTCTGCAACAGATATGTCTGCAATGCATTCAGTACGAATCCGGCAAGCAGCGCGCCAAGGTACAGGAGCGCGGCGTGGCATATTCCTGTAAAATCAAAATGCCTTAGTTCCTTTAACTCATCCCTTGAAAGGCACCGCGCTCCGTCAACATAACCCGAAAGCACCTCCGGCCCTGCGTCCTTTAAAATCTCACATTCATCCGTTGTTATGTTCTCCGCCATGTAGTAGCGGTCATTGTACAGAAACATCTGGTAGAATGGTCCATTATATGAAGCCGCGTCATAATTTTTGCTGATATACACATCGCCGTAGCGTATAGCTCCTGCCGCATTCTCATCGACAATAGCATACGGATTATAGTAACCATTTATATAGTAGTCTATAGCATTACCGATTATTATAGGCTTGTAAAGCTCAACCGCAGTTATGAGAAGCACCATAACGGACACGATAACCATTGTAAGCACATGTGGCTTAAGATATTTTAAAAGTCTTTTCATTATTCAGCCACCTCCCCGCTCGTCTGTCCTTTTGCCGCTTCAAGCTGCTGCTTGTCGAACATGCTCTTATAGATTCCGTTCTTAGCCATGAGCTCATTGTGATTTCCTATCTCGGCAGCCTTTCCGTCATCAAGCACCATAATCACATCCGCATTCTGTATTGTGGAAATTCTGTGCGCAATAATTATGGTTGTCCTTCCCTTTCTGTTCTCCTTGAGATTGTTGAGGATATGCTCCTCCGTGTCGGTATCGACAGCCGAAAGTGCATCGTCAAGGATGAGTATAGGCGCATCCTTCATAAGCGCTCTCGCAATTGAGCTACGCTGCTTCTGTCCGCCGGAGAGGGTCACTCCTCTCTCGCCGACTATCGTCTCATAGCCATCCGGGAAAGCCACGATATTGTCGTGTATGCATGCCGCCTTGGTTGCCTTTATAACCTCGTCCATGTCATCGCCGTCCGCACCAAAGGCGATATTGTTTCTAAGACTGTCTGAGAACAGGAAATTATCCTGCGGAACATACGCAATGTTGGCTCTTAGCACATTTAACGGAATCTTGTTTATATCCCTTCCGTCTATAAGTATCATCCCCGGCTTCGTGTTGTACAGATGAAGCAGAAGATTAACCAGTGTACTCTTTCCGTTGCCTGTTCTTCCAATTACGGCAAGAGTAGTTCCCGCCGGCACATCAAGGCACACATCGTTTAGTGTAGGCTCCGAATGTCCGTTGTGTACAAATGTAAGATGGTTAAAGGTTATATGACCGTCAATCTTCTCAACATTATCCGCTTCAGGATCATCGAATATCTCCGGTTTTTCATCTAAGACTTCTTTCACACGCTTTGCCGAGGCAAGTCCCTGTGATATAGATGTAATGCTCTCACCTGCCGCAAGCATAGGCCATACAAGCATAGTCACATACTGGTTGAATGCGACAAAACGTCCAAGTGTTATATCTCCTACAAGCGCAAGATAACCGCCGTAGAGAAGAGTTATAAGACTGCTCACGCCAATGATGACATCAAGCAGCGGCATCACTACCGCCTGAAGCTTCGCAACACTCATATTCTTATCTCTTGTGCTGTCATTATACTTTAAAAATGCCTTAAGCTCCGCTCTCTCCTGAACAAATGCCTTTATAACACGAACCCCCGAAAAGCTCTCCTGAACCATATCGGTCAGATCCGACAGAGCCTCCTGCTTCTCCTTAAAGCGCTTTTCCATAATGGCACCATAGTAGAACTCACCTGCAAAAATGAATATCATAGGTATAATTGCAAGCAGCGTGAGCTTCAAATCGACATAAAATATCATCTGGCATATAACCATAACAGCCATGACCGTGGCATCAAACGCCGATATGACAGCCATACCTATCGCCATACGGATGGAGTTGAGGTCATTGATAAATCTAGACATCAGATCTCCTGTCTTGTGCTCGTTATAGTACTCAACCGACATCTTCTCAAGGTGCATGAACATGTCATTTCTTATCTCATACTGTATCTTTCTCGCTGCACCGAACAAGAAAAATCGCCACAAAAAACGTCCAATCGCTATAAGTGCTCCGGCAATCAGTATTGCGGCTATAATCTTTAACAGCCCATTAAAGCTGAGTGTATGTGCCGTTAACCCATCTGTCGCTTCTCCCGTAAATCTCGGCACATATATATTCAAAAAATCCACCACAAACAAAGTAACTATACCACCGATATACTGCCACTTATGCCGCGATATATATTTCCATAAAAACTTAAATTCCTGCATACG
>JBNMLM010000020.1:0-24996 GCA_050874845.1 Eubacteriales bacterium | reverse complement strand
TATACAATGCATCTAAGGCTAAGGTTGAGAACTACAAGGAGTTAGGACTTAACTCTGAGACCTGTGTAGCATTCAACATCACAAGCCGCGAGCAGGTTATCATCAACACATGGTACGGCGGAGAGATGAAGAAGGGTATGTTCTCTATGATGAACTACTACCTTCCACTTAAGGGCATCGCTTCTATGCACTGCTCAGCAAACACCGATATGAACCGTGAGAACACCGCCATTTTCTTCGGACTTTCCGGAACAGGTAAGACCACACTTTCTACCGATCCTAAGAGACTTCTGATCGGTGATGACGAGCATGGCTGGGATGACAACGGCGTATTCAACTTCGAGGGAGGCTGCTACGCAAAGGTTATCGGACTTGATAAGGAGTCTGAGCCGGATATCTACAATGCAATCAGAAGAGATGCACTTCTTGAGAACGTAACTGTTGACGCTGAAGGCAAGATCGACTTCGACGACAAGAGCGTTACCGAGAACACCCGTGTATCTTACCCGATCGACCATATTGAGAATATTGTTCGCCCGATTTCTTCCGCACCGGCTGCAAGGAATGTAATCTTCCTTTCTGCTGATGCATTTGGTGTACTTCCTCCAGTATCTATCCTTACTGAGGCACAGACACAGTACTATTTCCTTTCAGGATTTACTGCTAAGCTTGCCGGTACAGAGAGAGGTATCACAGAGCCTACACCTACATTCTCAGCTTGCTTCGGACAGGCTTTCCTTGAGCTTCATCCTACTAAGTATGCTGAAGAGCTTGTTAAGAAGATGGAGAAGAGCGGAGCTAAGGCTTACCTTGTAAATACAGGTTGGAACGGAACCGGCAAGAGAATTTCCATTAAGGATACTCGTGGTATCATCGACGGCATCCTTAGCGGAGCAATCAACAAGGTTCCTACAAAGAAGATTCCTTACTTCAACTTCGAGGTTCCTACTGAGCTTGAGGGCGTTGATACAGGTATTCTTGATCCAAGAGATACTTATGCTGATGCTTCTGAGTGGGAGAAGAAGGCAGTTGACTTAGCTGGAAGATTCATTAAGAACTTCGCTAAGTATGAGGGAAATGATGCTGGTAAGGCATTAGTTGCTGCTGGTCCTCAGCTCTAATCAGAGCTTTCTGTTCATTAGAATAGAAGATATAATGAGAATTTTGCCGGGTGCGGATTATTCGCATCCGGCTTTTTCGTATAAAATGGCAGGCTGCTTAATTTGACAAACAGTAATGGGTATGATATTCTTTACAAAGTCTTATTCTAAATGTGATAGACGAAGGGAGTATATGTATAACATGAAAAAGAAAAAATCGCTTGATACTCTGTATAGCGTTACAGCACAGTTGTCAGTCATTATGGCTTTGTTTGTGTGGTTGTTTGCGATTGCACCGTTTTCATATTACAGGCAGGAGTGGACGGATGATGTTTTAAAGTTTGTGCATACTTGTAATATAATCAATCCTATTGTTTTCGCAGTTCTGCTTGCAGTTACGCTTATATGTGCGTTCAAGTTGAAAAAGATTGGGAAACCGGGTTCGGCAATGGTCTGCTCTGCGATTATTTTTGTGGTGAGCATTGTCATAAGAGTTAATATGATTGGCACATACCAGTGGTCGGATGCACAGCTTTATTATACACAGATGGATAGAATCGCATATTATCCGAATGGAATTTTATTTGATACATTTAAAAGCGGCTTTATTTTCGGACATATCAGTCACGGATTTATTTTTGTAACAATGTTGGGGCAGCTTCTTAATGTGCCTAATGCCATGGGATTCCAATATTCGTATATGGTAATGGGAGCAGTTGCTGCGGTATGTCTGTTCTATATATTTAAGAAGATATTTCCAAAGAAAAAGGATTACGTTAGTGCGATAGCAGCTTTTATTGTGTCGATTCATCCGATTTTTCTTGGTTTGTCCACAACTATACATATGGAATATCCTTTAGCTGTATTGTTTATATATGTATTGTGTGCATATCTTACACGAAAGTATATATTGATGTTTTTCTGGCTTATAATGCTTGGAACGTGTAAAGAGACTGGAGCAATGATGGCTTTTTCTATGCTGTTTTTTATTGTTATATATGAGATTGCAGCATATATTAAGAAAAGCGGTGGAATAAGAGCCTTCATTAAAAAACTTAAGCCGGGACATTATATTGGATTTGGAATTTTTCTGATTGTGTGTGTGGCTGCATTTATTAAAATAATCAATATTCCTATGTGGGGTGGAAATAAGATTAAGGATGTATTGAAGCTTGGCGGTGAAGGAACTATGAACTTTCAGTTCAACAGTGCTCATTTTATGATGAAAGTGCGTCAGCTCTTCGTGTTAAATTTTTCATGGCTGTGGCTTCTGATATTGATTGCATGTATTATTATATGTATTGTGGTTCCGTCAGTGCGAAAGAATAAGGAAATAGATGTAAGGGTATTTTCGTTCATACTGATACAGTATTTTGTGTATACATTCTTCCTTTTATTCTTTTTGGAGGCCAAGCAGACAAGATATAATATTTTGTCGGATACTCTTTTCCTACTCATAGTGATGGTAATGGTTATAAGAGCTCTTGAAGCGAAAAAGCAATATATCTGTGTATCGGCAGCAATGGGACTGCTTGCATTTGTGGAGACGTTTGTTACAATAGATCCGGTTTCACTCACGGTATTTACGAGAGTCAATACGGGTAAAATTCCAATGGTCTGGACAGCGGCGACAAGAAATGAGCTGGAATATATGGATACTAATGTTGGTGATTTCGGATATTATAATTATCAGTATACATACATGGATAAAGCAGTTGACAAGATGCTTGACAGAGTTGATTATCAGGGATGGTACAGGATAGTGTCATCTTTCGTGGAACAGACGGAGGATCAGTTTGTAAATCCGGATCTTTTATGGGATTCCGTTAACAGGGTGCGCACATACAAAAAGGCGGATGGAGAGGTCAACCTACATGCTATACAGCGCCTTTACTATATGGAGGAGGTCGTTTTCTTAGACCATAGAGCCATATATGTGGAAATACCATGGAGCAGGAATCATACAGAAGATGCTTTGCTGGCACTTGGGGAGGGTTATAATATAGATGGACCATATACTGTGTCAGAAGGATTGGCATGTTCGCTCACATACTATATATTGTATCGTAAGTAAAGAAAAATCTTGCTAAATGTTCATTGATGTGGTATACTTTATTCAGTTCAAGATATAATAGTAACAGATGATTAATGGATTTTGTCCTGGGGTGTACGACAATCTTACTTTTTTGAACCTACATTTACGTTCATGGGATTCCAACATTTATAAGTGGATGTCGAGCCTCCTTTGCAGTGGATGGCTGAAGCTTATGTGAGGTCGCCCACCTAGCTTGAGCTAGGGCGTCAAAACTGTAGGAAACGGCATTTTGGGATATGAATAAGAATCTATTAATTTTCAAATAAAGTAGACTCCGAAAGGGGTCTACTTTTGTGTTTATGGTAATACAATAGAGCATGCAGAAGTTGGTCATGCCTGCATAAGAAAAGAAGTGACAGGGGGAGCTTATAGTGGAGAATAAGGTTAGAAGAAAGCACAGATATAAGAGGAACTATGTCGAGCGTATTCGGTCGCATAATCCCCTGAAAGTAATGGCTTTATTATTGATTGCTGTGGCTGTGGTATGGTGTTTTATAGCCGCTTTGAGGGCTCAATTAAAGGAAACGGACAATTATATAAGCAGGGCATTGGCGTCAAGAATGTTGGTGCTGTTAGATACGGATATGGAACCATCACAGGATGATAATCGCTCCCAATGGTATGCTAAATATATGGAAGAACTGGAAAAAACAGCCGGAATAGCATGGGATAATGAGGAGTACATACAGCCGGAATATGCGTATTCTGCATTGACTTATGGCGAGCTCAGGGAGTATCTTTTACAGAAAAACTGGGATATAACTGATATAGTTGAACATACAGGGGTTGATGTGAAAAAGAATAAGGCTTCTAAGAGGATAAAGAAGGCGTCATTTGAAAAGATATATGATTATATGGTGTTGGTTAATGGCAATGCGGGAGGAGTTGTAAGACGTGAACTTACAATCGTCGGTACGCCGGCAAATATGACCTCAGCACAGATTCGACAGTATGGCTTGTGGAGTTGTGTTGCAGAGGAGGGTTGTTTTAATTTTGAAGGGTTGAATATGGATGCATATTCGGATAAAAGAATATGCGTATATGCAAGAGGCAGTAATATTGTTTACGTGCTTGCTGTTGTGGACGAGTCGGTTACTTATCATAACGTGTGGCTGTGCAGTGCGCAGGGAAGAAAGATAGAGGCGTATATTTCCGGCGTGTACAGGGAGTTTGATGTATCAGGACTTGATAAAAGCTTTCAGAATACCATAGCGGATATAGGGATGGAGTCGGGAAGAGTTAGGCAGCTTACGATTAAAAATGATACGATAAGCGGGAAGGTGCTCAGGGTAAGCAATACAGCGGTAGAACTTGATGGTTACGGTAAGGTTGAGATAGCTGATAATTTCCGTGTCTACAAAAATTATGGAATGCTTGAAGAAAAGAGCATAAATGATATATTGGTTGGATATGACCTTGCAGATTTCGTTGTGGCTGATGGCAGAATATGTGCCGCGGTGTTAAAGAAGGAGCTTCACGCAGAAAATATAAGAGTACTTATAATGAACACAAGCTATGGCTCGATTTTCCATGATAGGGTAACGCTCACATCCGAAAATGGTTTTACCATACAAAAAGGTGATGAGCTTATAAAGATTGCCGGAGGAGAGCTAGTAGATATTTATCCGGACAGCGAATATATGTCTGCTGGAAGGGTGAAGGTGACGCCACTCGGACTTAATACGACTATAACGGTGCTGAGCGTTGAGCGCTCGTATGGGAATCCGTATTACAGCGGAACATTGGAGATAGCTGCGGAGGACGGTGGATTGGTTATCGTGAATGAACTTCCGCTTGAAGAGTATCTTTATCATGTTGTTCCGAGCGAGATGCCTGTCGGCTTCGGTGTGGAGGCACTTAAGGTTCAGGCGGTGTGTGCAAGAAGCTATGCCTACAGGCATATAATGAATAACTCATACAGGGCGTATGGAGCACATGTGGATGACAGCGTGGGGTATCAGGTGTACAACAATATCAAGGAGCAGCCCGATTCGACACAGGCTGTCAAGGAAACCTACGGTCAGGTTATGAGAAGCGATGACGGTGTTGTTGCGGCATATTATTACTCGACATCATGTGGCTATATGTCTGATCTATCATTGTGGGGAGGGGAGAAAGGAGGAATATATAAGGAAAAAACCGTAAACCCATCCGGGGAGAGTATTGATTTGTCGGATGAGGAGAGCTTTAAAAACTTTATATGTTCCGAAAATGAAGAAGATTACGACTACGAATTTCCGTTTTACAGATGGAGTGTCGAACTCGATAGAGAGTACCTTGAGAGCAGAATCAATGAGTACCTGAAGGTGAGGTATTTATCGGAACCCGGAAATATACTTATGAAAAATACGGATGGTGAATATATATCATCTGAAAATCCTTATATCGGCAGACTCGTATCGATTGAGCTAGAGCAGAGAACATCCTCGGGCGCGGTGCGCAGTATTATAATTCACGGAACGGACGGCGATGCAATGGTGCGAGGGGAATTGAATATAAGATATGTGCTAGGACCGGGAGAAAATAAAATTATGACACATACTCAGACACAAACAAGCTTTGATTTTCTTCCAAGTTCCTATATATATATCGAGGAGCTTTATGATGATGGGAATATGGCTGGGTATCGTATAACAGGGGGCGGTTACGGACATGGCATAGGAATGAGCCAGAATGCGGTATCGGCTATGGTAAAAAGGGGAATGAGATATGATGACATACTGGAGTTTTTCTATAACAATATAGATATTGTGAATATATATTGATAATCAGACATTGCAGCAGTGTATGCTTTGACCGGGCGAATGTGCAGCTTTATATGTAAAATTGCATATTCGCCCGGTGTTATCGCAGCCCGGGCTGACAATCAATCACCGGATTCCCTGAAAATGTGCGTTTATCTCTGCACCTATGAAGAGCACATTCATGCATGCGTACAACCACAGCATTATGAAAACAAGAGTTGCAAGGCTTCCGTATGTAATTGCAAACCCGGTAGACATATCTACATATATGGAGAAAACATACGAAAAGATGCTCCATCCCAGTGCAGTGAAAATGGCACCCGGTAATTCGTATTTGATTTTTGACTTGCGGTTAGGCACTACAATGTAGAGTACCAGAGAAAATAATGTAAGCACACCGATAAAAATGATAAATTTGAACCGGAGTGCAAACTGGATAGCGGAGCCGACCAGCGGCCAATGCAGGTTTATCAGTTCTAAAATGCGGTTTCCGAATACCATAAGAACCAGTGAGAAAATAATGACAACAATAAGTGCAATCGTATATAGCATGGCATGTATGCGGAGAATAAAATAGTTGCGGGATTCACCGCCTGTATCGTACACGTCATTTAATCCCTGTATGATTGACACGAACCCCTTTCCGGCAGCCCATATTGCCGACACTGCTGTGACAGACAGAAGTGTAAAAGAAGAGCTGTGGTATATTTCGTTGATTATTGAAATGATAAGCGGTTGTGTCTTTGCAGGCAAAAGCTCATATACGAATGTCAGCAGATAGCTTTCTGTAATGTTGGTGTAGTTGAGTATACACAAAAGCAGCATTATAAAAGGGAAAAAGCTCACAATGATAAAAAATGATGACTGCGCAGAGTACATATTTACCTTGTCCTTCTTCACTTTTGCCACAATTTCTGCTATCATTAAAACGAGTTTCATCATAAGATTTGTTCCTTTTCCAAAAGACATTATAAATACAGTATATGCGAATTGGGACAAAATGACAATCAAAAAGTGTGTTTAATATAAATATTGAAAACAGGAAAGCGGACATTACATGAAAAAAATAGTAAATTCAATCTATGATGTTTATTCCGAAAAATTGCCGCGCAGCTTTGACGGGATAAAGATAGCTATGCTGAGTGATCTTCACGATAATGTGTATGGAATTTCACTTGAGAAGTTATATGGGATGATTGTTGAGCAGGAACCGGAGCTTGTAATAGTGGCGGGAGATCTGCTCACACGAAAACATTCGGATGGCTCGGATGAAGTTGTCGGACTTTTAAAGAGACTGGCGGACAGATATCCGGTATTTTTTGCAAATGGAAACCATGAGACGAAAGTCAAGGTATATACCGAAAAATATGGTGACAGATACAATAAGCTCATGCTGGCACTCAAAAAAGCAGGGGTTAAGATTTTAAATAACGGACATGTGGACTACAAGAAAAACGGGGAGCTGATACACATATATGGGCTTGAGATAGGCAAAGAGTTCTTTCTTATAAGGAACAGACCGGCAATGAAGGAGGATTATATATCAGGGCTCATTGGAATGTCTCTGGATGGCTATGGCATACTGATAGCGCATAATCCGATGTTTTTTAAACAATATGCTGCATGGGGAGCAGACCTTGTATTCTCAGGGCATGTCCACGGAGGTATAATAAGGCTTCCTTTTGTGGGCGGAGTTCTCAATCCGGACTACACTATGTTTCCACACTATGATGGAGGGGAGTACCATGAGAAGAACAGCACCATGCTGCTTGGCAGGGGGCTTGGGACGCACACGATCAATGTCCGCATAAATAATCCGCCGGAGCTTGTGACGGCTGTGCTTCACTGCAGATAAAGTGAATGTTTTTAAGATTTTAATTTGCCACTTGTCATAGTTCGTTTTTTGCGGTATGATTATTTAATGTGGGTTGCTGTGTCAATATAGGCACAGTGTATATGTTGCCCGGAGTGCTTGACAAGAGGTAGAGAATAGATGGCAATTCCAGTGAAACTTGAGGTGTTTGAAGGTCCACTTGACCTTTTGCTGCATCTTATTGATAAAAATAAAGTTAATATTTATGATATACCTATCGTGCTTATCACGGAGCAGTATATGGAATATGTCAACAGAATGGAAAAGAAAGACCTGAATGTTGTCAGTGAATTTCTTGTTATGGCAGCTACACTACTTGATATCAAGTCTAAGATGCTTCTTCCAAAGGAAGTCAATGAGGAAGGCGAGGAGGAAGACCCGAGAGCGGAACTTGTTGAAAAATTGCTGGAATATAAGATGTATAAGTATATGTCTTATGAGCTCAAAGATATGTATATGGATGCCGATAAGTCATTGTTTAAAAAGCCCACCATTCCTGATGAGGTGGCAGCTTATAGACAGCCGATTAACCTTGAAGAGCTTGTGGGGGATATGAACCTTGCCAAGCTGAGGGTGATATTCGATGATATAATGAAGCGTCAGGAGAATAAGCTTGACCCGATAAGGAGTAAGTTCGGCAGGATTGAGAAGGAGGAGGTAAGTCTTGACGAGAAGATGTCGTATGTCCGTGATTTTATCATGGAACATGAGCATTTCTCATTCAGGGAGCTTCTTTCATCGGCTTCGAGTAAGGTTCAGGTGATTGTGACATTTCTTGCTGTGCTTGAGCTTATCAAGATGGGAAATATCACTGTCGAGCAGGAAAGCCGTGAAGGCGACATTGTTATAACGGTCAAGAGTACGGAATTTGATGAAACTATGTTTGCCGGGGAGGATAACGCACAGCCATGAGTATAGAGAAGATGTATGCAGTTATTGAGGCGGTGCTCTTCACCATGGGAGAATCGGTGGAGACAGCGAAGCTGGCAGCCGCTATTGAACAGGATGTGCCTACGACGGTAAAGCTGATACATAATCTGATGGACAGATATGAGGCGGAAGACAGAGGAATTAAAATCATAGAGCTAGGTGACAGCTTCCAGCTGTGCACGAAGCCGGAGACGTATGAATATCTTATTAAGGTTGCCGCACAGCCTAAGAAACAGGTACTTACGGATGTCCTTTTGGAGACATTGTCAATTATAGCATATAAGCAGCCTATTACAAAGCAGGAGATAGAGGGTATACGAGGCGTAAGCTGTGATCATGCGGTCAATAAGCTTGTGGAGTATGGTCTTGTAGATGAAGTCGGAAGATTAGATGCTCCGGGAAGACCTATTTTGTTTGGAACCACGGAAAGCTTCCTTAGAAGCTTTGGAGTCAGAAATGTGGATGAACTTCCTGTTATCAGTCCGGATAAGGTAGAGGATTTCAGAAAAGAAGCTGAGAGTGAGACTGAGGGAGCACAGAAACAGGAAGCCTCAGGCGAGAACGAAGCAGATTCAGGAACAGATGATGACGTAATCAATCTTGGAATCTGATAGCTGCAATAAGGTTGTGGTAAAGATATTTTTAACAGAAACAACTGTATCAGAGTATCAAATATATTATTTTATATTTTATAATAAAGGAGTACATGTAAAAATGGAAAGAAAGAATGTATGGACTGTTTCAGATGCAGCCAAAAAGAAAATGATTTTTAAATTTTGTGAGGACTACAAGAAGTACATTTCAGATTGCAAGACTGAAAGAGAGTGCGCAGCAGAGGCAATTAAGATTGCTGAAAACGCAGGCTACAGAGATTTAAAGAAGGTTATTGCTGAGAACGGTAAGTTAAAGACAGGTGATAAGGTATATGCATGCCACATGGGAAAGACACTTGCTCTCTTTAATATCGGCAAGGAGCCTCTTGAGAATGGTATGAAGATTCTCGGAGCACATATTGATTCCCCGAGAATAGATGTAAAGCAGAATCCGTTATATGAGGATTCTGATATGGCTCTTCTTGATACACATTATTATGGTGGAATTAAGAAGTATCAGTGGGTTGCGCTTCCACTCGCAATGCACGGTGTTGTTGCACTTAAGGATGGCTCAACAGTCAATGTGGTTATCGGAGAGGATATAAATGATCCTGTACTTGGAGTGACAGATCTTCTTATTCACCTTGCAGCTGAGCAGATGGAGAAGAAGGGCGCTAAGGTTGTAGAAGGAGAGAATCTTGATATTCTTATCGGAAGCATACCTGAGAAGGAAGATGACAAGCAGGATGATAAGGAAGCAAAGGAAAGTGTTAAGGCGGCAATGCTTCGTATTTTCAAGGAGAAGTATGGCATTGAGGAGGAGGATTTCTTCAGCGCAGAGCTTGAGATAGTTCCGGCAGGTCCGGCAAGAGACTATGGCATGGACAGAAGCATGATTATGGGCTATGGCCATGATGACAGAGTATGTGCATACACATCACTTATAGCTATGCTTGACGTAAAGGATGTGGACAAGACAAGCGTATGCCTCTTGGTTGACAAGGAGGAGATAGGAAGCGTCGGCGCAACAGGCATGCACTCAAGGTTCTTTGAGAATATGGTTGCAGAAGTACTCAATTGTCTCGGAGATTACTCTGAGATTAAGTTAAGAAGAGCACTCACCAACTCCAAGATGCTCTCATCCGATGTAAGCGCTGCATTCGACCCACTCTATGCAGCAGCTTTCGAGAAGAAGAATGCGGCATTCCTTGGAAGAGGTATGGTATTTAATAAGTTTACAGGTTCAAGAGGAAAGTCCGGAAGCAATGACTGTAATGCAGAATTCTTAGGCGAACTCAGAAGCATGCTTGAGAAGCATGAGGTAAATTACCAGTCAGCAGAGCTTGGCAAGGTTGATGTAGGCGGTGGCGGAACAATCGCATATATCCTTGCACAGTACGGCATGGAGGTTGTTGATTCAGGAATCCCTGTTCTCTCAATGCATGCACCATGGGAGATTGTAAGTAAGGCGGATGTATATGAGACAATGCTTGGATACAAGGCGTTTCTTATCGGATAATTGTGATTTATAATTAAAGCTTAGGTAATACCACCGGATAATTACCGCTTAGGTATAATACCCAACGGGTATGCTATCCACTGGGTATTACCTGAATTTAGCTGAATTGGAGAACTGATTATGAAATGGAAAAAATTCAGAATAACTACGACAACTGCCGCTGAGGACCTGGTCAGCGGTATGCTTATCGAGCTTGGAATAGACGGCGTTCAGGTTGAGGACAATGTACAGCTTTCCGATAAGGATACGAAGGCTATGTTCATAGATATTCTTCCTGAGCTTCCTCCTGATGAGGGAATCGGCTATGTGAGCTTCTATATTGATGAGGATGACGTCACAGAAGAGCTGCTTGACAATGTAAGGAATGGTCTTGAGGAACTTAAGGACTTCGTCGATGTCGGAGCATGCACGATAGAGGAGTCCGAGACGGAGGACAAGGACTGGGTTAACAACTGGAAGGAGTACTTCAAGCCTTTCATGGTAAAGGACATTGTTATTAAGCCTACATGGGAGACTGTGCCTGAGGACATGCAGGGAAGAATGGTTGTAAATATTGACCCGGGTACCGCATTCGGAACGGGCATGCACGAGACAACTCAGCTTGTCATAAAGCAGCTCGAAAAGTATGTGACACCGGAGACGGACTTGCTTGATGTCGGAACCGGAAGCGGTATTCTTGCTGTCATAGCCAAGATGCTTGGCGCAAGAAGCATTATAGGAACCGACCTTGATGAGAATGCCATAACAGCGAGCGCTGAGAATATGGAAGCTAACGGTTTTTCGCCGGATATCTTCAAGGTTATACAGGGAAACATAATAGATGACAAGGCTGTTCAGGACGAAGTCGGCTATGAGAAATACGATGTTGTCACAGCGAATATTCTGGCTGATGTCATCATGCCGTTGTCAAAGGAGATTGCACAGCATATCAAGCATGGCGGTGTATTTATCACATCTGGTATCATTGATATGAAGGAAGAGGCTGTAAAGAATACAATTATGGAGAATCCTGAGTTTGAGATTGTCGATGTCTCACATCAGGGAGACTGGGTTTCAATTACGGCTGTCAGGAGATAAAAATGTATCATTTTTTTGTTGAAGAGAGCCAGATAAACGACAACAAAATATACGTTGACGGGGCGGATTACAATCATATCAGGAATGTAATACGCTTAAAAAACGGCGACGAGGTTATGATAAGTGTGCGCAATACGCAGATGAGTGACGCAGTGCGCAACTTTATGTGCGGGCTTAGTGAATATACGGACAATGCTGTTGTGTTTGATATTATTGACAGGGATGTGCCTGATACTGAGCTTCCGTGTCAGGTGATACTGTATCAGGGACTTCCTAAGAGCGATAAGCTTGAGCTTATTATCCAGAAGGCTGTTGAGCTTGGGGTATCACAGATTGTGCCTGTCGCGATGAAGCGCTCTGTTGTAAAGCTTGATGACAAGAAGGCTGCGGCTAAGCTTCCAAGATGGAATGCGATAAGCGAGAGTGCGGCAAAGCAGAGCAAGCGCTCACTTATACCGGAGGTCAGACCTGTGATGAGCTATGCACTTGCACTAAAGGAGGCATCCGAGTGTGACATTTGTTTTGTTCCGTATGAGAATGAGAACGGAATGACTGAGACGCGAAGGCTTGTAGGCTCAATCGCACCGGGGAGCCGTGTGGCTGTATTCATAGGCCCTGAGGGTGGCTTTGAGGATGACGAGATAGAGGCTGCAAGAAAGCTTGGCATGCACACGATCACGCTTGGAAAGCGTATATTAAGGACGGAGACGGCAGGCCTTTCGTTCCTGTCAATGCTTGCATACGCATTGGAGAACTAGCGCCAAGGAAAGCGCTTGAAAAATATGCCGCAGCATGGCGGCAGAATCGGGATAAAATATGAAATCGGAAATATATTTGGATAATTCGGCGACAACAGCGGTTTACCCGGAGGTTGTGGAGCTGATGAGCAGGATAATGCTTGATGACTATGGCAATCCGTCCTCTAAGCACAACAAGGGTGTTGAGGCGGAGCACTATGTAACGCAGGCGAAGGAAACTCTTGCTTCAATACTAAAATGTGATAAAAAGGAAATACTTTTTACATCAGGCGGAACAGAGTCGGACAACACGGCACTGATAGGCTGTGCCATGGCGAACAAGAGGCGTGGTAACCATATAATCACGACGATGATTGAGCACCCGGCTATCTTAGAGACAACAGTGTTTCTGGAAAAGAATGGCTTCGAGGTAACATACCTTCCAGTTGATTCCACAGGCTGTGTGAAGCTTGAAGCGCTGAGGGAGGCTCTGCGCCCGGAGACTATACTTGTGTCGATGATGTATGCCAACAACGAGGTGAGCGCGGTTGAACCTGTTGCGGAGGCGGCTCAGATTGTAAAAGATTATAACCCGGAGATTATATTCCACACGGATGCGGTTCAGGCGTTTGGAAAGTACCGCATTATACCTAAAAAGGAGAATATAGACCTTATGTCGGTGAGCTCGCATAAGCTTCACGGACCTAAGGGAGTGGGCTTTCTGTACATCAAGGACAAGACAAAGATAAATCCTATAATATTCGGCGGCGGACAGCAGAAAGGAATGCGCTCAGGCACAGAGAACGTGCCGGGAATAGCCGGAATGGCTCTTGCGGCGAAGATGTGCTATGAGAACTTCGACGAAAAGATAGAAAGGCTCTATGAGCTTAAAGAATATTTTGTGGAAAAGGTGCTTGAAATTCCGGGAACAACCTTCAACGGAAAAAGGGGACATGAGGGTACGCCGCATGTCATAAGTATAAGCTTTGAGGATGTGAGAAGTGAAGTGCTTTTACATGCTCTTGAGGACAAGGGAATATACGTGTCATCAGGTTCAGCCTGCTCATCCAACAAGCCGGCGCTCTCAGGTACACTAAAGGCAATCGGAGTTAAGAATAACCTCTTAGACTCAACCATCCGCTTCAGCCTGTGCACCCTGAACACCAAGGAGGAGCTTGACACAACGCTTGACGCGCTCAATGAATTGGTGCCTATGCTTCGAAGATATACAAGACATTAGAAATTAACAAGATAATTACTATTTAGAATCTGCCATTAAACAGTTGTGTAGTTTTACCGGTGCGCTGCCGGACCCTTTCGAACGCGTCGGCGTTTAGCGGCTGTATTGTAGCCGCTTACGCGCCGCTACGTGTTCGAAGGAGTGAGAACGTGTCCGGAAGTGTACCGGTAAAACTACACAACGTATGGTATAAAAATATTGTAATTACACCACACGCGGAAGGAGGAAATATGTACAAAGCGTTTTTGATAAAGTACGGCGAAATCGGTACAAAAGGAAAGAACAGATATATATTTGAGGACATGCTTGTTCATCAGATACGCCACGCTCTCAAAAAGGTTGAAGGAACCTTTGACGTGACGAAGGAGAACGGAAGAATATATGTAGAGGGAACAAGTGAGTTCGATGATGAGGATGCCATAAATGCACTTAGGAAGGTATTCGGTATTCTCTGGATATGCCCTATGCTTCAGGTTAAGGATGAGGGCTTCGACAAGCTTGCAGAGGATGTCATTGATTACCTCAGAACCATGTACAAGGGAAAGAAGATGACGTTCAAGGTCAACGCAAGACGTGCGAGAAAGAATTATCCGCTTGACTCCATGGGAATCAATATGGCGATGGGCGAGAAGATTCTTGAGGCGATGCCGGAAATGACGGTTGATGTCCACAATCCGGATATCTATGTAAATATTGAGATAAGAAGCAGAATAAATATCTATACGGAGCTTATACCGGGACCGGGAGGCATGCCTGTCGGAACCAACGGCAAGGCAATGCTTCTGTTATCCGGCGGTATTGACAGCCCGGTTGCCGGATATATGGTTGCAAAGAGAGGTGTCAAGATTGATGCCGTATACTTCCATGCACCTCCATATACAAGCGAGAGGGCTAAGGAGAAGGTTATCGACCTTGCGAGAATCGTGACACAGTATTCAGGTCCGATAAATCTTCATGTAGTCAATTTTACGGATATCCAGTTGTATATATATGAGAAGTGCCCACATGACGAGCTCACAATAATTATGAGACGCTACATGATGAAGATTGCGGAGCATTTTGCTAAAGAGTCCGACTGCCTTGGACTTGTGACAGGAGAGAGCATAGGTCAGGTGGCAAGCCAGACAATGCACAGCCTGCTTGTTACCAATGCAGTATGTGAGCTTCCTGTTATCAGACCGCTCATCGGCTTTGACAAGCAGGAGATTATAGATATTTCTGAGAAAATCGGAACATACGAGACGTCCATACTTCCGTATGAGGATTGCTGTACGATATTTGTCGCAAAGCACCCTGTAACAAAGCCTAATAAAAAGGTTATTGAAAAATCGGAGCTTAAGCTTTCGGAAAAGATAGATGAGCTTGTAAAGACAGCAATAGAGACAACACAGACAATATGGGTTGAATAAAAATTATTATTGAATGTAAATTCAAAAGGGGATTCCGCAATGCGGAACCCCCTTTATAAAGAAAACGCGTATCCTATGTAGGTATATGTAAAATGCTTACACAAGATATGGAGCGAGAACTGAAAGAATTGTATCAACGTTCTCCTCTGCATGAATATTCAGGTCGATAGGCTTGCTGAGGTCAAGGGAAAAGATACCCATAATAGACTTGGCATCGATAACATATCTGCCGGAAACAAGGTCAAAATCGACATCAAACTTAGTGATATCGTTAACAAATGACTTAACCTTATCGATAGAATTAAGTGAAATCTGAACTGTTGTCATGGTACAACCTCCTGATAATTTTTATTAACTCAATGATACATTTTTGGACAAAAAAAGTCAATACAAAATGTCAGAAAGAAGGTACTAAATTTTATGAAATGTACATTACATAACCTTGGATGCAAGGTAAATTCTTACGAAACAGAAGCCATGAGACAGCTATTAGAAGCAGCAGGATATGAGATAGTTGAATTTGGAAGTGAGACAGCGGATGTGTATATTATAAACACCTGCACCGTGACCAATATAGCCGACCGCAAATCAAGACAGATGCTTCACAAGGCTAAGAAGGACAATCCGAATGCGGTTGTTGTGGCGGCAGGCTGTTATGTTCAGGAAGCGGGAGAAAAGCTTCTTGCGGATGAGGCAGTAGATATAATTGTCGGAAATAATAGAAAAGGACAGATTGTAGAAGTTCTTGATGAGTATTTCAAAGGAAGAAATATAGATAACTCGTTTATTGATATAAATAAGACCAGGGAATATGAAAATCTTGAAATCAATGCAAGTCTGGCACATACAAGGGCTTATATAAAGATTCAGGATGGTTGTAATCAGTTCTGCACATACTGTATTATTCCGTTTGCAAGAGGAAGAGTCAGAAGCAGAAAAATTGAGGATATTTTTGATGAGGTGCGCAAGCTTGCGGAAAGTGGCTGCCATGAGATTGTTGTGACGGGAATACATCTTAGCTCCTACGGACTTGATTTTGACAATACGGAGTACAATGCACAGCCGGTTCCGAATGCGGAGAGACTTCTGCAGGTGCTTGAGGCGATAGCTGCCGTTGATGGAATTGACAGGATAAGACTTGGTTCGCTTGAACCGAGAATCATAACGGACACATTCCTTGAGAGGCTTTCTGCGATACCGCAGATATGCCCGCATTTCCATTTGTCGCTCCAGAGTGGCTGTGATGAGACACTTAAGAGAATGAACAGAAGATATGACACCGAGGAGTTCCGTGAAGGGGTCGAGAAAATAAGAAGATATTTTGACAAGCCTGCCATCACAACGGATGTCATAGTGGGATTTCCGGGTGAGACGGATGAGGAGTTTGCAATCACAAGGAAATATCTTGAGGAAATCAACTTCTTTGAGATGCATGTGTTCAAGTACTCAAGGAGGAAGGGCACTATTGCAGACAGAATGGAAAACCAGATTCCGGACAGTGTAAAGAGTGAAAGAAGCGATGCGCTTATAGAACTTGACGAGGAGCTTTCAAGAGCATACAGGGAGAGCTTTGCCGGCAGCGCAGAGGTAGTCTTAGTCGAGGAATATGTTGAGTGCGACGGCATAAAATATGCAGTAGGACACACAAAAAGATATGTCAAGGTATATATTTCCCTTGACTGCGCACAGGCACAGGATATAAAAATAAATGCTGAGATACCGGTAATAATAACAGGTATTTTTGGAAAAGATAGTGTAATATCCAAGGTGGCTATTGCAAATTAGAAAAAATTATATTATGATAAAATGTATAGTGCAAAGGACGTGAAGATTATGTCGGACATGACAAATACACAATTTTTTAGAGTAGCGGATGAACAGCATATAGAGGTTTCTGATATTCTGAATACTGTATGCAAGGCACTCACCGAAAAAGGATATAACCCTATCAATCAGATAGTAGGGTATATCATGTCGGGCGATCCTACATACATTACCAGCCATAATAATGCCAGAAGCCTTATTATGAAGGTTGAACGTGATGAGCTTGTTGAGGAGCTTCTCAAAAATTATATTTCAGTTAAAGGACTGTAAAAATGAGAATATTGGGTTTGGATTATGGAACAAAGACAGTGGGTGTTGCTGTTAGCGACCCGCTTATGCTTACTGCCCAGGGAGTGGAGATTATCCGGAGAAAGGAAGAAAATAAGCTCCGCCAGACGTTGGCACGCATAGAAGAGCTGGTTGAGGAGTATGATATTTCCACTATTGTACTTGGACTTCCTAAGCATATGAATAATTCAGAAGGAATTCGTGTAGAGAGTACCATGGAGTTTAAGGAGAAGCTTGAACGCCGCCTTGGACTTGAGGTTGTTATGTGGGATGAGAGACTCACAACTGTTGCGGCTGACCGTACTATGATGGAGGCGGGAGTCCGCAGGGAGAACAGAAAAGAATACGTTGACATGTTGGCGGCACAGTTTATCCTTCAGGGATATCTTGACAGTCTTGCATTTAAGAAAAAACAGGAACAGGAGAGTTAAAAAATGGCAGATACGGAAAAGCTTGTATTTCAGACAGATGATGGAAAAGAGGTAGAATTTGAGATAATTGAGTCTACAAGGGTTAATGGTGCAGACTATATTTTGGTTGCCACAGATGATACTACCATATATGACAGTGAGAATGATGACGATGACAGCGAGGCAGTATTTATCCTCAAGGATACAGCTGCAGCGGAGTCTGAGGAAGCATTATATGAGTTCGTGGATGATGAGGAAGAGCTTGATGCTGTTTTCAAGATATTTGAGCAGCTTTTGGATGATGAAGAATAGAAGAAGAGCGTGATTTTTGGAGGTGTTTTTTTGAAAACGGATACAACTGAAAAGGTTAAGATAATTCCACTCGGCGGATTGGAGCAGATTGGAATGAACATGACTGCCTTCATGTATGGAGACAGTATTATTGTTGTAGACTGCGGTCTGTCTTTTCCTGATGACGATATGTTGGGAATTGATCTTGTAATTCCTGATGTTACATTTTTAAAGGATAATATAGACAAGGTAAAGGGATTTGTCGTAACCCATGGTCATGAGGATCATATCGGTGCATTCCCTTATGTTTTAAAAGAAGTTAATAAGCCTATATATGCAACCAAGCTTACAATGGGTATTATAGAGACTAAGCTCAAGGAGCATAATCTTATGGGAAATACCAAGCGTAAGGTCGTAAAATACGGACAGTATATTATGCTTGGAGATTTCAGAATTGAATTTATACGAATCAATCATAGTATTGCGGACGCATGTGCGCTTGCAATCTACACTCCGGCTGGAATAATTATTCACACAGGAGACTTCAAGGTTGATTACACGCCTGTATTCGGAGAGCCGATAGATTTACAGAGATTCGGCGAGATAGGTAAGAAGGGCGTTCTCGCAATGCTCTGCGACAGCACCAATGTCATGCGTACAGGCTATACAATGTCTGAAAAAACAGTGGGAAAGACCTTCGATAATATATTTTCCGATAACCAGAACAGCAGAATCATTGTAGCTACATTTGCTTCCAATGTTGACAGAGTACAGCAGATTATCAACTCTGCGGCTAAGTATAACCGTAAGGTTGCGGTCGAAGGCAGAAGCATGGTGAATATAATCAATGTGGCGAGTGAGCTGGGATATCTTGATATTCCTGAGGGAATGCTTGTTGAGACCGATGAGCTTAAGAATTATACGGACAGCCAGACAGTGATTATCACAACCGGAAGTCAGGGAGAGTCGATGGCTGCACTCTCAAGAATGGCGGCTTCAATTCACAAGAAGGTTACAATCAAGCCGGGTGATGTTATTATCCTGAGCGCCACACCTATTCCGGGAAATGAGAAATCTGTTGCCAGAGTTATAAATGAGCTTTCAATGAAGGGTGCCAAGGTTATTTTTCAGGATACTCATGTATCAGGACATGCTTCACAGGAAGAGATTAAGCTCATGTATTCAATAGTAAAGCCTAAGTATGCAATACCGGTACATGGTGAGTACAGACACCTCAAGGCACATGCGGATTTAGCTGTATCCTTGGGAATCCCTAAGGAGAATGTGTTCATTCTCTCATCGGGTGATGTCCTTGAGCTTGGAGCGGAGAGTGCAGGAAAGACAGGCACAGTCACTGCGGGAAGCCTCCTTGTTGATGGTCTTGGCGTCGGAGATGTTGGAAATATTGTGCTCCGCGACAGGCAGAATCTTGCCGAAAATGGTATTATTATAGTTGTTCTTACACTTGAGAAGTACACAAATGAGCTTCTTGCCGGGCCTGATATAGTGACAAGAGGTTTTGTGTATGTGAGGGAATCAGAGACATTGCTTGAGGATGCGACGAGTGTTGTTCGTGAGTCCGTTGACAGATGCCTTGAGCGCAATATAAGCGACTGGGGAAAGATAAAGAACATAATCAGGGATGATCTCAGCGATTATCTTTGGAAGAAGATGAAGAGAAATCCTATGATTTTACCTATCATCATGGAGGTGTCATAATTGGGTGACAGCAGAAACAGAACTGTTGACAATAGTTCGATAGATATAAAGACTGAGGAACTGGTGCAGGCAATACTCGCGAGTGAAGAATACAGGGAGTATTTAGAGTGCCTTGCAAAGATAAAGGAGCAGCCTGAATTGTATGAGCGCGTAGGGGACTACAGAAAGCGCAATTTTGAACTTCAGAATATGGATGTCAACGATAATATGTTTGACGAAGTAATGAGATTTCAGATGGAGAATTCCGCTATAAGGAAGAATGCTCTGGTTAATCAGTTCCTTAAGGCTGAACTGTCTGTCTGCAGGATGCTTCAGGATATAACAAGGACAATATCGGATAAGGTAGAGCTGGATATAGATTTTCTGAGGTGAGGTTTATATGGAGACTAGAAATGCGGTCAAAACGGTAATCACAATTTCATATAAGATGATAATATTTGCACTTGTAGTTATTCTCATCTATTATGCCGGTGGTGCTGCGTTCAGGTTCGGGGTGTCTGTTTTTAATGAGTCATCCATGAGCGACCCTTCGATGGCAAGGACAAAAACGGTTACTATACCGGATAATCCGTCAATTGAGGATGTGGCACAGGCACTTGACAAGGCAGAACTTATTGACGGAACACTGCTTTTCAGAATTCAGGCTGCACTGTCTAATTACAGTAAATATTTCGTGGGAGGTACTTTCGAACTCAATACGGGAATGAAGCCTACGGAAATTATGGCGGCGATTACCGAGCAGAGCCGTGCAGAGGCGGCGGAGAAGGAGACGAAGTGATTACAGATGACAGAATAACATCGTATATACATTCTCTTGCCGGAAATGACAGCGATATCTGCATGCAGATTGAACGCGAGGCTTTGTCGGAGGGTGTCCCGATTATTCGCAAGGAGATGGGATGCTTTCTCAAGACTATTCTGGCTGAAAAACATCCGAAGAATATTCTTGAGGTAGGTGCGGCTGTCGGATATTCCTCCATCCTTATGAGCGAGAATATTGACGCAGACGCGAAGATTACCACGATTGAGAACTACGACAAGCGCATTGTCAAAGCTAAGGAGAATATAAAAAGATCCGGAAAAGAGAACGTGATAACTCTTTTAGAGGGGGATGCCGGTGAGCTATTAAAAACGCTTACCGGATCGTATGACTTTATATTCATGGATGCGGCAAAGGCACAGTACATCGTTATTTTGCCGGATATATTGAGGCTGTTATCACCGGGCGGAATACTTATAACGGACAATGTTTTGCAGGAGGGAGATCTCGTGCAGTCGCGTTTTGCCGTGTGCAGGCGTGACAGAACTATCCATTCGCGCATGAGAGAATACCTTTATACGGTGACGCATTGCGACGAACTGGTGACAAGTGTTATACCCCTTGGTGATGGGATAACATTTAGCGTGAAAAAACAGAAATGAGGAATACAATGAAATTACCTGAATTGTTGATACCGGCGAGCAGTCTTGAGGTTCTTAGGACTGCCGTTATATATGGTGCCGATGCGGTTTATATTGGTGGAGAGGCTTTTGGACTCCGCGCAAAGGCTAAGAATTTTACAATTGATGAGATGGCGGAGGGCGTAAGCTTTGCACATGAGCATGGTGTAAAGGTCTATGTCACAGCCAATATTCTTGCACATAATAGGGACTTGGAGGGGGCAAGGGAGTATTTTAAGGAGCTGGGAGAGAAGGTTCATCCCGATGCACTTATCATTTCCGACCCGGCTATATTTACCATAGCGCAGGAAGTGCTTCCTGAAATGGAGCTTCATGTAAGCACACAGGCGAATAATACCAACTATGGAACATATAACTTCTGGCATAAGCTTGGAGCTAAGAGAGTTGTGACAGCAAGAGAATTGTCACTTGCTGAGATTAAAGAAATTCGTGAGCACATTCCGGATGACCTTGAGATAGAGACCTTTGTACATGGCGCAATGTGTATATCATATTCGGGAAGATGCCTGCTGAGCAGCTTTTTGACAGGAAGGGATGCAAATCAGGGTGAGTGTACGCATCCATGCCGTTGGAAGTATGCGGTTGTTGAGGAGACAAGACCCGGAGAGTACATGCCGGTCTACGAGAATGAGAGAGGAACATATATCTTCAATTCCAAGGATTTGTGCATGATAGAGCATATTCCGGAGCTGGTTGAGGCTGGAATCGACAGTCTTAAGGTTGAGGGTAGAATGAAAACGGCTCTGTATGTTGCGACTGTCGCAAGAACCTACAGAATGGCTCTTGATGATTATGTGAAGTCGGAGGAGCTGTACAGAAGCAGGATTCCTGTGTACAAGGAGGAGATTGCTAAGTGCACCTACAGACAGTACACAACGGGCTTCTTCTTCGGAAAGCCTGACCATAATACCCAGATATATGATTCCAATGTATATATGAGAGAGTACACCTATCTTGGAATCGTGGGAGATAAGAATTCAGAAGGAATGTATGCGATAGAGCAGAGAAACAAGTTCAGTGTCGGTGAAGAGATTGAGGTTATGAAGCCGGATGGAAGAAACCTTGTTGTTAAGGTGTGCCGCATTAAGGACGCTGAGGGAAATGAGCGTGAGAGTGCACCACACCCTAAGGAGCTTCTCTACATCGATCTTGGAACAGAGCTTGATAAATATGATATTTTAAGACGCAGGGAAGAATAGTCCGAAACAGGACGTCCGTCCTGCACAATATAACCGGTATGTTGCTGTGACATACCGGTTTTTTGTTCCGGATGTTGCTCTGAATACTTGAATGAAATTTGCGGTTGGTCATGCACAGCACACCTGTCTGCGGCATAGAATGATAGTAACCCTTGGGCAATGGGGAAGGTGTCTGATGAAAGCATTCGACAAACCTCTGACGGCGGCGCAGGAGAGCTACTATCTTGAGCTTTTTCATAAAGGAGATAAAAGGGCAAAAGAAATTCTTATCGAAAAAAATCTGAGGCTTGTTGCACACATGGTGAAAAAGTATGCGTGCAGTGAGTATGAAACGGAGGATATGCTTTCTATAGGGACAATCGGACTGATAAAGGCTATAGACAGCTTCGATGAAAAAAAGGGGAGCAGACTGGTGACGTATGCCGCCAAATGTATAGAGAATGAATTGTTGATGATGTTTCGGAGCGAAAAAAAGCGTTCTAAAGAAATTTCATTAAATGAACCTTTAGGTACAGACAAAGAGGGCAATAAAATATGCTTTCAGGATGTTACATTTTCCGAGGATGAGGATGTCGTGGAACGGCTGCAGAACAATGCCGACATTGTAAAGATGATGGAAGCATTCAGGGACAGACTGACGGACAGGGAAAAGCAGATTGTCATATACAGATACGGTCTGTACGGAAACAGACCAAGGACACAGCGGGAGCTTGCGGCAGAATACGGAATAAGCAGAAGCTATGTGAGCAGAATAGAAAAGAAGGCTCTTGAAAGAATGAGGGAAGTCTTTAGAGAATAAAGTGTTGCTCTTGGAATTGGAAAATGGTATAATAAATAGAATATTGCAAAAATATTGTTAAAATACAGGTGGATAGCATGAGTTTTAAACAACCGGAATATTGCAGCGTATTGGGAGTTCATGTCACAGTCGGGGATATGGATTCGATTAAAAAATGTGTGCTTGATAACATTGAGGAGCTGCGTGGAAAGTATATATGTGTTTCTAATGTTCATACAACCGTGACTGCGTATGAGAACCGCAATTACAGAAGAGTACAGAACGGTGCGGCGATGGTATTTCCTGATGGAGGTCCGCTAAGTATTGTGTGCAGACTAAGAGGCTATAAGAATGCCAGCCGTGTGACAGGACCGGATTTCATGGGTGAGATATTCAAGGAAAAGGGAGTGCGCCAGTTTTTCTATGGCAGCACGCCTGAAACATTGGACAAGCTTCGCGGAATATTGGAAAAGGAACATCCGGATATCCAGATATGCGGAATGTATTCGCCACCCTTCAGGACGTTGTCACCTGAGGAGGATGAGGAGATTGTTGACATGATAAATGCGGCAAAACCGGATATAGTCTGGATTGGTCTTGGTGCGCCTAAGCAGGAGAACTGGATGGCGAAGCACGAAGGACGAATAAATGCTGTCATGGTCGGTGTCGGTGCAGGCTTCGATTATTTTGCAGGAAATATAAAGAGAGCGCCTATGATAATGCAGAAGCTGTCACTTGAGTGGCTCTACAGACTGGTTCAGGAGCCTAAGAGACTGTACAAGCGTTATTTTTCCACTAATACGGTGTTCCTTATTGCAAATTACAGGTTATGGAAGCAGTATCGAAAAATAAAAAAGAGAAGATAAGGGAAGCAACATGAATAATGTTAAGAGGTTAATAGGATGGGCATATCGCAACAGCGATGTTTTTTATTATTTTTCTTTTCTAAGCCTCGTATTTGCCAAGTCACTCGGTTTCTATTCGGGTAATACGGAATACAGGATAATTATGGTTTTTTCCATGCTGTGCCTTGGAATTAAGCTTGTTTTGACAAAGTATACGCTTAAAGAGATTATAGTGATGGCTGCTATTGCTCTTTATGCTGTGTTCATATACTTAAAGACGGGATATATCACGTTTACGATAACGGTTGTAACCTTGCTCGGGGCTAAGAATATAGATGTATATGACCTGATGAAAAAAGTGCTTTTTGTCAGACTTATCTGTATGACCGTGCTCATAAGCGCAAGTACGGCGGGAATCGTGGGTAATTTTGTCAAGGATCAGTACGATGATGGTCTGACATATTCGTTCGGTTTCCAGAATCCCAACGATTTTATGGTTAATGTTTTTGTGAATGTCGCACTCATATTCTATCTGAATTATAAGAAGCTGAATGTGCTGTATTTCCTGCTTTCGGCGTATGCCTTCTATGCGGTGTACTGTGTGACGAAGAGCATGACGGGTATGATGTTGGGAGTATTTTTACTTGTAGTATTTTTATTCCTCAAGATATTTGACAGGCTTGGAAATGTGGGAAATAAGATTAAGCAGATTATAAGCGCTGCTGTTGTTCCTACAAGCCTGTGGTGTTTTATAGGAACATTCATAGTATCGGCTGTCTTTGATGTGAACAATAAGTTCATGTTCACACTTGACCAGCTTGTATCGGGAAGACTTAAGATACAGCACCAGTACTGGCTGAACTA
>JBNMLM010000019.1:0-26150 GCA_050874845.1 Eubacteriales bacterium | reverse complement strand
TTCCTGATATGTGTTGTGACACTTGTAATCGTAGCTAAGTTCGTTCCGGGATATTCATTTGTTGGAACCTATTCTAATGTGTCTGAGTACTTTCAGAGAATAATGCTTCCGGCAATTATAATGTCGCTTGGACATCTTGCACTTCTTGGAAGGGTGACAAGAAGCTCCATGACATCACAGCTTCAGGCACCGTATATAACAACAGCCAATGCAAAGGGAATTACATCGAAGGCGGTTACATATAAGCATGCTTTTCATAACGCGGTGATTCCGGTGCTTACCGTGGCAGGTAACTCACTTGCGGGAGCGATTGGAAGCACAGTCCTCATTGAACAGATTTTTTCACTGCCCGGGATAGGAGGACTGTTGGTATCCGGTGTACAGACAAATAATTATCCGGTTGTACAGATTCTTGTAATGCTTATGTTGACGATTTATCTGGTAGTCAGTCTGCTTGTGGATCTTTTATATGTGATAGTGGATCCAAGAGTATCACTTACATAAGGAGGTACACATTATGGAAAAGAAAAAGAGAAAAGCTAATAATGGTACTTTTTTTACCGTACCTGTGATTGTGAGTGGTCTTATTCTCCTGTTCATTGTATTCTGCGCCGTATTTGCTAAATTCATTGCCCCATATACGCCGGAGGCTAATGATTATACAGCGTCGCTTGTAAAAGCCTTTTCGCCGGGACACCTTTTAGGAACGGACAGACTTGGACGAGATTTATTATCCAGACTTCTGTGTGGTGCGCAGACATCAATTATAAATGCATTCCTGATAGTAGGTTTTGAGGTTATTGTGGGTGTGCCGATAGGCATGCTATGCGGCTACTACGGAGGAAAGTTAGACACAATGATAATGAGAGTGTGGGATGTAATCAGCGCAGTTCCTTCCCTGTTATTAGCGTTCGTACTTGTAGCAGCGTTCGGAAAGGGTACTTATTCGGGAGTGCTTGCAATTGGAATTGTGTACACACCTCTTACGGCAAAGCTTGCAAGGTCACTTATTATGACTGAAAAGAAGGCAGTATATGTTGAGGCACGTAAGTCACTTGGATATTCGGATTCGCGGATTATATTCATACATATACTTCCTAATATTATAACAACGATGATTGCACAGTTCACACTGGATATCGGTTCGGCAATCACGTCAATGGCAACCCTGTCATACCTTGGTATCGGTGTACAGCCGCCCGGAGCGGACTGGGGTACACTGTTAAAGGACGGAATGTCAATGCTCTACATGAATCCGGTGCTTCTCATCGCTCCGGCACTTGCGATTATGATTACCTCAATTGCAATAAATGTGTTCAGCGACGGAATACAGTCCTATATAGACCCGGGACAGAGAAAAATGCCTACCTTTAAGCAGTACAGAAAGAAGCTTCTTATTCCGGCAGGCGCGGCATTTAAGAAAAAAGAGGAGGTGGCGTAAATGATTGATGAAGAAAACATTCTTGAAGTAAATGATCTATGCGTGAACCTCATGACTGTGCGCGGAATCATATATGCGGTGCAGGGTGTGAATCTCACAGTAAAAAAGGGAGAAATCCACGGAGTTGTCGGTGAATCCGGCTGTGGAAAATCTGTATCCACAAAGGCAATTATGAAGTTACATGACAATGAAAAGACAGAGTACACGGGAAAGATACATTTTGCCTCCAAGTCGGGGGAGAAGGAGATAGTCGGTCTTTCGCCGAAGGATATGCAGAAGCTGAGAGGCGATGAGATATCGATGATTTTTCAGGATCCCATGACAGCGCTCAATCCCATTATGAGAGCGGGAGAGCAGGTCGCTGAACAGCTAAGAGCGAAGAAGGGGCTTAGCAAGGCTGCCGCGAAGGAAAAGACCTTGAAGTTATTTGAAAAAATAGGAATTCAGCCGGCGGAGAAGAGATATATGCAGTATCCGTTTGAGATGTCGGGAGGAATGCTTCAGAGAGTAATGATTGCGATGGCGCTCTCATGTGAGCCTAAGCTTCTGATAGCCGATGAGCCTACCACGGCGTTGGATGTAACGATTCAGGCACAGATACTTGAGCTCATAAAGGCACTACAGAGGGAATCGGGGACTTCGGTCATAATAATCACACATGACCTTGGCGTTATCGCGGAGGTGTGTGATTCGGTTTCTGTCATGTATGCTGGAAAGGTTGTTGAGACAGGTTCAGTCCTTGAAATATTCGATGAACCGTTACACCCATACACCAAGGCGCTGCTTGACAGTAACCCGAAGGAGGGTGACAGCGGAGAATATATGAAGACCATTCCGGGAGCGCCACCGCTCCTGTATGAAAAGTTCACCGGCTGTCCTTTTGCTCCAAGATGTAAGTATGCTACGGATGAGTGTCTTAACAGGCTTCCGGCGACAAGGGAGATTACAAAAGGGCACACGGTTGCATGCCACAATTCATTAGACAGATTAAAGAAGATGAAGGAGGTATCTTAATATGGCGGAGAACCTCATTGAAGTAAGGGATATAAAGAAATATTTCAGACTTGACAAGGGCAGGATTAACAAGGCTAACGCGAGGTATTTACACGCTGTTGACCATGTGAGCTTCAATATCAAAAAGGGTGAGATTTTCGGAATAATCGGTGAATCCGGTTCGGGAAAATCCACAATCGGAAGGTGCATTATAAAGCTGTTAGATATAGATTCAGGTGAAGTATATTATGATGGAAAGAAAATTTCCGATCTGAGCCAGAAGGAGATAAAACCCTACAGAAGAAATATGCAGATGATTTTCCAGAACCCGCTCGCCTCCTTCAACCCTAAAAAGACAATAGGGCAGACCTTCAGGGAGATTGCAAAGGTGTATAAGCTTCCAAAGGCTGATTCGGAGAAGAGGATACATGATCTTGTAGAGTACATAAATCTTACCGATGATGTGCTCACAAGACTTCCAAAGGAGTTGTCAGGAGGACAGCTTCAGAGACTTGCGATAGCAAGGGCACTTCTCATACAACCGGAATTTTTGCTTGCCGATGAACCGGTATCAGCCCTGGATGTATCGGTACAGGCTCAGATTTTAAATCTTATGATTGACCTTAAAAAGGAAAAAGGACAGACGATTCTGTTTATCTCACATGATTTGACGGTAGTCAGACATGTTTGTGATAAAGTAGCTGTTGTCTATCTCGGCGTAATCGTTGAGATGGGACCGACAGAGGAAGTGTACAAGCACGTAATGCACCCATACACGCAGGCACTTATTTCTGCAAAGCCTAAGGAACATCCGCTTGAAAAGAAGGAGCATGAGCTTCTTGAAGGAGAGATTCCAAGTGCCGTGAATGTAAAGGAGGGGTGCAGATTCAGAGAGAGATGCCCTAGATTCAGAGAAGGTCTATGCTCTGAGAGAACTCCAAAACTCAAAAAGGTTGGAGAGGATCATTATGTTGCATGTCACTATCCACTTATAGAGGAATAGAAAGGAGAGAAGAATTATGAGAAGAAAATTTTTATCAGTGCTTACAGCCGCTGTAATGACAGGGGTACTTATTACAGGGTGCAGTTCGGGGAGCTCCAATACACCTGCCACAGGTTCGGACACATCGGTTTCGGGCTCAACGGTGGCAGCGGAGAATGGAGAGGTCACATTTACCATAGGTTTTGGAACAGAGCCGCCTTCAATGGATCCGCAGGATTTTAACTCCTCTGCGTGTACACTTATTTCGTATGACTGTTATGATACACTGCTTAATTTTTCGATGAATGGTTCGGAGCTGGAGCCATGCCTGGCAGAAAGCTGGGAGCAGGTTGATGACACAACGTATGTGTATCACATAAGAAAGGGTGTCAAGTTCTCTGATGGAAACGATATGACCATGGAGGATGTGCTCTATTCGATGGAGAGAGTGACAAAGGACGCGTATTCGATGTCATACCTTTTTGATGCGGTTGACCATTTCGAGGTTGATGATGAGGCTTATACTCTCACGGTATATCTTAAGAGAGCCGATGCTACGTGGAAGTTCGTTCCGGCAACATCGCCTTGTACGATTGTGGAGAAGAAGGTTGTTGAGGCGGAGGGTGACAACTATGGTACTCTCTCAGGTTCATGCGTAGGCACAGGCCCGTACATGTTAAATTCATGGGAGTCCGGCACAGAGATTACGCTGGTAAAGAACCCATACTACTGGAACAACCCGGATTCACTTGATGTGGATAAGGTTGTATACGAAATAATTTCGGATGATACCTCAAGAGCGCTTGCTGCACAGTCCGGTCAGATTGATTATGCAAGAGGTCTTACTTCGGAGACACTCCCTATTTATGAGGGAATAAAAGGGATGACGATTACGTCCTATTCAGGTACAAGTGCAAGATATATAGCACTCAACTGTGAGGTTGCTCCGTTTGACGATGTAAATGCAAGAAAAGCGGTTGCCTACTGTATTGATAAAGATGCCTACACCGGAATCATAGGTGGTAAGTATGCGACGAGAAAGGATGCATTCTTCATGCCATCGTCGATGTATGCGATTGATACTGAGGCATGGACAAATGCAGGTGCGCAGGCAACAGATTACAACCAGAATTATGAGAAGGCTGCGGAGGCTCTCAAGGCTTCTAAGTATGCGGATGGTTTTGATTTTACACTCTATACAACAGCGGCCAATAAGACCGGTGCAGAGATGATTCAGTCGATGATTAAGGAATCAGGTCTTCCGATAACATGTACGATCGTTGAGATTCAGTCCTCTGAGTCATTTGCCATAAACTATGGCTATACAGTTGATGAAAATGGACACAGAGTGTACAACGCTCTTATGTCCGGCTGGATTTCAGACTGGCTTGACCCTACAGGGTACCTCACCAACTGCCTTGCGGGACGCTCTAACTATCAGGGCGGTGCCAACAAGTCGGCATATTCAAGTGAGGAATTTGACAAGTATCTCGATGAGTCATATCTGTTAAGCGATGACGCGGCAAGATCGGAGCTTATGCTTAAGGCGATGGAGGTAGCCGTTGAGGATTGTCCTGTAATTCCGCTCTATGAGTCGCTTGATACATATATTATCAGTGACAGATTCGATTATGAGGAAGGTGCGAACTTCTTCTGGAACTTCTCTGTAGCAAATGTTCGTTTAAAAAAGTGATAGTATAGGAGGATGCCTATGTATTCAGCAGTGGATTCTTTATGGGTAGTTGTGGCTATAGCCATGATGTTACTTATGCAGGCGGGTTTCACAATGCTTGAAACAGGCTTCACTCGTGCAAAGAATGCCGGAAACATAGCTATGAAGAACTTAATAGATTTCGTTATAGGCTCCATAGTATTCTGGGTAATCGGTTTTGGGTTTGTTCACAATACATCCTTGGGAGGAGTGCTGGGTAAGATTGATTTTTTCTCATCGGGTGTATATGACACAGGCTCAATACCGGTTACGCTCTACCTTGTGTTTCAGATGTTGTTCTGCTGTACGGCAGCGACAATTGTTTCCGGAGCCATGGCAGGCCGTGCAAAATTCAAGGCTTATGTAGCTTGTTCAGCCATAATCAGTGCAATTGTGTATCCGATGAGTGCTCACTGGATATGGAATGAGGCGGGCTGGCTTCATCAGTTGGGTTTTCACGATTTTGCCGGGTCAAGTGCCGTACACCTTGTGGGTGGCATGGCGGCACTTGTAGGTGCGAAGATGCTTGGACCAAGAATTGGTAAGTATGATTTAAAGGGTAAATCGAAGGCGATTCCGGGACAGAGTATGTCATTTGGCGTGCTGGGTATATTTTTACTCTGGTTTGGCTGGTATGGATTTGATGCCGGCTCAACACTGTCCATCACAGGTGATGCAGCCATTGAGACTGTTAGCCGTATTATCTTCAATGTAACTATATGTGCAGCTGTTTCATGTATCACGGCAATGCTTGTATCATGGAAGAGATATGGAAAGCCGGATATATCGATGACATTCAATGGAGCATTGGCGGGGCTTGTTGCGATCACGTCGGGCTGTGATGTGATGAATCCGGTAGGAGCGGCAATAACCGGACTTATTGTCGGATTTGTTGTAATATTTTCCATTGAGATTATAGACAACGTGTTCAAGATTGATGACCCGGTCGGAGCCTCAAGTGCGCATGGTATAGTAGGAGCTGTCGGCACAATTCTTACAGGTGTGTTCTCAACGGAAACCGGATTTTTGTACACAGGTTATTTTAAAGCCTTTTTTGTCCAGCTTTTAGGTGTGGCTGCGGTGGCTGCGTGGGCGCTTGCTGCAATGTTCATTGTGTTTACGGTGCTTAAGAAAACAATGGGAATAAGGGTTTCGGAGGATGAGGAGTCCAAGGGACTTGATGTCTCCGAACATGGTGCGGCACCGGGCTTCTTTATGGGAAATGTGAGCCTTGACGGAACGAATCCTACTCCGGACAGTATCGTAAAGGCTGTGAATCTGGACACCTTCAATATAGATAATCTGCCGGAGAAGTATAAAAAAGCCGATGGCAAGCTTCGCAAGGTTGTCGTTGTAATGAACCCTAACAGGCTTGAGGTGCTTATGAAGGCACTTGACCGTATTGAGGTAACCGGAATGACGGTGACGAATGTCAGCGGCTGCGGCATCCAGAAGGGCAACACTGAGTATTACCGTGGCTCGGAGCTTGAATCACATCTTATCCCTAAGGTCAAGGTTGAAATAGTAATCAGTACAGTACCTCTGGCACTTCTGATTGACACAATCAAAAAGACGATATATACAGGTAAAATCGGAGATGGAAAGATTTTCGTGTATGAGGTTGAGAAGGTTGTCAAGGTCAGAACCGGAGCAGAGGGAAGAGAAGCACTTGAGTAATATCTATCCATAATAGTTCCATTTATAGGGCGTGTGAAAAAAATTCGCTTTTTCACACGCCATTTTAAAAGTTTTATACTGCGGATTATATGGTTTCAAAGTTATAAAATCGTTTTTTTATTGACATTAGAATAAAAGCTATATATTATAAATCACATAAGGATTAATCCGTGAGTGCAAAGGCGCACCCCATCATTGGGGGTGCGCCTTTTTTGATTCTACGGGAATCTGTTTATATCAGTTTGGCAGACAAAGATTATAACAAATAAATCAATAATAGGAGGATAGTATGCATTTAACACCAAGAGAATTAGATAAGCTGGAGCTGCATTACGCCGGAACTGTAGCTGAAGGCAGATTAAAAAAGGGAATAAAGCTTAATTATCCGGAGTCGATTGCCTATATCTCAAAGGAGCTTCTTGAACTTGCGCGAGAGGGAAAAAGCGTTGCAGAGCTTATGCAGCTTGGAAGAAAACTGCTTAAGCCCGAGGATGTGATGGATGGTGTGGCTGAGATGATTCACGAAATTCAGATTGAGGCTACATTTCCGGATGGAACCAAGCTTGTCACGGTACATGACCCTATTCCGACAACAGGAAAGCTGATTCCGGGAGAGCTGTTAATTGATGAGGGAACAATCAGGCTCAATGCCGGAAAGGACACGGTGGAAGTTGTTGTGGTAAATACGGCGGACAGACCGGTGCAGGTCGGTTCACATTTCCATTTCTTTGAGGTCAACAAGGAGCTTATGTTTGACAGAAAGGCGAGCTTTGGCATGAGGCTTGATATTCCGGCGGGCACCGCGGTGCGTTTCGAGCCGGGTGAATCTAAGAAGGTACAGCTTGTAGCGATAGGCGGAAGCAGGGAAGGCCATGGTTTGAACGGACTTGTAGAGGGCTTCTTCGATGATGAGAATGTCAGGGAGGCAGCGTTTAAAAAAGCTAAAGAGTCAGGCTTTAAGGGAATATAGGAGGTGAAGTCAGATGTACGAAATATCTAAAAAGGATTATGCGGCAATGTATGGACCGACAACAGGTGACAGGGTAAGATTAGGAGACACATCACTGATTGTCGAGGTCGAAAAGGATTATTGTGTATATGGCGATGAGGCAAAATTCGGCGGCGGCAAATCGCTCAGAGACGGAATGGGACAGTCATCGACGCACACGGATGAGGAATGTCTTGATCTGGTAATAACAAGTGCATTGATAATAGATTACACCGGAATTTATAAGGCTGATATCGGAATAAAGAATGGTAAGATTTCGGGCATAGGAAAAGCCGGAAATCCGCATATCATGGATGGTGTGACGCCGGGAATGATAATAGGCGCTTCAACTGAGGCTATGGCGGGCGAAGGGCTTATCGTGACAGCGGGCGGCATAGACACACATATTCATTTCATTTCTCCTACACAGATACATACGGCACTGTACAGTGGCGTTACCACAATGATTGGCGGAGGCTGCGGTCCTTCGGACGGAACGAATGCCACAACCTGTACACCCGGACAGTACAATATCGAGAAGATGCTTGAGGCAGCGGAGAATGAGCCTATGAACCTTGGATTTCTTGGAAAGGGCAACTCATCATCACATGAGACACTGGAGGAGCAGGTGAGGGCAGGCGCATGCGGACTTAAGCTCCATGAGGACTGGGGCTCTACGCCTAAGGCTATTTCGACATGCCTTGACGTTGCCGACAAATATGATGTTCAGGTATCAATACATACTGATACATTGAATGAAGGCGGATTTGTTGAGAGCACGATAAATGCTTTTGGAGGAAGAACTATCCACACATACCACACGGAGGGTGCAGGCGGAGGACATGCTCCGGATATTATCCGTGCAGCCCAGATGCCGAATGTCCTTCCGTCATCAACGAATCCGACGATGCCGTATACGAAGAACACTATTGACGAACACTTGGATATGCTCATGGTATGCCATCATCTTGACAAGAATAACAAGGAGGACATTGCCTTTGCGGATTCAAGAATACGCCCGGAAACGATAGCGGCTGAGGATGTGCTTCACGATATGGGTATCTTTTCAATGATGAGCTCAGATTCACAGGCTATGGGACGTGTTGGCGAGGTGATTACGCGTACATGGCAGACTGCGGACAAGATGAAGCAGCAGAGGGGAATCCTTGAGGGCGACAATGAAAGGAACGATAACCTGAGGGTAAAGAGGTATATCTCAAAATATACGATTAACCCTGCTATCACTCACGGCATTTCTAAGTATGTCGGCTCGGTTGAGGTCGGAAAGCTGGCTGATTTGGTTCTGTGGCGTCCTGATATGTTCGGGGTCAAGCCGGAGCACATTATAAAGGGTGGATTTATATGTGCCTCAAGAATGGGAGATGCCAACGCCTCAATTCCTACACCACAGCCTGTTGTCTACACAGACATGTTTGGCGGGAAGGGGCTTGCCGTGAACAGAACTTCAATGACATTCGTCTCACGCTATGCCTTTGACAGCGGAATTAAGGAACGCCTTGGGCTGAACAAGAATGTTGTTCCGGTATCGGATTGCAGAAATATAGGCAAGAAGGACATGAAGTACAATGACAGGATAGCCAAGCTGGAGGTAAATCCTGAGAATTATACGGTAAAGGTCGATGGAGAGGTTATCACCTGTGAGCCATTTGATAAGCTGGCATTAGCACAGAGATATTTGATGTTTTAGCGAGGTGGATTATGGTTACAGAGCATATTATTGGAAATATAAATAGATTTAAGACGGACAAAAAGATAGTTCCGGTGAATTTTGAATGGTTTGAGCTTGAGAAAAAGAGAATAAAAAAGACTGCGGATGACGGCACGGAGATTGGTGTTGCCGTAGCCTGCACACTTACGCAGGGAGACATTCTGGGTGAGACGGATGACAGTATATATGTGGTGAAGGTTCTGCCGACAGAGCTTTTGAAGGTAAGCGTATCCGGAATGGAGGAGATGGGAAGGGCATGCTTCGAGCTTGGAAACAGACACCTGTCACCTAAGATAACCGCTGATTTTGTGGAGGTTGTATACGATGAACCTACTTTTCTTTATATGAAGAAGCTGGGCTTTACGGTTGAACGGGTAAATGAGGAGTTCACGGACTACATAGTATGTAAGGCGCATGGGCACCATGACCACGACCATCACAGTCACCATGGGGCTGCCGGTGGCGATAATGAATAGCCGGAGTACAGGTCTGCTGGGTATGCTCCAGGCAAATGACAGCATGTTTCCGATAGGACAGTTCACATTATCGAACGGACTTGAAACCTTTGTGCTTGAAGAAAAGCTCACAAGCCCGGGGATTCTGCAGGATTATATTGAGAGCTATCTGTCGATATGCTGTTACAATGACCTGTTGACATTTATACTGGCGTATGACCATGACATACAACAGCTTGACGAGCTTGCTTTTGTATTGAAGGCACCTTCTGAGGTCAGAAACGGAAGCGCGAAGCTTGCACTCAGATTCGTAAAGATATGGCAGGATATCGACGAAGAGGCATATCCGCTTCTGATGGAATATGGAAGGCTCATAAGGGGCAAGGAGGCAAACGGCGTGTATCCGATCAGCGTGGCATTGTACGCAAAGGATATAGGCATGGACAAGGAGGAGGCGGCAGAGATATTCCTGTACAGCCAGTTAAGCGCCATGGTTACGAATGCTGTGAAGACCGTTCCGCTTTCGCAGGCGAAGGGTCAGGCTGTGTTAAATAAATCGCTGCCGGAAATAAAGGAAGCTATAAGAAAGGCGCTCACACTGTCGATTGATGACCTTGGAGCCGGTGGCAGCATGTTCGATATCGAGAGCATGCGCCATGAATATCTTTATTCGCGGCAGTATATGAGCTGAAAGTGAGGATATCGTTATGAGTTATGTGAAAATCGGAGTGGGTGGACCTGTAGGTTCAGGTAAGACCGCCCTTATAGAAAGATTAACCAGAGTTATGTCTGAGGAATACAGTATTTGTGTAATCACAAATGATATCTACACAAAGGAGGATGCCGAATTTCTTATAAAAAATTCCGCGCTCCCGAAGGAGAGGATTGTCGGCGTGGAGACAGGCGGCTGTCCGCATACCGCGATAAGGGAAGACTGCTCGATGAATCTTGAGGCGGTAGAGCAGATGGCAGAGAAATTCCCCGATGTACAGATTATTTTTGTGGAAAGCGGCGGAGATAACCTGTCCGCGACATTCAGTCCCGACCTTGCAGATGCCACGATATATGTGATTGACGTCGCGCAGGGAGAGAAGATACCTAGAAAGGGTGGTCCGGGTGTCACGCGTTCGGATCTGCTTGTCATCAACAAGACAGATTTAGCCCCGATGGTCGGTGCAAGCCTTGAGGTGATGGCTTCCGACTCAAAGAGAATGAGAGGGGACAGACCGTTTGTGTTCACGAACCTTATGACTCTGGAAGGACTTGATGACGTGATTAACTGGATAAAAAAGGATGTTTTGTTTGAAGGGATTTAGATATGGAGAGCAGGCTTGAGCTTGTATGTAACTATGAATATGGAAAAACAAACATAAAGAATATCTATTTTACACCGCCGTACAAGATAATGCACCCATTTATGGACGGTGAAAAAATGGAAGTGATTTTAATGTCCTCATCAGCCGGGCTGCTTGCCGGGGACAGGTTTGAATGTGCAATTTCAGTAGGGGAGAATGCCGATGTAACTTTTCTGTCCCAGAGCTACGAAAAGATTCTGGATACGAAGGATGACAGAGCCGTAAAATATCTGAAAATAAATGTTGATAAAAACGCTTCATTAAAATATCTGCCATTTCCTGCGATACCGTATGCCAACAGTGACTATGATGCGGTCAACGAAATCCATCTGTCCGGCTCATCAAGGTTTGTTTACAGTGATGTTTTCTCATGCGGCAGGGTGGGAATGGGCGAAAGATATGCTCTTAAGCGGTTCAGAAGCAGGACGAAGATATATGTGGACGGAGAGTTAGGTTTTGCCGACCACACATTGATTTCGCCGCGTGAAATCAACTACGAATCCATAGGTATGTGGGGAGATTACACGCATAATGGAATGTTGTATATTTATTTGAACGATGACAGGCGTTTGACAGAAATCATTGCACAGATAAGGGAAATCTATGAAGCTTCGCATGTTTTTGCCGGTGTGACCAGATGCAAAAGGGGAATACTTTTGAGAACGCTTGGCAATAGTGGTGAAGAATTATATCAACTCAACAAAAAGATAGCAGAAAAAACTGGGACAGGGGTCTGACACCCTGTCCCATTCTTTTGGGACGGGGTGTCAGACCCCTGTCCCAGTTTTTTGCTTTTAGCAATAATTGATGATATCTTGACATTTTTTAATAAGCTAATAAATCCATGCTGTTATAGAATAAAATCAGTATATTTTATTAAGGAGAAACAGCATGGCAAATCAGTTCGCGGGAAAGAAATACAGAAACATGTTTACGGAAGTAGGCATAGGGATAAATGATATAGCGCAGAGACTTGAGGACATCAAGGACTATTATTTTTACGGTGGGGATGATGAGAGGGTTTATTATCCGGTCGGTACGGATATGGGTTATATTTGTGATACCGGTAATAATGACGTAAGGACAGAGGGAATGTCATACGGAATGATGATATGCGTCCAGCTTGATATGAAAGATGAATTCGATAGAATCTGGAAATGGGCTAAGACATATATGTGGATGAATGAAGGGGAGAACGAGGGTTATTTTGCATGGTCATGCGCGACGGACGGAAAAAAGAACGCCTCCGGCCCTGCGCCGGACGGTGAAGAGTTTTTTGCAATGGCACTGCTTTTTGCCTCACACCGCTGGGGAAACGGTGAGGGGATATTCAACTATGAGAAGGAAGCATGTGATATACTTCATGCATGTATACATAAAGGTGAGAACGGCAGACCGGGAGAGCCTATGTGGAACCGGGAGAATCATCAGATACTTTTCGTTCCCGGGGTGGACTTTACAGACCCATCATACCACCTCCCACATTTTTACGAGCTGTTTGCACTGTGGGCTTACGATGAGGACAGAGCTTTCTTTAAGGAGGCGGCGAAGGCAAGCCGTGAGTATCTTGTAAAGGCATGTAATCCTGTCACTGGGTTTTCAGCGGAATACGCAGAGTTTGATGGCAGCCCTATGAGAAGAGGACTTCCGTGGACAAGGGACAGACATGACTGGTTTTTCAGTGATTCATACAGAACGGTTGCCAATATAGGACTTGATTATGAGTGGTTCGGAATTGACGTAGGACAGTGCAGGGCGGCGGAGAATATACAGCGTTTCCTTGCGGAGGATGGAAGAAGGAACAGCTTTTCAATATATGAGGTCGATGGCACTAAGGTAGGCGCGTATGCACTTCATCCTACCGGGCTTCCGGCTACGATAGCGCAGGGCTCTCTTGCGGTGAAGGACATTTCAATAAGCAGGGAGTGGATAGAGCGTTTTTACCACACTGAGTTAAGAAACGGAAGGTGGAGATATTATGACAACTGTCTATATTTCTTCGCATTTTTAGCGCTCAGCGGAAATTACAGAATCTATTAAGAATGGAGAATAAAAATGGGAGTAGTTGCACCTAGGGACCCGGAAAAGAAGCGCATGGGGTTCTATATAATGAGAAATAAGGACATATTCGGTTCGCCGGCTCAGTCGGGTGGTGGGGTTCAATTTCTGTATCAGAGTGACGGAAGAATTGTGAGCAGTGCCAAGCTTGTCGGCGGAATTGAAGATGAAGGCATGCTTTCGATGCTTGTAAAAACAGAGGATTTTAAAAAGCTGGTGTACAGTATCGGCGTTACGGTTGAGATGGAAAAGCCTGAGAATGTGGATTTCGTTTTCCAGATGTACGGAAGGACGAATCCTTATGTATCGGGAACCACCATAAGGAGGACTGTAGTCGCAGATGGCATGGAAAACATTATCAAGTTAAGTGATGTTGAATGGTCTGCCGACGATGACATTATCGGACAGATAAGGTTCGAGATGAAGGAGGCGGGAAAGTTTGCCAAGGTTTCGGTTAAGCTCTATCTGAATGATGGTTATACGGCACCTGAGATGCCGGAGGAGAATGATATTGATTTCGGGTCGGCAGAATACAAAAGGATGCTCGAAGCTTCGCTGGTGAATCTTGGGGATACAAAAAGGATTGAGAAGGCATTGTGTAAGGCAAGGGCAGGACAGGATGTAACGATTGCATTCATTGGCGGCTCAATAACACAGGGGGCAGGAGCAATTCCAATCAACACAGAGTGCTATGCATATAAGACCTACAAGGCATTTTGCGGCATGTTCGGTGATGGAGATAACATTCACTACATAAAGGCAGGAGTCGGGGGAACACCGTCCGAGCTTGGAATGATAAGATATGAGAGGGATGTCCTCAGAAATTTTACCGTACAGCCGGATATAGTTGTTGTCGAGTTCGCTGTGAATGATGCGGGGGATGAGACGAATGGAGTATGCTATGAGTCACTTGTTCGAAAGATTCTTATGTCCGAAAATGAGCCGGCTGTGGTACTGCTGTTTTCTGTATTTTCGGATGATTACAATCTTGAAGAGCGATTAAGACCGATAGGCTACAGCTATAATCTTCCTATGGTGAGCGTGAAGGAGTGTGTTGTGCCGCAGTTTTATGATGCGGCAAGAAGAATTATCACTAAGAATCAGTACTTCTATGATTGCTTTCATCCGACGAATGCCGGACATAAGGTTATGGCAGACTGTCTGGGCACACTTTTTGAAAAAGTGGACATTAAAGCGCAGGAGTCCCTTGAAACTGCAGGTGGGGATTTGAATGAAGCACTTAAAGCTATCGGAGATACAGCTTTTGACAATGAGAGCGTTGCTCCACATTACGGAAAGAGCTTCGAGAAGGTGGAACTTTTCGATAGACATAATCTTTCGGCAATGGATATTGTGTGGAATTTTGACATGGGCGGCTTCAACCGTATCGATGAGGAACTCCAGTGCGTTGAGATGGACATGAACATTGAAACAACACCGGAATTCCCATATAATTGGAAGCATGATAGAAGTGGACACGCGATGAAGTTCGATATAAAGTGCCGTTCGCTCATTATGATTAACAAGGATTCAGCCTCAGCGGATGCCGGAAAGGCGGAGGTGTTCGTGGATGGGGAGAAGGTTCTTACGGCGGACCCTAGAAAGAATGGCTGGACACACTGCAATCCACTTATCTGCTTTTCGGACAGGGAGCAGGCACTCTACCATGTTGAGGTAAGGATGGCGGCAGGTGATGAAAACAAGGATTTCACAATCCTTGGCTTCGGAGTTGTGAGGTAAACATATATGAATGGGGGAATGAGAGTGAGAAGAGAAGGTATATTGAGAAAAGGTACAATGGCGGTAACCGCCATAACAGTGGCGGCGGCATTGGCGATGTCGGGGTGTGCCGCAGGTGCGGGCACACAGGATACAGCCTCACAGGAGCAGACAACAACACAGGAACAGAAGGAGACGCAGACGACTACGGCCGCGGAGACAACCGCACAGACCTATGAGTTTGAGCAGGGCTTGTATGAACTTTATAAGGATGATTTCATGGTTGGAGTTGCGCTTCCTAGCAGCATTGTAAAGAATGAGGGAAAGAAGCTTCGTGCAACCATACTCGACAATTTTAACAGCATGACATGTGAGAATGAGATGAAGCCGGATGCGCTTCTTGATAAGGCGGCATGTCAGGCGAATCTTGAGGAGACATATACCAACCCTGTTGTGAAGTTCGACAGTTGTGCTCCGGCGATTAAGTTTGCGCTGGATAATGGGATTAAGATAAGACTTCATACACTTGTATGGCACAGCCAGACACCGAACTGGTTTTTCACGGAGGATTATACGGACAACGGAACCCTTGTTTCGAGGGATGTGATGCTTGCGAGAATGGAAAATTACATAAAGACGGTTCTCGCATATTTTGATGAGAATTATCCGGAGCTTATATATGCGGTTGACGTCTGCAACGAGGCATTCGATACAGGTGACGGTGATGAGGACGGTATCCGCATGAAAAAGAACAAGTGGTATGATACCGTGGGACCGGATTACTATTATCAGGCGTTTGTGTTTGCGAGAAAATATGCACCCGATTATATGAAGCTTTTTTACAATGATTATGGCTGCATGTATAAGGTCGATTCCATCCTCACACATCTTGCGCAGGCTAAGGAGGAAGGACTTATAGACGGAATTGGAATGCAGTCACATCTTAGTATCACAGATGATATTCACTTCAAGTACCTTGGAGCGGTAAAAAAATTCTGTGAGGCAGGCTATGAGGTGCAGATAACTGAGCTTGATATCGGAATGGACGAAAAGACGGACAGCAATATCAAGACACAGGGAAGAAAATACAAGGTACTTTTCAGTGGACTTAAGGAGCTTAGGGAAGCGGGCTATAACATAACAAGCGTGACAGTATGGGGAATCAATGACAAGAACACATGGAGAAGCGGTGAGTATCCACTGCTCTTTGATGAGAAGAATGAGCCTAAGCCGGCGTATGCGGGGGCGATGCTGTACGATAAGATTCCGGCGGTGGAGTGATGATTAGGTAATTGCGAAACTCAGTGCATAACTACCGTACGTTGTGTAATTTTACTAGTACCCTTCCAGACACGTTCGCACTCCTTGAAAGCCGTAGCGGTACATAAGCGGCTAAAATACAGCCGCTAAGGACATTAGTTCGCTACGCGAACTATTACTGGCGTTCAAAAGGTCTGGAAGTGTACTAGTAAAATTACACAACTGTGTACTGGTAAATTTGAGTTTCGCAATTATCTAAATGATTATAAGGAAGATAAGGAGAAGGTATATGGGTTTTTCGATAGTGGATGGTGAAAAGACTGTTCCGATTCTTGTTGAGCGAGAGTCTTTTAGCGGAATAAGAAGGATTGCCAATGTGCTTGCGGATGATATATGTTCGGTGTGCGGGAATAGACCTGAGGTCATTGACGAGAGCGGATTCGAAGCTTATTCCGGAAAAGAGCTTATAATATGTGCGGTATATGGCAAAAGTGATATACTTTCAAGGCTTGAAAGGGATGGAAAGTTCAATCCGGAGTGTGTAGCAGGAAAGTGGGAGGTGTATACCACATTTCTTGTCGAGGCACCGTTTGACGGTGTTGACAGGGCGCTTGTGATAGCAGGAAGCGACAAGAGAGGCACAATATACGGAATGTTTTCGCTTTCGGAGTACATAGGGGTGACAGCTTTTGAGTATATGGGCGATGTGAAGCCTGTAGAAAAGAAGAGTATTGCCATTGGGGAGGATTTTCTTACGGTGTCCAAGGAGCCGAGCGTAAGGTACAGAGGCTTCTTCATAAATGATGAATGGCCTTGCTTTGGCAAATGGGTGTGTGAACATTTCGGAGGCTTTAACGCGAAGGCGTATGAGAAGATATTCATTTTCCTTCTGAGAATGAAGGGAAATTATATGTGGCCGGCAATGTGGAGCGCCTCCTTTCCGCTTGATGGACCGGGAAGTGCCAACGAGGAGCTGGCGGATGAACTGGGTGTTGTCATGGGATATTCACACCATGAACCATGCCTAAGGGCAAGCGAGGAGTGGGACAAGGTAAGAGGCGAAGAAACGAAGTACGGCAATGCGTGGAACTATGCAACCAACAAGGAAGGACTTATCAATTACTGGAGGGATGCGCTTGTAAGGAGCGGAAGGTACGATAATCTTATCACGATCGGCATGAGGGGCGAGCGCGACACGTCGATGCTGGGTGATGACTCAAGTATCCGCGATAATGTGGAGCTGTTAAAGGAGATTATCACTAAGCAGAAGGAGCTTATAAATACCTATGTCAAGCCGTACAGGGACAATCCTCCGATGCTACTGGCACTGTATAAGGAAGTGGAGCAGTACTATTACGGTGATGAGGAAAATGAGGGCTTGTGTGAGTGGAGTGAACTCGACGATGTGATATGTATGCTGTGTGAGGATAACTTCGGATATACAAGAACACTTCCTACCGAAAAGATGAGAAATGCCGGAAAGAAATTCGGAATGTACTATCATCTTGACTACCACGGAGGACCTGTTTCGTATGAGTGGGTCGACTCAACACCATTTTCGCTTATCTGGGAGCAGATGAGTCAGGTCTATGATTCGGGAATTAGGGATGTATGGATAGTTAATGTCGGTGATTTGAAGTTCCACGAAATACCGCTAAGCTACTTTATGTCCATGGCGTACGATTATGACAGGTGGGGAAGCTCCAATAAGGACAGCTATCACCGGTATATTGAAAAGTGGAGCAGTGAGAATTTCCCGGCGGCGGATTCCTTTACCAGAAAAAAGATTGATTTTGTCCTGAATGAGTATATAAAAATCAACTATTTAAGACGTCCTGAATCGCTCAATCCACAGATTTATGATGGCTGTAGCTTTAACGAGGCAGCAGAGCTTTTAAAAAGGGTTGATAAGGTCTTTACCTGTGCAAGGGAAGTGTATAATATCCTTGACAGGAAGGACAAAGAGGCGTTTTACAGCATGGTATACTACCCGGCAATGGCGTCTATGAACAATGTGAAGCTTAATCTGTATGCGTCGCTGAATCATCATTATGCTTCACAGGGCAGAAAGATTGCCAATAAATACAGGAAGCTTGCAAAAAACTGCATGACAATCGACAAGGAATATATAAACGAGTTTTCTGAATTTATGGATGGCAAGTGGAATGGAATGCAGCTTGCTTCTCATATAGGCTTTACAAAATGGAATGAGGATGGGTGCAGAATGCCGGTTCTGTGCGAGGTATATCCGGTTAATGGCTCCAGAATGAATGTGTCAAGGAGCGATGAGCCTGCACTGTATGACAAGGTCTATGGGGCACCGAGGGTTATGACCATAGATGATTTTCTGTATCAGGGTAAGAATAATGTGCGGATTGAGATTGCCAACGATGGAAGGGAGCTTCTCAACTATACAATAACCGGAAACGGGATGGAGCTTCCTGAGTGGCTTGAACTCTCCGACACCGAGGGGGAAGTGGAAGACCTTGCAGAGGTTGAAATATCGGTGGACAAGAGTCTGTTATGTGGGGACTGTGAGAGCAGGGCTTCACTTAAGATATCGGACGGTGTCACAACTGTGATTGTCGATATCAGGGCTAAAGGTGAAAGCAAGGAGAGCGTAGCGGACGGATGTGTATTCACGCCACAGAAAAATACAACAATTATCAGGGCAGACCACTATTACAGGCTGGACAATACACAGGCAGAGCTTAAGGTGCTTGATGATTACGGAAAATACGGCGCAGGCTTGAAGGCGTTTCCGGTGACCTTTAAAGCCGGGAATTATGAGGAGGCACCGTGTGTTACCTATTGCTTCGATGTAGAAAAGCCGGCAGAATATGTACTCAGATTCTTTATGACACCATCGAATCCTTTCATAAAGGGAAGGGCGTTTACGCTGGCATATTCCATTCAGACAAAGGAGAAATATGACAGCGCGCAAAAACAGGAAATCCATGATATCGAGGTGCTTCCTAAGGATTACAGGGCAGGGGAGAACTCAGATATTCGCTGGTGTGAGGGTGTGCTTTCACAGATAAGGATCGCGGATGCTAAGGCGAGCCTTGCAAGGGGAAGATATATGCTCACAGTGTACGCGATGGAGCCGGGAATGGTGTTGCAGCAGATTGGTATTTATTGTGACGGAGGCGAAAATAAAAGGTCATACCTTGGCAGAAAAGAGACTGAGTATATAGGGAAATAAAAAGCTTGACGTTAATAAAAATAGTATTTATTATTTTTATGTGGGTTTTATGAAATGCCAATACATGAGTTTAAAGCAGGAGGAATACAGTGACTAATCCACTTTTAATGAGCGATTTTCCTGATCCGGATGTTATACGCGTCGGGGATACATATTATATGCTCTGCACAACCAAGCATTTTATGCCGGGGGGTGTCGTACTCAGGTCCTACGATTTAATGAACTGGGAGATTATAAGCTATCTTTTTGATAAGCTTGAGAGCACACCGAGGCAGACAATGCAGGGAGAGCAGAGCTTCTATGGTCATGGTATGGATGGAGGCTGCCTCAGATACCATAATGGATTGTTTTATGCATGTTTTTGTTCCAGTGATATGAATTATGCGTACTTGTATACCGCCGAACACGCCGAAGGACCATGGAATGTGCGCAGAATAAATCAGGAAATATATGGCTGTTCGATTTTGTTTGACGATGATGGCAGGGTATATATGGTATATGGTTATAAGAATATATATCTTCAGGAAATGAAGCCGGATCTTTCGGATTTTCTTGAGGGAGGTATTTTCAAAAAAATACTGGATAGTGATGAACCGGCATACGTTTATTATAACGGAAGCCATATACATAAGATAAACGGAAGATATTATATAAGTGTGATGAATTGGCCTAAAAAGGGTAATGCGCTGAGGACACAGTACTGTTTTTGGTCAGATACCATTGACGGTGAATTCACCGGTGGTGCTGTAATGTGTACGGATAACGGCTACAATTATCAGGGAGTTGCCGGCGGAGGCTTTGTCGATACGCCGGATGGAGACTGGTATTCAATGCTCTTTCAGGATCGTGGGGCAGTTGGAAGAATGCCGGTGCTTGTGCCCGTAAGATTTAAGAACGGAGTTCCTGTATTCGCGGACGGTAAAAAGTTCATTCCTGAATTTACGGTTAAGAGTACAAGTCCGGATTATGTGTATGAGCCTGTTGTGACATCGGATAATTTTGATTATGCAAAGGATGATAATGGTAGATATATTTTAAAAAAACAGTGGCAGTGGAACCATGAGCCGGCGGATAAGCTGTGGTGGATTAACGACATTGGAGGCTTCTGTATAAAGACAGGAAAGATAAGCACGAATCTTATTCAGGCGCGGAATACACTTACGCAGAGATGCATACAGCCGTATACCGATGTGTCCGTAGAACTCAATGTGGATGCATTGAAAGAAGGCGATTGTGCAGGATTATGTCTGCTTCAGGGATGCTATGGCTTCATTGGGGTTACGAAAGAGCTCAACAGGTATTATCTCGTAGTGGTAACAAGAGATCTTGATGAGAATTCGATGGCGGAGGTACTGCCTGATTATATGCCGGGAACCCTGCAGGAGAGAATACTGCTTGAAAGTACTGTTGTGAACCTGAGAATTAAAGCAGATTTTGACGATATGGTGGATACGGCACAGTTCTATTATGAAAAGAATGGTGAGTATGTGCAGGTCAGCGGAAAGCATAATCTGTATTACAAGGTGGATCATTTCACAGGCTGTCGTGTAGGACTCTTCAATTTTGCCACGCGTGAAATAGGAGGACATGCCGAGTTTAACAGATTCAGATATAGAATGTCTGCATCTGGTAAGGCATAATCAAAGTCTGAAAATGACTGTAAGAAATTATATATTCTTTAATATGAAAGCTGGCATACCGGGAGCAGTCTCAGTATGTCAGCTTTCTTCTTGCTGCGGGAGACTTGGAGCGGTACTCACTTGGAGTATATCCGGTCTCCTGCTTGAATATTCTGTTAAAAGTGGAGATACTGGAAAAGCCTGATTGAAGGGCGATTTCCGTTATTGAAAGTTCTTCGTTGCACAGAAGTGCCTGTGCAGCCTTTATGCGTCTGTGTGTGAGATAGTCACAGAATGTAAAATTGGTATACTGCTTAAAAAGCCTTGAAAAGTGAAATTTGCTGAAGCCTATCTCGTCCGCTATATTCTCCAAGGTCAGGTCTTCCATATAATGCTCATCTATGTAATCCATAAGCTCAGTGAATTTTTTGACATATTTTTTCTGGCTTTCCATCCTGCCCGGATTCTCGTCATTAAAGGAATTGACATGATTGTATCCAAGCTTTACAAGAATCTGGATGAGCAGCGAATAGATGGTTAAGTCGGCAAATTCAGTCTTGTTAAAGTACTCATTCCTTATCTGGACAAAGCACTGGTATATATCCTCATATACATAAGGAAAATTATCCTTGCATATATGAAGTGGATGTGCGTAAATGGTCTGTATTGATGAATATCCTTTAATTTTTGATATAAGGCTTATGTCGAAGAGAAAGATGAATCTTATACCGCTCTTGGGAGCAATAAGCCTGTGCAGTTCATTAGGAGGTATGATTAACAGCTCTCCCGGTTGTATAGTATAAGTCGTTCCTTTAATCACAACCTGATAATGGTTCTCAACAGGCATGATTACCTCCAGGGCATTGTGCCAATGCTCATCATAGCTTACGGTCTGTTCATTATACCATATCCTGATAGAAGAGCTCTGCTTGAACTGGACAGCTTCTTCTTTATTATTAGTATGCCGTTCCCCACTGTAATCCTCATTCACCGTATAATAATCCAGATAATTTTTCTTAAATTGTGATTTTGCCATGTTCACCTCCATAGTTAAACAGAAAATAGGAACTGATAGTTTCAAATTATTCTGTTAATACTTTTGACCTATGATTACCCTTCATTTATGGCTGAAAGTAACAAATATGCATAAATAAAATTAACTCATTATATATAGAAGTATCAAATATATGAAAATATTGTCAAATTTTGCTTTTTGTGTTAAGATGAAAAAGATAAAAATGTAAAAACCGGTCATTAACGCCTATAAATAATACCCTATTTTGCCCGAATTTGCAAGCGATATAGTTAAAATGCACAAAAAAGCATGTAAATACATGCGGGTTTAAGCAAAAAGTGAGAAAAGGATAGCAACATATAGTAAGCAATAAATGATATGTGGGGCTATAATGGCTATAATGACACAAGAAGTTAGGAGATGGGGCATTCAAAATGAAAGATTCTACAAAGAAACTATTGGTATGGGTTGGACTTATTCTTGGAATTGCAGTTATATGTCTTGTTCTGAATTTGACAAAGACCTCGAATTTTCATGACAAGTACGATGGCTATGATTTGTCCGCTGATACAGCCGGAGCTAAGAGAGAAGGAACCTACACACTGTATCTGAACGCACACAGCGGTGCGGCAAGGCCGAAACAGAATATAGAGGTTGATGTTACCTCTTATATTGATGCGGAGGACGCGAAGGTGACCGATGAGTACGAGGGAGCAGAAAAGGCATTGTATACCGGAAATGATTCCAAGGTAACCTGGGAGGTAGATGTTCCGGAAGAAGGCTTTTACAATGTGTATCTTGAGTACATGACAGTGAAGTCAAGAGGCGTGGCAATAGAGAGAGCCTTCTATGTCAACGGTGAACTTCCGTTTCAGAATGCCTCAGATATGACTTTCCTAAGAATGTGGACGGATGCATCGGAGCCGCGTGTCGACAACCGCGGCAATGAGATAAGACCTACACAGACAGAGGTTTACGGCTGGCAGAGTACATACCTTAAAGACAAGATGGGATATGTGAGCGAACCGTATCAGTTCTACTTTGAAAAGGGAAAGAATACAATAACACTTGAAGCCGTGAACGAGCCTATGGTGTTAAGAAAGCTTGATATCGTGGCAGTTGAGGATGAGTTTAAATACGCCGATTATACAGCGGCACAGACCGGTACGAAGGCGGCAGGCAGTGGACTTGACTATGTGCAGATTGTACAGGGTGAGGATTCGACAGTGAGGTCTGAATCATCGCTCTATGCAAAATATGACAGGGCTTCCGCCATCACCAAGCCGTACAGCATAACAAAGACAATTCTCAACTATATAGGTGGTGAGGCATGGAGAAATCCGGGACAGTGGATTGAATGGAATGTTGAGGTTCCGGAGGATGGCTACTACCATCTGTGCATAAAGGGAAGACAGAATTATGATAGAGGTAATATTTCTTACAGAAGCCTTTCTATAGATGGGGAAGTCCCATTTGATGAGATGAAGCAGGTGGCATTCAAGTTCGGAAATGACTGGGAGAGCTTAGTACTTTCGGATGAGAGTGACAAGCCGTATTCCTTCTACCTGACAAAGGGAACCCATACAGTGAGACTTGAAGCGACACTTGGAGATATGGGAATGATTCTGGAGGAACTGAGTGATTCCACCTTCCGTCTCAACCAGATATACAGAACACTTCTTGTATATACGGGAGCAACACCGGATCAATACAGAGATTACAAGGTTGATCAGGTATATCCTGAGATTATGGAGGCTATGTCACTTGAGTCTAAGAGACTTTACAAGATAGTAGATGAGGTTGTAGAGACCACAGGACAGAAGGCAGACAAGATTGCCAGTGCACAGACACTTGCACAGCAGCTTGAGCGTTTCTATGAAAAGCCGGAGAAGATAACCCTTGAGTTTACCACTTTCAAGGAAAATATTTCAGCACTTGGTTCTGCGATACTCAGCATGTCTGAGACCAAGCTTGATATCGATTACATAGCAGTATATGGGGAGAATGCCAAGTTGGATAAGGACAAGAGCAACTTCTTCAAGAAGGCGGCACATGAGGTCAAGTCCTTCTTCGCCTCATTCTTTATCGACTATGATGCAGTCGGTGATGTCTATGCCGATGAGAGTAACACTGTCAAGGTATGGGTACTTACAGGCAGGGATCAGGGTACAATACTTAAGAGTATGATTGATGATACCTTTACGCCGGCTACAGGCATCCCGATCAATGTTGAGATTGTCGGTGCAGATGCACTTCTCAATGCGGTTGTCGCAGGAAACGGACCAAATGTGGTTCTTTCTGTAGGAGCCGGACAGCCTGTGGATTTCGCTCTTCGTAATGCGGTAGAAGATCTTACACAGTTTGACGATTATGAGGAGGTACTGAAGGAATTTGTTCCTAGTACATACAGACAGTATATGTTGGATGATTCACTGTATGCTCTTCCTGAGACACTTTTCTACAACGTAATGTTCTACAGAAAGGATGTACTTGAGGATCTTGAGCTTGAGGTTCCACAGACATGGAAGGAACTTATAGAGATGCTTCCGACAATTCAGGGTAATAACCTTTCGGTAGGTATTCCTACAGCAGCCGGAAGCTCAGGAAGCGCTGCGGCAAGTACAGCAGTTGCCTCGGCACAGGCAGACCTTTCAATGTATTTCACACTTCTGTACCAGCAGGGTGGAGACTTGTACAATGATAAGGGGACTCAGACAATAATCAACAATGAAGCAGGTGTAGCCGCATTCAAGGAGTACACTAAGTATTTTACTGATTATGGTATTCCGGTCATATATGATTTTGTAACACGTTTCCGTTCAGGCGAAATGCCAATCGGAATTGCCAACTTCACAACATATAACACATTGGTGGTATCCGCACCTGAGATTGCAGGCCTCTGGGATTTCACACTTGTACCGGGAACGGAAAAGACCGATGAGAATGGCAATGCCTATATTGACAGGTCAGCCTTTGTATCTGGTAGTGCGACAATGATGTTAAAGACAGAGGATGAGAAGCTTAAGCAGTCGGCATGGGAGTTCATGAAGTGGTGGGCTTCATCTGATACACAGGTAAGATTCGGACGTGAGATAGAAGCACTTCTTGGTTCCTCCGCACGATATGCGACAGCTAACATGGAAGCAATCAAGCAGCTTTCATGGAGTGCCTCAGATATTGAGATACTTGAGGAACAGTTAAGCTATACAGTGGGTATCAGGGAGGTTCCGGGTGGATATTACACAGGACGTCATATCTCAAATGCCTGCCGTAAGGTTATAAATGAAAAGACAGACCCGCGTGAGACAATAATTGATTACTCAATAAAGATTGACGAAGAGCTCACAAAGAAACGTAAAGAGTTCGGTCTTCCGTTAGAATAGGGGGTGAGGAATTGAATTATCTACAGAAATATTTTACAGTCAAAAAATTTAATTTTCAGGTTAACTTAAAGAAAGCCAAGAAAAGCAAAATGTGTTATGCATTCCTTGCTCCGTATGCGATATTGTTCTTCATGTTCAATATCCTCCCGGTACTTGCTTCAATCTTTTTCAGCTTTACATACTACAATGTACTTGAGCCGCCGAAGTTTATCGGACTTGACAACTACATTAACCTGATTCTTGAGGATGATGTATTCCTCACCGGTGTTAAGAACACATTCCTGATTGCGGTTATCACAGGACCGCTTGGATACCTGATGTCATTCTTCTTTGCATGGCTTATCAATGAGCTGCCAAGATGGATAAGAACAATCGCGGTAATCGTATTCTACGCACCGTCAATCGCAGGAAACATATTCGTTATCTTCTCTGTATTCTTCAGAGGTGATGCTTACGGATATGTAAACGGATTCCTTATGAAGGTCGGAATCATAGATGAACCTATTCTATGGCTTGTAAATCCGAAATACATGCTTCCGATATGTATGATAGTCATACTG
>JBNMLM010000018.1:0-26655 GCA_050874845.1 Eubacteriales bacterium | reverse complement strand
ATATATCCGATAAAAGGGAGAATCCCTTTGTTAGATATAGATAATGAAGAAGGTAATGAAACGTAATGATATAGCCATCTACTGGCTGGAAAATCAAAATCCCTTCTTCTTAATTTGTCCTTGACAAGGGGTACACTTTACGAAAATCTATGTAAGCTGGTGAGCAATTTTATGTCGCGAAGGAAGGTAACGTTGGAGGAAGCGTGTGATGCGCTTGGAATATCGGCGGATGATTATAACAAGGCAGAGAGATTGATAAATGAGCATAATTTTAGCTGAGTAATAGGCTGGCATTTGGATATGGGTGTGTACCGCGGTAACAATATTTTTGCGCAGGCTAATGGCTGCACAGGAAGTGAAAGCTTCACCTAGTTAGTTTATTATAAGCTTATTCTTAGTATACTGATATTAACGAAATAATAGCCATATCCTACAACCGTAGCAGATTCAATACCCTGATTCCGCTGCGGTTGTTTTTTACATTGTCAACTGTTCCATCACCAGATTATTGATAATTACAGACAATTCCTCGAATGGACATGGCTTCCCTTGCTTAATCCATTCTATGTACACTGAACTTACGCCGCTAAGGTAGAATTCAATTTTAAAATCTAGGATTTGTTTATCCTTGTCCGGGATATCCATGCCGTCTAAGAGCTGTTTTTTGAATACCTTCTTAATCTTTTCGGCAAGGAAGTGGTAGTTGTGCACGGACACAAGACTTTCGCAGAATTCGGGGTTGCTTGAATAGATTTCGTTTATGAACTGTATAAAATAGTAAGGATTGAGTCCGTATTCTGCGATAATGCAGTTTTTTAAATAGGAATCTATGCTCACAACAAGTTCATTTTCCATCTCTGTGATGATGTCCTCTATACTGTCATAATGAGTATAGAAGGTCTTTCTGTTGATACCGGCAGTCTCGGAGATTTCCTTTATAGTTATTTTGTTTATAGGCTTCGTTGCAAGTATGTTAAAAAGTGCATCGCGGATAGCCTTTTTTGATTTGATGACTCTTACGTCCTGTTCGTTCATAATAGCTCCCTTCATTGATTACATAATTATATAATTACATATATGCCTGTACGCAGTGCATGTGTCGGGAATAGCTGCCTACTTATACACTTAAGTAACAAATGTGTAGGATTGTGTCCATTGACCATTTGAGGTGATTTTAGTATAATTATACTCGTATTTTTGGAAAAAGCAACAGATGTCCGTTAAAGTACGAATTAAGTAATGTTATGGAGGTGACGATGTGAGTAAGATAGGACTTGTTTTAGAGGGCGGCTCATTCAGAGGAATATTTACCGCCAGCGTCCTTGACTCATTATTGGAGCATCATATTTCATTTCCTTATGTTATAGGAGTGTCTGCCGGTTCCGGCAATGCAGTTAATTTCATTGCGGGACAGGAGGGCAGGACTAAGAAGGTCATAACACATGAGAATGCGGACGCATACTATGGGCTTGGAACACTCAGGAACAATGGGAAGGTTCTTGACCTTGACCAGATGCTTGCCTACGATAAGGAGCCGCTCAACTTTGACAGCTTTTTTGCTTCGAAGGTGGAGAGAGAATTTGTTGCGGTGAACTGTGAGACGGGCAAGGCAGAGTACCTGACAGATGACGGAACTGCGGAGAGCATTTTGCAGATATGTAAGGCTTCATGTTCCGTACCGCTTATGTGCGCACCGGTTAAGATTGGCGGAAAGGCTTATCTTGATGGGAGCATTGTGGATTCGATTCCTTATGCGCGTGCGTTTGAGCGAGGCTGTGACAAGGTGGTTGTTGTCCAGACAAGAAAGGCGGGGGAGGCTCCTACCGATTATTCAAAGATGAAGCTTCTTCTTAATGTATGCTATCATTCCACGTATCCGAAGGTGGCTGAGGGTATGGTGGAGCGCCGCTACAATTATGACAGGCAGATGCGCCGTCTTGAGGAGTTAGAGCAGGATGGAAAGGCAATTATAATCCGTCCGGAGATTGGCAGCATAGGTCATTTTGAAAATGATGTTGAAAAAATCAATGATTTCTATAAGCATGGCTATGAGCTTATGGAAAAGAATATGGACAAGCTACAGGAATTTATCAAATCATGAAAAATTTTTTAGCAAAGGTTGGCGACAGATGTCTTGGAGCGATAACACATGCGGCGTTCTTTGTATGGACAGGGATAACACATGTGCTCTATCTGCCGAAGATTACATACGAGGATAAGGCGGTTAAGCAGAAGCTCAAGGAGCCTTGTATCCTCATAGCGAACCACACAAGTCACAATGACGGTTCATTTATTCCACAGGTATTCTGGAGGAGCAAGATAAATGTGCTTGTCACGACAAAGTGGTATGACAAGAAAATGCTCCACACGTTTTTTACACATCTAAGGTACATTCCAATCAATCTCAAAGAGATGGATAACTCATGGATGGACAGAGCGGTGGAGGCAATAAAAAGAGGCGAGTCGGTACTGATTTTTCCGGAGGGTAAGCTCTCCAAGGACGGAAAGCTGTCTGAGTTCCAGCCGGGCTTTCTCATGCTTGCACGACTCACGGATGCGCCTGTAATTCCACTTGCAATATCCGGCGGATATAGGAAGTTTCACCGCCAGAGAGTTGTGGTGGGTTCAGTAAATACTTTTGATGTACACGCAAAAGGAAGACCTTCGGTGATACTTCGCGAAGGTGCGGCAAGCTGTCAGAGGCAGCTTGAAGATATGCTTCATATACCTGATAATACGGGTGAGGCACAGGCATAATATTTGCCACAGTTTTTTGCAATACTTTTTAATAAAAGTCTTGCATGCATTGCCGTTTCGGAAAGCTTCCGGGGCTGGCACTAAAATAATATTTTTATATAGAAGAAAAGGAGAATGACAATGAACGAGCAGGAAATCAGAGAGAAAATTAAGGAGCTTCTTATTGACAGCCTTGGTATTGAGGCAGAGGTTTTAACAGACGATGTACCTCTTTTCGGAGACGGAATCGGTCTTGACTCAATCGACTCACTTGAGATGATAGCAGCTATCGACAAGGAGTTCGGCGTATCAATGACAGGCGTTGGCAAGGAGCCATTCTACAACGTAGCAAGCCTTGCAAAGTATGTAGCAGAGCATAAGTAAGAAGTAAAGAAATGTCTGTCAGGCGGCTATGTGGCTGCCTGATGGACAGTTTTTGTCTAGCAGGAATTTTTTAAATATGTGTTTATGTCACATAAAGGGTCCTCCGGGAAGGATTCTTTTGATAATGGAGGTATGGATATGACAGAGAACAGAAATCGTTGTGTTATCACAGGTCTTGGAATGGTCTGTGCAATCGGAAACAGTGTCGATGAGACATGGAACAATGCTCTTAACGGAGTATCAGGAATTAAGAATACGAAAACAGTTGATACCGAGGGCTGCTATGCAACACTTGCGGCTGAGGTTCATGACAATACATTGGACGAGTGTCCTCATGCAGACGAGATGGACAGAGTCTCCAAGCTCTGCGTTAAGGCGGCTAAGGAAGCTCTTACGGACGCTGCGTACACTATAACAGATGATGAGAGGAAGCGTGTCAGCGTAATTATGGGAAGCTGCGTAGGCGGTGTGAACAGCGTTGAGTCATACTACAGAAATGGTGAGAAGGCGGAGGATGTGACTAAGATGCCTATATCAGCCATAGCAAATGAGGTTGCCTATGTATACGGAGCAGATGGAATTGTCACAAATATTGCAAATGCATGTGCAGCAGGTACAATAAGCATTGCATACGCCTGTGATTTAATCAGGGCAGGAAAGTGCGATGTAGCTATAGCAGGCGGTGCAGATGCATTTGCTTCCGTTCCTTATGCAGGTTTCTTATCACTTCACGCACTTGCTGAGAACGGCTGCTCACCGTTCAACCACTGTGATGGTATCACACTTGGTGAGGGTTCAGGTGTACTCATCGTTGAGTCCTATGAGCATGCTGTGGCAAGAGGAGCGAAGATTTACTGTGAGGTACTTGGCTCAGGTGTAAGCTCAGACGCACACCACATCACAGCACCTAGAGAGGACGGCGAGGGACAGATGAACGCTATCCGCTGGGGCATGAAGGCTTCAGGTGTTGATGAGAGCGAGATAGGCTATATAAACGCACATGGAACAGGAACAGCAAAGAATGATATGGCTGAGTTCCTTTCACTCCACACAATTTTTGATGAAAAGAACGACAATCTGAGTGTAAGCTCAACCAAGGCCATGGTTGGTCACTGTCTTGGTGCCGCAGGCTCAATTGAGGCTGTATTTTCCATAAAGGCTCTCACAGAGAACATGGTTCCGCCAACAGTAGGATACTCAGATGAGGATATCGAGAATCTTAAGGAGAAGGCTGGAAAGATTGATTTCAGACCAAATGAGCCGAAGGAGAAGAAGCTTGACACAGTTATGAGCAACTCTTTCGCCTTCGGTGGAAACAATGCAAGTATTATTTTCAGCAAGAATGCCGGAAATGTAGAGCTTCCGAAGAAGGAGAAGGTATACATAACAGGACTTGGCGTGGTAGCTCCTTGCGGAAACGGAGTTGAGAATTACGTTGAGAAGTTCAACGCGGATGTAAAGCCGGAGAGCACCTCTGTTGCCTCCGCTGTAGGAAGTGCTGATTATGCGGCATGCGGACTTAAGATGGCATTCTACAGAAAGCTTGACAAGTTCAGCCAGTTACAGGCTGTATCGGGCATGAGCGCTATACAGAACGCAGGACTTACAATAAATGATGACAATGCGAAGGATATAGGTATTGCAGTCGGAACAGCGACAGGTCCTCTTGCAACTATATGTCATTTCCAGAAGGATCTGATTGAGGGAGGAAATATTGCCGGAAGCGCATTCAAGTTCCCTAACACGGTTTACAATGCGGCAGGCGGATACCTTTCAATCTGCTCAGGCATAAAGGGCTACAATGTGACTGTTACCAACGGCGCACAGTCCGGTCTTTCAAGCATTGCCTACGGCGTTGAGGTATTAAGACAGGGTAAGAACAAGGTTATGCTTGCGACAGGAACAGATGAGAACTGCGATACAATGACAGAGCTTTACGGTAAGCTTGGTAAGGTTGCAGCAGAGGTTGACGGCGCATACTCAGGCATGACAGGCTATGTTCTTGGCGATGGAAGTACAACACTTGTTCTTGAGACTGAGAGCAGCGTCAAGGAGAGAGACGTTAAGCCTTACGCAGAGGTTGCAGGCTATGGTATGTCACATGAGGCAGTCGCATTCGGTAAGCTTGACGGCTCCGAGGCAGCACTTGTCGAGGCAGTGAAGCTTGCAGCAGAGGACGCAGGAATGAAGCTTGATGAGATAGATGCGATTGTCGGCTTCGGAAATGGTGATGCTGCTACAGACAGCCTTGAGCTTGACGCATACAAGAAGATTTTCGGTGATAAGCTTGGTGAGCTTCCTGTATTTACCGTTAAGGATACAACAGGTGAGGGACGTGCAGCTTCCGCTTCACTTTCAGCAGCCCACGCAGCGCTTATCCTCTCCGATAAGTATGAGGTTGCCGGAAGAGCCTACAAGCTTGATGGTGACAAGATGACTAAGACAACAGTTGACACTAAGACACTCAAGAATGTACTTGTTACATCCTACGGTCTTGGCGGTTCATACTGTGCAGTGATTATAAGAAAATAATAGATAAAAGAGGTGCGATAGATGGGAAAGATAGCGGTTGTAACAGGAGCTTCTAAGGGAATCGGACGTGCATGCGCTCTCCGTCTTGCAAAGGATGGAATGACTGTGGTTGTAAACTACAGCCATTCCGATGCGGAGGCAGCTAAGACTGTCGAGCAGATAAAGGCGGCAGGCGGCGATGCAGTGGCATACAAGGCGGATGTTTCAGACCTTAATCAGGTGAAGGATATGTTCAAGTTCGTTTCGGACACCTACGGACGTGTCGATGTTCTGGTAAACAATGCCGGAATCGTGAGGGACGAGTATCTTTTAATGCTCACGCAGGAGAATCTTGACAAGTGTCTTGACCTAAACATAAAGGGATATTTCTACTGCGCACAGCAGGCGGCACTCAAGATGTTCAGCCAGAAATCCGGAGTGATTGTCAACATGTCATCCGTAAGCTCTAAGATGGCTCTTGCAGGACAGTCTGTGTACAGTGCGACAAAGGGTGCGGTAAATTCCATGACGCAGACCATGGCTAAGGAGCTTGCAAGAAAGAAAATCCGTGTAAACGCAGTGTGCCCGGGCTTTGTCCAGACAGAGATGGTAGACCAGCTTCCTGAGGACAAGAAGAAGGAATATTTAAAGGAAGTTCCGCTTGGACGCTTTGCGGATGTCGATGAAGTGGCAGGACTTGTATCCTTCTTATGCAGCGATGACGCAAGCTATATCACAGGACAGGCAATAGTGTTAGATGGAGGACTCAGCTTATGATGAACATAATGGAAGTCAACAAGCGTCTCCGCCAGAGACCACCGTTCCAGATGATAGAGAAGGTTCTTGAGCTCACTCCGGGTGAGTCCGCAAGAGGAACCAAGAATGTGTGCATAAATGAGCCGTACTTTATGGGACATTTCCCGGATGCTCCTATCATGCCGGGCGTGCTTATAATAGAGAGCTGTGCACAGCTCTGCTCACTTGTCATCGAGGATGACGGTGTGAATAACGATTTGTTGTATGTGCTTTTAAAGGTAGATAACTTCAAGTTCGTGAAGCCTGTCATTCCGGGAGACGTGCTTGACATCACGGTCACCAAGACTAAGAGCGGCGGCACGCTGGCATATTTTGATGCAAAGGTCATGGTCGACGGAGAAGTTCGTGCCAAGGGCTCCATGGTATTTACCGCAGTGCCTAAAGAAAATGTATACAAATAATACAGGGTTGGAGGATGCAATATGGGTAAAATCGCATTTTTGTTCGCAGGACAGGGCGCCCAGTCTGTAGGTATGGGCAAGGATTTATATGACAACAACGCTGCCGCAAAGGCAGTATTTGATAAGGGAGAGGCGATAAGACCGGGCAGTGAGGCAATGTGCTTTGAAGGACCGGGCGAGGCACTCACACAGACAGAGAACACACAGCCATGTCTTTTCCTCACTGATTTAGCATGTGCGAGAGCATTGGAGGCAGCGGGCGTTAAGGCTGATATGGCAGCAGGCTTTTCGCTTGGAGAGATTCCGGCGCTTGCATTTGCAGGTGTGTTATCGGATGATGACGCTTTCAGGCTTGTGACATTAAGAGGACAGAAGATGTCAGAGTGTGCGGCTAAGCACCCGGGCTCAATGGTTGCGGCGCTCAAGCTTGATAATGCGAAGGTTGAGGAGGTATGTGCAGGCTTTAAGAATGTATATCCTGTCAACTATAACTGTCCGGGACAGCTCTCATGCGCGGGTGCTGTTGAGGAGCTTGACGCATTTGTGGACTCCATCAAGGCAGCAGGCGGCAGAGCGGTGAAGCTTGCAGTGAGCGGAGCCTTCCACACACCTTTTATGGCTGAGACAACACAGGCACTTGCAGCTAAGCTTGAGACGATGCAGGTCAATGCGCCTGAGCTTACACTGTACTCAAACCTCACAGGCGAGGTGTATCCTTCACAGAAGGAGCAGATTATTGAGACAGTATCAAAGCAGGCGTCCAACAGTGTGCGCTGGGAAAAGACAATACGCGATATGGCGGCTAACGGTGTCGACACATTCATTGAGGTAGGAGCGGGAACAACCCTTTCCGGACTGGTGAAGAGAACACTCACAGATGTCAAGGTGTTCAATGTGTGCGATATGGCGACACTTGAGGAGACAGTAAAGAATATAAATAACTAACCGGCATGAGTGCATGAATCAGAGGCACGATTGCGGGTATATGTGTAAACTGTGCCACGGTTGCGCTGATGCAACGGATGTTTTCTTTATTTTTTGCAGGTTTGTAAGTATAGTTTGGAGTATGCAGTTGCTTAAAATTGTGCAAAAGCCGGAATAAGTCAACTGATAATGAATGATTATCATAAGGAGGCAAATATGTTAGAGGATATCCTGAAGGAGAAAAAGAGCCTGTTTGAGACAGGAATGCAGAGCGTACTTCGTGGACAGGAGAACAGAGCAAGAAGAATTGTGATTCAGCAGGGAAATCTTGTTGTCAATGAACGCTCAGAGAGCAGTGGAGTCAGTGCAAAGGTATATAAAAATGGCGTGAGCGGATTCGCGTCCATGGCTGAGTACACACCGCAGGCTGCTGAGCTGGTTCTAAAGGCGGCGACGGAGAATGCGCATTATCTTTATAAGCATGCCAAGAATAAGAAGCCTGCCCTGTCACCTTATATGGGAGGCTATGTAAAGTCCGAAAGATTTATCATTGACTTCGAGCAGAAGAGGCTGATAGACCTCTGTAGACAGGTTGATGATTATATTGCTGCCAAATATCCGAAGCTCACAAGCAGAACGGTTGTGTACAGTGAGGGTACGATGGAGAAGGTTATATGTACATCCGACGCGATGGACGGACATGTGGCTTATCCAAGATGTGCAATATATTTTGTGCTGAATATGGAGTCTAAGGACGGACAGCCGCTTGAGCTTATGGATGTAGTCGGCGGTTTTGGACATGCAGATGATAATTTTAAGGATTTATCAGTGGTATATGAAAGGATTGACAGGGTATACAGCTTTCTCTGCGACAAGGCGGAGGGTGTATATGCCGATGCGGGTGTAAAGACGGTCATATTAGATTCCGATGTAGCCGGTATGATTGCGCATGAGGCAGTGGGGCACACTGTTGAGGCGGATCTTGTCATCGGCGGCTCTGTTGCGGGGCCTAACCTTGGAAAACAGGTGGCTTCCGAGCTTGTGAGTATCGTCGACTATGCACACACTGCATTTAGAAAGCAGGCACCGCTTCCTGTGTATCTGGATGATGAGGGCATTCAGGCAAAGGACGCGGTTCTGGTCGAGAATGGAATATTGACAGGTTATATGCACAACCGTGAGACAGCCGACAGATTCGGTGCTGCTCCTTGCGGAAATGCGAGAGGCTGGCTATTTTCCGATGAACCACTTATTCGTATGAGAAATACGGTTGTACTTCCGGGTAAGGACACCTTGGATGATATGATTGCCTCCGTGGATGACGGATACTACCTCCTCTCAACCGGAAACGGACAGGCGGATCTGACAGGTGAGTTCATGTTCGGAATAACGATGGGTTATGAGATAAAAAACGGAAAGCTTGGAAGAGCTATCCTTGACACAACTGTTTCGGGAGTTGCCTTTGACATGTTAAAGACTGTTGAGATGGTTTCGGACGAGGTTAAATGGTCGGCAAGCGGTACATGCGGCAAGAAACAGCCGATGGCTGTGTCGATGGGCGGTCCTTCCATTAAGTGTCAGATTACGATAGGGGGTAGATAATTATGGCAAATATAATCGAGGTTTCGGACAAGTTAAAGAGTCTCATAGAGAAAAAAGGGGATATAAAGGCACAGTATACTGTTGAATCAAAACAGACAAGAGAGATTACAATGGAGAACGGAGAGTTCACACTCTTTAGAACTCTGTTTGACAATGATGTTTCAATAAAGATTATCAAGGATGGCAAGGTAGGAACGACAAGCCTTAACAAGTTCGATGATAAGGCGCTTGAGGATATGCTTGAGAACGTCATAAAGTCATCTGAGGCGGGCATGGCAGATGAAAATTTTGACATAGCACCTAGGATGGAGCCGGCAGAGTTTACAATCGGAGCGGTTGAGCCGGATATAGATAAGCTCATGCAGCGCGCAGAGGAATTATCTGATGATATTAAGAAGAGACACCCGAAGGTGCTTGTCATGCAGATTATCCTTAAGCACATAAGCGTACATTCTATCTACCGCAATACGAATGGAAGTCAGGATGAGAAGTTCGCGGGAAGATATGAGATTGTGGTTGAATTTGCAGGAAATGACGGAAATAATTCAACAGGTATTGCCGGTACATACGCTGTGATAGACAAGCTGGACAAGCCATTTATAGAGCTTGGAAACATTGATAAGGATCTTAAGGATGCCGAGGATTCACTCAATCCGATAGCGGTAGACGGAAAGTTCGACGGGGAGGTCATCTTCACACCTAACTGTGCAATGCAGATGATTTACTTTGCGCTTTCTAACTTTGTCGGGGAGTCGGTTGTGCTTGACGGAACAGGACTGTGGCTTGGAAAGCTTGGTCAGAAGGTAGCAGCGGATAAGCTTACGATAGCCTTTAAGCCATGGGATGAGAGAATAGTCGACCATGAGGTACATACGGAGGATGGCTTCCGTTCAGAGAATTACACAATCATTGAGAACGGTGTGTTAAACAATTATATGACATCGCTGTATGCGGCTAACAAGTGCAAGGTTGAGCGCGCTAAGAACTCAGGCTTCGACCTTGTGATAGAGGGCGGGGATATTGCACTTGAGGATATGATTAAGGGTGTTAAGAGAGGTCTTATTGTGGGTGCGGTTTCCTGCGGCATGCCATCGGGAAACGGTGAGCTTTCGGGAGTTGCAAAGAACAGCTTCTATGTCGAGGAGGGGCAGATTAAGGGAGCGGTCACAGAGACAATGGTCAATTTTAACCTTGCGGATATGATGCAGAATGTGACGGAGCTTTCCAGGGAAACACTCTGCGACGGTACAATGGTTGTGCCATATGTACAGGTGTCACATGTCCTGATATCTGGGAAATAAAGATGTATAAAGTACTGATTGTTTAACAGGTAATTGTAAAACTCATTTTGCCAGTAAACAGTTGTGTAATTTTACTAGTACACCGAGTTTTGCAATTACCTATGGTTGATTAAAGTTGAAAGGAGATACCAGTTTGGTTATAGAAGAATATCTTGCTTCCACAAAGGAGATAGCGTGTGAGAAGTGTAAGGAACCGATTGCACAGGGGGCACTTGCAAAAAACTATTTTGTATGCCCGAAGTGCGGTAAATATAACAAGATACCGGCGCGGGCGCGTATAGAGCTTCTTACCGATGACGGAAGCTTTAAGGAGCTGTGGAATGAGGCAACTACAGGAAATCCGATTGGATTTCCTGATTATGAGGAGAAGAGCAGCAAGGCGAGAGCAACGAGTCATGAGAATGAGGGTGTTATCTGCGGAACTGCGACTGTTGAAGGGAATGAGTGCTGCATATATGTGATGGAGCCGAAGTTTATGATGGGTTCCATGGGTACGATTGTCGGAGACAAGATTGCGGCTCTGTTTGAATATGCCATTGAGCACAGACTTCCGGTTATCGGTTATGCAGCTTCCGGCGGAGCCAGAATGCAGGAGGGAATGTTATCCCTTATGCAGATGGCAAAGGTATCGGGTGCGGTCAAGCTTCACAGCGATGAGGGGCTTTTTTACATGGTATGTGTGACAGACCCTACAACCGGTGGCGTGACGGCGAGCTTTGCAATGCTTGGCGATGTTATTATCGGAGAACCGGGTGCACTTGTTGGCTTTGCGGGAAAACGTGTCATTGAGCAGGTTACAGGCGAGAAGCTTCCGGAGGGCTTTCAGAGTGCTGAATTCCAGCTTGAGAACGGCTTCCTTGATGCTATAGTCAGAAGAAATGACCAGAGAAGCTACATAGCATCAATGCTTAAGATTCATAAATCGGCAGCAGGTGATGATATGCTCCATGCGAGGTCGCATGAGCAGCACCTTAAGCTCAGGGAGCTTGTCCACAGGCCGACAAAAAGCGGTAGCGCTGTTCAGAAGCTTATGGAAATGATACATAATTAAGGCGCACAGACCGGCGCAGAAAAGAGGAAATATTAAGATGGACGCATACGAAAAGATACGGTGTGCCAGAAAGGCAGGCCGGCCTACAGCGAATGACTATATCAGTTCAATATTCAGTGGATTTATGGAGCTGCATGGCGACAGAACCTTCGGTGATGACCATGCCATTGTCGGAGGAGTTGCATGGCTTGATGATATGCCTGTGACAGTTATAGGCATAGAGAAGGGACACAGCCTCGATGAGAGAGTGTACAGGAATTTTGGCTGTGTACTTCCGGAGGGCTACAGAAAGGCACAGAGACTTATGAAGGAGGCGGAGAAATTCCACCGCCCTGTTATATGCTTTGTCGATACCCAAGGCGCAAGCTGCGGTCAGGGAGCAGAAAAAAGAGGTGCAGGTCAGGCGATTGCAGACAACCTCTATGAGCTTATAACCTTGAAAACCCCTGTGATATCCATTATGGCGGGTGAAGGCGGAAGCGGTGGAGCTCTTGCCCTTGCGATAGCGGACGAGGTGTGGATGCTTGAGAATGCTTACTACAGCGTCGTTTCACCGGAGGCATGCGCAAGCATTCTCTTTAAGGATTCTTCGAGAGTTGCTGAGGCGGCAGACCACCTCAAGATGTTTGCAGATGACCTTTTGAAGCTTGAAATCATAGAAAAGGTAATTCCTGAGCCTGAGAACTTCGGTGAACCGGAATGTGCATTGGAACCTTTTATGGACGAGCTTAAGCTGTCACTCAAGGAGAAGCTTTCGGAGCTTATGAATGTCCCGGAGCAGCAGCTTGTGCTTGAGCGCTACGGAAGATACCGCCGGATTGGAAAATACGAGGATATCATATAATACAGTTAGCTGATTGTGAAATTTCCCGTATAAATCGGGGTTTGCAATCGGCTTTATTATAAAACGGCGAGAAAGGAAAGTTTTATGAGAGTACTTCTTTTAAATGGCAGTCCGCGAAGGGAAAAAAGCTGTACAATAAGGGTGGCTCATAAGTTCGTGGATGGACTGAAGGCGGCAGTTGACTGCGAGGTCGAGGAGATAAACATAAGTGATTGTAAGATTACACCCTGTCTTGGCTGCCTAAGCTGCTGGGGACGTACAGAGGGAGAGTGTGTTATCAAAAATGATGACATTCCTATGCTCAAGGAGAAGATTCTTGCGGCGGATGTGATCATAGAGAGCTATCCTCTGTATTTTTTCGGCATGCCGGGAATAATGAAGGTGTTCACGGACAGAATGTTGTCGATGATGTGTACCTACGAGGGGCAGGCACCGGTTGTCGGACAGCCGTTCCACGGCATACGTGGGGATATGAGCGGCAAGAAGTTCGTAATAGTATCCACATGCGGATATGCACAGACAGACCTTATATATGACCCGCTTCTCAAGGAGTATGATTGTATCTGCGGTCCGGGAAATTATTATGCACTTCTGTGTCCGCAGGGAAAGACGCTCTCCGTGCCGGAACTCTATGACAGAATGGAAGTATATCTTGAGAAATATGTGGAGGCAGGAAAAGAGCTTGCCACAACCGGGACATTGACGGAGGAGACGATTCTCAAGCTGCGCGAGGCACCGTTTAATGAGCGCAGATTCAAGCTTCTTCTTAAAAAGTTCTGGGAGAATGAAAGGGGCAATGTCTGATGTATGAGCTGTCATGCAGGGTCAGGTTCAGTGAGACGGACAGAAATGGCGTGATGTCGATGAACGGCCTTTTGAGACTTTTTCAGGATGTGGGATACGCACATGCGCTTGAGAGAGGCTTCGGGCTTGAATATACAAGAAGAACGCGCTGTACATGGTATCTGCTGTCATGGCAGATAGAAGCCTTTAATATGCCGCGGGCAGGTGAGGAGATTACACTTAGAACCTGCATATATGATATGCGGGCTTCCCTTGCGCACAAAAGCATTGCAATGTATGACAGTGCGGGCAATTGTCTTGCGGTCGGGGATACCATGTGGGTGTACGTGAATGTCGACAGGCAGGAACCGTGTGAGCCGGATGAGGATACGGCGGCGGGCTGGACGCCGGAGGATTTCGGAGACAGAATCGTCGAAAGCTGCAAAATAGGAGCCGGAGCCATACCGATGTCGCGCAGGATAAGAGTTCCTGCGGACGGAAAAAGGCTTGATGACTGTGTTGCGGAAGCGTATATACTAGACACCAACGGACATGCCAACAATGTGAGGCTCACGGAGCTGGCAATGCGCCTTGCGGGTGCCGACAACGGAAGCTGTGTGCGCTTGCGCGCAGAATTCAAGGAGCAGGTAAAGGCACAGAGTGTTATCTGCCCGATTCTAAAGACGGATATCATCGATGGCGGCGACGGAGCAGGTGTCACGGTGGTGAATACCATGGCATTTAAGGACACAGCCGGGAATGTGAACGCAGTGTTTGAGTTCGCGGTGGTGAAAGATGATGAGCAGGATAATCAACAATAGAACACTTTGATTGTTGATTGCTATTGTTTATATACAGAAATATAATACGTTATACACTCATACATTATATTGGCATGTTTTGACGCCAACATCATATAGAATAAAGCATAAAAATATCGCTTTTGAATTTGCAGCGCGAAAGCCGCTTTTTCAAAAGCGATATTTTGGATTAAAGGAAAAGCTTAGAGAAAATAATTAATTCTCTTCATTGCCGAAGTAGTCATTGAATTTCTTTTCTACTGCGTCATAGGTATCCTTGCAAAGTGATGGAAGCTCCTTGCCCCATGCACCGGTAGCCTGCTCATAGCCCTTCTTAAATGCCTCAAGCATGTTCTGCATCTTCTCCTTGTCACCGCCTGAGAGAGCCTGCGCAAAGTCAAAAATACGGTCTGAGGTCTGCTTAACTCCCCAGTAGCCATCTTCGGAAATATCCTCCTTAGCCTGTGCGGCTGTGGCAGAGTCAACCTTGAGCTCACCATTGGCGAGAGCCTTTATCATATCCTCGCTGGAAGCGAAGGTCTGCCCCTGCTTTAAAAACATATCTGAGACAAGGGACTTCATCTTGCTGGTACGGTCTGCAAGATCCTGCTTCATCTGTGCAACAACGGCAGCGTTACTCTTCTGTCTGGTTGTTGTCTTGTTGGAAGCCTCATATACTGCAGCATCCTTAGAGAAGGATGTTGTAGATGACTTATTGTCTTTATTAGTGCTGTTCTTTACCGCTGTGGCAGTATATGCAGCGTTGTCATATCCATTAGTTGTAATTCCGTTTACACTCATTATTATGGACTCCTTTCCAATGTAAAATATAGTTCAGGCAATTGCATAATATACGATATTCATTAAACAGAGTTTCGCAAATATTTTTGATATGAAATGCAATTAAACCTTTCTTTCAATATCTATATCGGTAGAAAGGTTAAAAAAGTTAATCATGGTATATATTTTCGGTTGATTTGTATAATATGTTTGTATATAATATAGTGTGTACTGTATACATAATTCATAATACACTTTGATTTATAAGGAAATAGATATAATGGATGAGATAAGATTAAGGGCATACGCTAAGGTCAATCTTGGACTTGATGTGCTTAGGCGCAGGGAGGACGGGTACCATGATGTGCGTATGATAATGCAGAATATTAATTTGTTTGATAAGCTTACAATAAAGAAAAAGAAAGAGGCAGGAATCAATATAAGTACGAATCTGTCATACCTTCCGACAGATTCGAATAATCTTGTGTACAGGGCGGCAGCTCTGCTTATCGATGAGTTCGGAATAGAAGGCGGAGTGGACATTGACCTGTACAAGTTTATTCCTGTGGCAGCGGGCATGGCGGGAGGAAGCGCCGATGCGGCGGCTGTTTTATATGGCATGAATGAGCTTTTCGGCTTGAAGCTGAGCCTTGAGGAGCTGATGAAAAGAGGAGTTAAGCTGGGAGCGGACATTCCTTACTGCCTTATGGGCGGAACGGTGCTTGCCGAGGGGATAGGCGAGAAGCTGACAAGGCTTAAGGCGTGCCCGGACTGCTATTTTGTTGTGGCGAAGCCTCCTTTTTCGGTATCTACGAAGCTTGTCTATGACAAGCTTGTTATTGATGGAAATACGGTGCACCCTGATATAGATGGAATTATGCATGCGATAGATGACGGTGATGTGAGAGGAATAGCCTCACGATTGCTGAATGTGTTGGAGACTGTCACTGCGAAGGAATATCCGGATATAGAAGGAATCAAGGATAAGATGAGAGAGTGTGGTGCGTTAAATGCCCTTATGAGTGGCAGCGGACCTACTGTTTTTGGCATATTTGATGACAAGGATAAGGCGTGCGAATGTAACCGCATACTCAGGCAGGATAGCAGGGTAAAGACAGCGTATGTTGCAGAGAACTGCGGTGGTGGGTTTAACTGCGAACATTAGTATATAGAAGGAGATTGGATTTTTATGTTAGAAGACAGCAATTTTCAGGTCACGATGAATGAGTATCTTCCGCTTCGTGATGTTGTATTTAATACACTTAGACATGCGATACTTAAGGGGGAGCTTGAGCCGGGTGAGAGACTGATGGAGATATCACTTGCGCAGAAGCTCGGTGTGAGCCGTACTCCGATTCGCGAGGCTATAAGAAAGCTTGAGCTTGAGGGTCTTGTGGTCATGGTGCCTAGAAAGGGAGCCGAGGTCGCGGACATCACAGAGAAGGATTTGCGGGATGTGTTAGAGGTACGCACAGCGCTTGAGGAGCTTTCTATTGAGCTTGCAATCAAGAATATGGATGATGAGCAGCTTGATAACCTGAAGAAGGCCAATGAAGCTTTTGCAAGAAATTCGGAGGGTGATGACCTTATCAAGATAGCCGAGTCCGATGTGGCATTCCATGAGCTTATATATATGGCAACCGGTAACAAGCGCCTTATTCAGATAATCAATAACCTGAGAGAACAGATGTACCGCTATCGTCTTGAGTACATTAAGGACAAGACAACACATGAAAGACTTGTGCAGGAACACAACAGAATAATAGATGCAATGCAGCAGGGAAATGTGAAGGAAGCGAAGGCGGCAATAAAGCTCCACGTTGAAAATCAGGAGGAGAATATTCTAAAATCCATAAAAATTAAGAATGCTTAGAAAAAAATGAGGTTTAGATTGTCTGCTGTACGGTAATACTTTCAATACAATATTTTGAAAAGGAGATTATTCGTATGAGCAGATGCAGTATAGCCGCATGGTGCCTTATGGTGCTGTGTTCAGTTATTTTTTTTACATACAGTGTAGGTCAGAACCGTTCTGTAACGCAGCTTCAGAATGATATAGCAGGGGAGATAATAAGGTTCCATGTACGCGCAAACAGTGACACGGATGAGGATCAGCAGCTCAAGCTATATGTAAAGGAAGAGCTTGTGCAGTATATGGGAGAGCTTCTAAAGGATGCATCAGATAGAAGTGAGGCAGAGGATATTCTTAAAGAAAATATAGAAAATATAGAAAATGTTGCAAAAGGGGTTATCAAGGAACATAAAAAGGAATATAATGTAAAGGCTTATTTTGAAGATTCATATTTTCCGGTCAAGGTCTATGCAGATATGACATTTCCGCAGGGAGTCTATGAAGCATTCCGCGTGGATATAGGGGCGGCTGAGGGTAAGAACTGGTGGTGCGTGCTTTACCCTAGTCTGTGCTTTGCGGATATCAGCCATGGAACTATGGGCACTGCGGCGAAGGAGGAGCTTGAAGCTGTTCTTGATGAGGACGAACTTGAACTTTTGTACGAGAACAAGGACGGAGATAAGAGGGAACGAGTTTATGAATTTAAGATTTTTACTTTTCCTAATAAGCTGATTAAATGAGCCATATCTGAGCGGAAATAGTATGTTGCATTTGTCACATGCTGCAAGGTGGAATTGCCTGTGGAAATGCTCGGAGAAGGCCCATGAAGTATAGAATGGAGATTGATATGTCAAAGCTTAAGGTTGCAGTGCTTTTCGGTGGACAGTCATCAGAGCATGAGGTGTCCTGCCGTTCAGCACTTACTATAATACATAATATGGATAAGGAGCGCTATGAGCAGCTTCTTGTAGGAATCACAAAGGAAGGAAGATGGCTTTTAACCCCGAATGCGGAAGCTATTGAGGACGGAAGCTGGAAGAATGGAAGTACGGAGCTGATTCTGTCACCGGATACCACACATAAGGGCTTTATAGCTATGAAGGACGGAAGGTCTGAGGTTATAGCTGTCGATGTTGTATTTCCGGTACTGCATGGTCTGTATGGTGAGGATGGAACGGTTCAGGGAGTGCTTGAGCTTGCAAAAATCCCTTATGTAGGCTGTGGCGTTGTCGCATCCGGTGTATCCATGGATAAGCTTTTTACAAAGATTATTGCTGCGACTGTGGGTGTGAAGCAGGCTAAGTATGAGGCTGTAAGACGCGCAGAGCTTGAGAATACAGACATAGTTGCGGACAGGATAGAGAAGTCTCTGCCTTATCCTGTATTTATCAAGCCAGCTAACGCAGGTTCGTCCTGTGGTGTGAGCAAGGCAAAGGACCGAGATGGTCTTATAAAGGGCTTGAAGCTTGCCGCACAGCATGACAGAAAGATTCTTGTTGAGGAGACAATAGTCGGACGTGAGGTTGAGTGTGCCGTTCTCGGCGGTGAGAATCCGGAGGCTTCCGGTGTCGGTGAGGTTCTTCCGGCAGGTGATGCAGCTTTCTATGACTATGAGGCGAAGTATGCCAATGCTGATTCTAAGACAGACACACATCCTTCATTCCCGGAGGGCAAGGAGGATGAGATAAGACGTGATGCGGTTAAGATATTTAAGGCTGTCGACGGATATGGTCTTGCAAGGGTGGATTTCTTCCTAAAAGAGGACGGAACTGTTGTATTCAATGAGATAAATACACTTCCGGGCTTTACCTCAATCAGCATGTATCCTATGTTCTGGAATGAAAGAGGTGTCAATGTTACAACTCTCATTGATAAGCTTACTGAACTTGCACTTAAGAGATTTTAGGAGGAACGTATGAGAAAGGATGCCCCGATAGGTGTGTTCGATTCGGGTGTTGGCGGTCTGACTGTTGCCAGAGAGATAATCAGACAGATACCGAACGAACGCATTGTATATTTTGGAGATACGGCGCGACTTCCGTATGGAACCAAGTCAAAGGACACGATAATACGTTATGCAAGGCAGATAGTGAATTTCCTTATGAATGAGGGCGTTAAGGCTATAGTTGTGGCATGTAATACGGCAAGCGCTTATGCTCTTGAAGAGATTAAGGATGAGATAGAGGTTCCGATAATCGGAGTGGTCAAGCCGGGAGCAAGGACAGCGGTTTCGGTTACAAAAAATAACCGTATAGGAATAATTGCGACAGAGGGAACGATAAACAGCGGTCTTTATACAAGACTTATACATGAAGAAAATCCTAACATAGAGGTTGTCGGAAAGGCATGTCCGCTTCTGGTATCGCTTGTCGAGGAGGGGTGGCTTCATGACAGTATTACCGACCAGGTGCTAGAGCGCTATCTTGAGAGCCTTAAGCAGGAGAACATAGACACATTGGTGCTTGGATGTACACATTATCCGCTTCTTAGAAGCTCAATAGGAAGAATTATGGGCGATGGAGTTAACCTTGTGAATCCGGCGTATGAGACAGCTCTTGAGTTAAAACGTCTTCTTGCAAAGAAGGAACTTGCCAACGTAAAGGATGTGGAGGAGCCGAGTGTCATGTATCGCTTCTATGTCAGCGATGCGGCTGAAAAATTCAAGAACATAGCTAATATGATACTTCCGTTCGACATTGAGACGACGAAACAGATTAATATTGACGAGTATTAAAAAGATGATGGTGTGAAGAATAAGTATGTTAGCTTAGACTTCACACATGTTTTTTCATTTTATTTAATTATGGGTAGTTTGAAAATTTACAAATGTGAATAGTATGAAGGATATAATATAAATTTTGTCTGCATACATGATGTTCACAGCAAGTTGTTCAGAAATGAGGAATAACATGAAAGAGAATATTGTTTTATATATTACAGGACTGCACAGCACAGGTTCAGATGATGATTCGGTGGAGATGATATATGCCGGAAAGCATTATTTCAGAAATGGAAAGCATTTTATAAAATATCAGGAGAGCCTTGAGGACGGACTTTTGACCGATAACATGATTAAAATTTCGCCTAAAGAGGTGGAGCTTATAAAAAAAGGTCCCATGACCACCAACATGCTGTTCACAATCGGAGAAAAGAACTTAAGCTATTATGACACTCCGTTTGGAAGCATGACAATGGGGATAGATACCTCCGATATGTGCATAACTGAGAACGATGGAGAGGTGAATGTGGATATCCACTATAATCTTGAGATGAATGGGAATCATGTTGCGAAGAGCCATGTTGTTATTAAGGTTAGGGAAGAGAATCAGGAATAAATAGTGATAGATTGGCAAAGATATATTTAGAATATGTGAATGGTGTAAATAACCTGATGAGAGAGAATTACTTTTGTCGGGTTATTTCTGTTTGGAGGGTTTTATTGAAATATGGAAAGATATATCTTAGAAAATTGGTTATCTATTGTACCTTTTCAAACAAATAATGATTTGTTATAATAAAAAAGGATTATCAATATAAATAGGGTTAAAATTGTAGCTAGTAAAGGGTGTTAAATAAGGAGAAGCAATATGGCGTCATGGAAGTTAAGGGTTGAAAATTATGGAAAAATAAAGTCTGCCGAAATAGAAATTGCTCCATTGACATTGTTCGTGGGAGATAATAATAGTGGAAAGAGCTATTTAATGTCTCTTCTGTGGGGAATAGAAAATTTAGGTATAGAGGCTTTATTAGGAAGTGAATATCTTGAGTCTGAGGAGACGGATGAACTCAGTGAATGGCTTATCAGCCAAATGGAAACAGCTATACAGAAGAAAAAGCATATTGCACCATTAGAAGATGTATCCGAAATGTTAAGCAATGTTCTTAATAAAGGTTTGGAAAAGAATAAGGATAATTTTGTGAGAAGAATCTTTAATAGTGATAATGTTTCAATTGGAAAATTATCGATAGATTTAGGTGATTTTAAAGGAAGAAGCTTGGATATTGAATTGAGTGAACAAACAGAGTTCCTATCATTATCTATTGATTCAGGACAGACTTTTGTAATTCATAGAACTATTGTTGAATCATTAAAAGATAAAAAGTATACTAATAGTATTTTGATTCAAGTGTTGTATAAATGTATTATGGATATTAAGACTACAGAATTAGAAGCACAGAGGATTATATATCTTCCCGCGGCAAGAACCGGTTTTATGCTTACTAAGGATATTATAAATAAGGTTGGCAGAAATAATACATTTAATTTGCCGTATGATAGGGAGAAATTCACGCCTTTTGTCCGCCCGATTAATAATTTTTTGGATATTATGGGTGATTTGACTGTTGGACAAAAGAAAAACGAGAATTATATACATTTGGCAGAAGATATAGAGCATGAGATGACAGATGGAACGATTGAGTTCAGTGATATGCCAAACAAAGAGGTTATGTATGTACCGGATGGACATAAGAAGGGGATTCCACTCAGGCTGGTTTCAGCAGTTGTGACGGAGCTATGTCCGTTAATTTTGATTTTAAAACATAGCGATAATATAGCACGCTTCTATTATGAGGAACCGGAAATGTGCCTTCATCCGCAACTGCAAAGTAGGATGGGTAAAGTTATTGCAAGGATAGTGAATAACGGAATAGGTATGGTCATTACGACTCACAGCGATATAATTTTACAACATATTAATAATATGATAAAGTTACAGAATCGCAAGGATTGTGATGAAATTTGTGATAGATTACACTATGGGAAAGAGGATTTGTTGAACTGTGACCAGGTAAGAGTGTACCAGTTAAAGGCAAGAGCAAAAGGAAAGACAGCTGTAGAAGAATTGAGCTGTGGGGAAAATGGTTTTATTGTTCCAACGTTTAATGACGCTCTTGACAGTATTATGAGCGAAGCATACGAGATTCAAGGGGACTTACATGAATAAAAAGACAGAATTTATTATCAATGAACTGCTGGTAGATAATTTTATCGAAAAAGAAACCAATGAAATTCTTCTTGAAGAGACAGAAGATACAGGTAAAAGCGCATTAAAAATACAATTGAAATCGGCTGATAATCTCAGTATTAAGAATGTAGATAAGAAGAATACACAGATGAATTTCTTTCAGGATAGTAAAAATAAGTCACTGTATAAACGTGTTGACCATATTATTTTTGAACAAATTTCGTGTGATAAATGGAAGCTGCATTTGATAGAAATGAAATCATCTGTAGCAAACGATAAGTGGATTGATATAAAAGGAAAGTTCAGGGCAAGCTATTTAGTGGCACAGGCAATAGCAGCAATGCTGGAGTTGGACATTCAGGAAACTTATATGTATACCACTTATGAAAAGGTTTCCTTTGCTTTATCTGAAACTATGCCGGCAGCAAGAAGACTAAAGGTTGGTGGTGAGTATGTGAAGCCGAAGGATGAATGGGATGGAACTGCATTCAGCCTGAATTTCGGAGAGAAAATAAGGTTTATTCATAAACCGCTTCGTATGGTGAGGAACTCACAGGGGATATTGACGGGTGAAAGAACTTTTAATCTTTGATTTGATAAGGTTTAGTACTAAGTTGAAAATAAAATAGTTGAATTTTTCCACAAAAATGTTAAAATATATGAGTATGACATTTTTACATAGGGAGGTACACTATGCCAGCTTGGTTAATAGTAATTCTGTCCATTCTTGCGGTGGTGCTTGTAGCATTTATCGTTCTTCTGATATTGGGCGGCAGATTACAGAAAAAGGCTAATTCACAGCAGGAGGCACTTGCCAGCGCAGCGCAGACAGTCTCAATGCTGATTATTGACAAAAAGAAATTGAAAATTTCGGAAGCGAATCTTCCGAAGGTAGTAACGGATCAGGTTCCTAAGTACGCACGTCGTGCTAAGTTCCCAATCGTTAAGGCAAGAGTTGTGGGCGGCGGAAGCAAGCCTATGAATCTTATTGCAGATGCAGCAGTTTTTGATATTCTTCCGGTAGGTAAGGAATGTAAGGTAGTAGTCAGCGGTATCTATATCACAGAGATTAAGAGTGTCCGCGGCGGCGTTATCCCTGCTCCACCTAAGAAGAAGGGTCTTGCAGGACTTATGCAGAAGGCTTCAAGAAAGGCTAAGGATTCCACCAAGGAAGACACTAAGTCCGCGAAGGACAAGTCTGCTAAGACAGATAAGAATGTAGCGGCAGACAATGGCAAGAAGGCTAAGAAGAGTAAGTAAGAATGCAGGACATGTCTTAGCGCAGAATAGTATTAAGCAGAATGAATAAGCTCATGCACATTGCATAAATGTGTGTGGGCTTATTTTTTATATTAACCGGCAGTTAAAAAATATGATTTTCGTTAGCAACTATTCCTTCGATAATGCTGGTATATTGTAAGCATAAAGTCGGGAGGAAAAATGAGCTGATACAGTTCATTGTGGTTGAGTATGAAAATAATAAAAGAAATTATTCGTTTTACCTTTAAATTCATCAAACAATATCGATTCAAAATTATGTGCTATCTGGCTGCGGGAACGGTGCTTTATCTGATTACATCGATAATACCGCTGATAGTCGGGGCATTTATTGACGCTTTTGCCGGCAGTATTGATATAGCAAATGTATTGAAGCTGTGCCTTATATTCCTTGTTCTCAGTATAGTACAGGTGGTTCTGTGCTACTATGTGAAGGTTGAGGGAACGCGGATATGCACCGGTGCTTCTAACAAGATGAAAGCAGATTTCTTTTTACATCTGCAGAAGGTGTCACCGCTGAAAAACAAGATTGATGACCCGGCGGCACTTGCGGACAGGGTGAACAATGAATGTGAGTATCTTATAATGTTTCTGTGCAATCTTGGTATGCAGTTTCCGGGAAAATGTGTTGGAACCGCAGTCATATTTGTATATATAGCGTTAAAAAGCCTGTCGCTTGCGATTGTGGTTTTACTTGTGATTCCGGTGTTGATATTTTTTCATAAAAAAACGCGGGATGTGATATATGAGACAAGCTTTGAATGTGAGAAAGCAAGAAATCATTTCTTTTCGATAATGTATGAGCAGCTTGGACAGATGCGGCTTGTGAGGACACACGCGATTTTTGAATTTATGCACAATCGTATATTGGGCGCGGGTAATGCACTTCTTAAGACTAATGTCAGACAGGAAAAAAAGACATTCAAATACTCACTGTTTGGACAGAACACGGATATTTTCCTGAAAATATTTTTATTTATTTTTGGTGGAATGGCTTTAATTAAAGGAAAAATCACCATTGGTACGTTCACGGTTTTATACACCTATCTGGGTATTCTGAGTGATGATTTGTCTTATTTTATCAATGTAAGTCAGGAGGCGTACCAGTATAAAGCCTTTCTTGATAGATTAAAGGAGATAGATGCCAAGGAAGAGGAAGTATGTGGCAAGGAGAAAATAAATAAGATAGATATAATTAATATAAATGACATGAGTTTCAGCTATGCTCCGGGAAATACATTGTTTAATGCCTACAGTAAAACCTTCGCGAAAGGAAAATTATACTGCATGGTTGAGGACAATGGGGCGGGAAAGTCAACGCTCATAAAAAATATACTTGGGCTTTTCGTAGATACGACAGGCAGGAATGTGAGCTATGACGGAAAAAAGCTGTGCGACATAGATATCTATGATGCGCGAAAAAGGCTTATAGGTGTCTGTGAACAGGAGCCCGACATGCTTGACGATACGCTGTACAATAATCTATTATATTGTGAAGATGAGAGCATTGACATGGAGCGTTTTAAGAGCATTTGTGAGCAGCTTGATTTGTTTCAGGATGTGTTCCCGGAGGCGAAATTCAGTGACATTATGACGCGGAATGCGACGGAGCTTTCGGGAGGACAGAAGCAGAAATTCGCGCTTGCGCGGGCGATATACAAAAATCCAAGTGTACTGATTTTGGATGAACCGTCATCGGCGCTTGATAAGTCCGGCGTAGACAGATTAAAAGGTCTGCTTCAAAAATTAAAAACCGATAGGATAATAATTATGATTTCACATGATGAAGATATTATTAGGACTGCGGATGAGGTTGTGAGGCTGGCATAGCAGTATAAAAAATAAAAAGGCGGCGATAAGAAAATGAACAATATTGTATCAAATCAGATAGTGACACTGAGAAAAGAGCGAAAAATGACCCAACAGGAGCTGGCAGACGCGATGAATGTCTCAACAGCGGCGGTGTGCAAGTGGGAGACAGGGAATTCCATACCGGACATCAATACACTGTGCCGGTTGGCAGATTATTTCAATGTTTCCGTTGACTATATTCTTGGGCGTGAGAAAAGAGCGAAAAAGTGTGTCATTTTCTGCAACAGAGAAGGATATGAAAAAAATATAAGAGACTGTGTTGCGGAACACGGACTTACCGTTCTTGCCTATATAAATTCTGTGATGGAGTTAGAACAATATCTGGAAAAGATACCGGAGTTTGTACCGATGGTCATTGACTTTTCAACAGATGGGACGGCTGCGGCATATAATAAAAAGATGGAAGAACTGGGGGAAAGATACGGATTCAGCCTGATATCGATAAATGTTGCGGAGGAAAGCGAATTTGGGGCGGGGCTTGATATTTATATGGGGAATTTTAAATAGGTGCGTTTTTTTGGGGGATGAAACAAGGATATGAAGAAAATCTATAAATAAGAACGAGTCTATGAAGAAAAGACTGTAAATAAGTACTTCTATTATAATAGCCGACTGGTAAGCATATAAGTCTATGCTTACCAGCCCATTTTATATATTACGATATATTTTATGCAGGTCTAATCTCTTTACTATCCCCAGTACGGTAATCTATAGATATGTGGGGTTGAATGTTATAAAAATACACATTAAAACAAATGCCTTTTCCGTTATCCTCAATAGATTTTGCTTCAAGCACTACGCCATGAGCTAACAGATTTTTTCCCTTAAACTTTGGCGTCACTCTATATAACACATGATTTCCAGTTTCTTTAATATACCGTACAATCAAATTTTCAAAGTATAACTGGTTAACATTAATAAATCGGGTCCCGGTTATTATATTCTTTTTATTTTTATTCTGTCCTGTTAACTGAAAACCAATCAAGTGGCATCTATTGTAGAGAAAGCGACTGCTAATACAATCATATTTTACACTATGCCATCCTGTAGGAATAATAGAGCCAATATTCTCCCTTTTTTTAGTAGGCAAACATTCTCTGCCAATGCATGCAAATGCCGCACCACATCGTTCCTGCTTGTCCAAGGTATATTGTTGAAAACAGTTTGGTATCAAATCAGCTTTCTTGAAATATGGAATATTATTATTCAAAATTACACCATCGTAACCCTCACAAAAATCATAAAATTTATTATTTTTTAAGCATTTCTCATCGATATAATTTGATGTAACAGTAGAATTTTTTTTTGTTTTCATTTGTCTCCTTATCCATGAATTATGGAAAAGGGATACACAAATCTTTTTACACTAAAAAATGCACGCAAAATAAGCGACCTACCACTTTTGAAAATTCAAATTATTCATCATAAATGACTTCAATTCGAAAATTCTTTGTGTATCCCGCTTGTCTCTTTGCATGCATTTCAAATTCTCAACAAGACCAATTCATATTTTTAATAAATTTTTTTGGTGAAATTTCTTTCACCTGTATATGTATAAAAATTTTTAAAAAACCTATATTTTTTGTCATATTTTATAAAAAAATTTTTATATAGCGTTTTTATAAAAAATTTACTTAATTTATAAAAGCTGATTTCTTTAACGCGTATAATTCCTGAAATAAAATTAAAAAATATATGACAGAAAATTTTGTTTTTTATTCAAGTCTCATCTATATATTCTCTTTTAAAATTT
>JBNMLM010000017.1:0-26671 GCA_050874845.1 Eubacteriales bacterium | reverse complement strand
TTATAGAGCAAAGTAATAAATTTCTCAAGCAACATGGAGCCAATATATATTGTGACCAGTCATTAGGAGCTACGGAATGTTCATGTTCAATGACAAATACATTCAAAAATAGTTATGTGCCGGGCAGTTTGGGTATTCCATTAATTAATTTGGATATGAAAGTTGTGAAAGCGGCGGGAGAAGATATAAGAGAGTGTAATTATAACGAATATGGAGAGATTTGTTTTTCAGGACCTTCTGTTATGAAGGGTTACCTAGAGGAAATAAGTGAAAATAAAGAATATATAAGACAACATTCAGATGGAAAAATGTGGTTTCACACAGGTGATTTAGGCTATGTAAGTGAAGATGGTGTTTTGTTTTTTGTAGGTAGAATTAAGGAATTGTTAAAGATAAATGGAGAACAAGTATATCCGTCAATAATTAAGCAGGTTATAATGCAACACAATTCAATTAAAGATTGTGCAGTCATTGGTACATGCGATAAGGATGGACATAAAAGGGTACTTGCGATTGCCGTTCTGAATGAAAATGATAAATGTAATCAACAAAATATAAAACACGAATTGATAGATATGTGTAAGAAACAATTAATTCGAGAAGCCGTGCCGATGGATATTGCATTTAGGGACAAATTGCCGGAAACGAATATTTATAAATTAAATATTAATGAGTTGCGAGAGGAGTATACATAAAATGTTTAGAGATAGATTTTTTGGATTTTTAAAGATTGTTGGAACTCCGTACCTAAAGATAAAATATAAAATTAATGTCATAGGCAAAACTAATATACCAAAACAGAATGGATTTATAATAGCTTCCAATCACATTAACAATGATGACCAATTTATTATTGCAAAGGCATTGACAGGAAAAACATTCAGTGGTCTTGCTTCAACAACAATTAAGAGAACATTCAGAGGTCGCTTGTTCAGCTTATTAGGTGTTGTATACGTTGATAGAAATGATTCTGATGATAGAAAGAGAGCGAAGCAAGAGTTAGAACTAAAGCTTTTAAATGGCGAAAATTGCCTGGTTTTTCCGGAAGGGACTAGAAAGATAAAACATCCGGAGTATAATGATGAACCTTTAATGCCTTTGAAATATGGTGTTGTTTCAATGTCTCAAAAAACAGGTGCGTCAGTCCTGCCCATAGGTTTGAAGTATGAAGGTAGGGGTGTGACAGTAAATATCGGGGAGATATTTTCTGTGCCTACGGAAGATGATTTGACAGAAGCCAATAACAGGTTGAGAGATAAATTGATTAATTTGTTACAGTAAGTAACTGATTTCAAGGTTGTGAGAATGCAAAAAGAATGGTGAGAGCTTGGTGAAAACGAATGAACATTTTAGCAGATAAACAAAAGAAAATGAGGGAATCCGATTTATCAGCGGATGAGCGAGAACGCCGGTATGATGATTTTGTTCAGAGTTATCACAAATTGAGAGATATGCTTGCAACATTAAAATATGAGATATGGGATACGGAGCATATAAAGCGGGCAGAGTTGCAGGGCGATGAATGGAATCGCTATGTCGAAAAGAGATTCTCAGAGTGGAGTGGCTTTGACATCAATTATATTAATGACATGACATATAAGCCTAAAGGTGTGACAGCACCTAATGAAGCCTTTGCTTTTTCATAAACAGCTTATACCTTGTAGGGAGAATGGATTTTTGTTGAGAACACTATATAAATAAGGAGGCACAAAATGAGAAGATGGGTGAATGTACAATTAACTAATGGGAGAACTTCCAAACAAAAAACAACTAAGAAATCAAAAAAAGAGGTAAAAAATAAAGGAATGAAAAAATGTATAAGAATACATATAACAAATGGCGAAAGAAATATAATTGGAAGATTATCATATTATACAGATTCTTTGACTGCTACACCGGATGAAGGCGTGTGTAAAAATGCCTTGTTACATTATGGTAGAAAGATTGACGAGGTGACGTTACGTTTTCACTCAAATGGCATAATAGATAAAGTATATATTGAAAATGAAGTTTGGGATGTTAAAGGACAATATACTGTTAATGTAAATAGAATTAATCAATTAAAAAAGAAATACTATAAAGATGGTGTTGGCGTAGTAAAGAAAGACCATAATTCCAAGGGGGATATAGGACAAAATGACTTTGAGATTCCGGTTCTTAAAGTAAAGAAAATTAATAATCCCAATAAGCGTCCAAAACAAAGTAGGAATGTCATAACAGAACTGCCAGACAAACCTAAAAAAGGTAAAAAAGAAGGAAAGGGAGGGAAATAAAATGGATAAGGAAACAATAATTTTTTTGATAAATAATCTAATTTGTTTTATGTGTCCGGGCTATATAAGTATAAAGCTTTTTATGTTTTTGGAAGGTAAGGGAGTATCACTGAATAAAGACACAATCATAAAAAGTGTGGTAATAAGCAGTGTTTATTGTTATTTATATAGCATATTGCCATTTAGAAGCATTGATAACGGTGAGCTGATAAATCAGTTTGATTGGCGGATAATTGATATTGTAGCGCTATATATAGTGTCAATTATATTTCCGTTTATATTGAATAAGGTAAGCAGATGTAAAAAATTACCCAAATTCTTAGAATTTTTTAAAATTCACAGCCGTTTATATGATGATTGCTACAGTAGAGTGTTTGATGGTAGTGAATGTGTTGAGTGCATAGCTTATCTAAAGGATATCAATATTGCATATAAAGGTACAGTAAAGTTCTACAGTCGTGATGTTAAACAGATACATATTAATAATTATACGAGGTTAATAAAACACGGCGAAAAATATGAAAAGGATGTAGATAATGATTATAACAAGCATGAAAAAAGTATAATTCTTGATATTAATATGTTGGAGAGATTGGAGTTGGCAAAGGAGAAACAGGAAACATGAATTTTTCAAAGGAGAACCACACTATGACCACAAACGAAGAACAAAAATTCACCGGCTACCCATCAATAGACAAGCCATGGCTTAAATACTACACGCAGGAAGTCATCGACGCAAAACTGCCGGAATGTACAATATGGGAGAATCTTTACGAACACAACAAAGAATATCCGTCCGACATAGCAATATTGTATTTTGGGAAGAAGATAACGTACAGGCAATTATTTTCGGAAGTAGATAGAACAGCAAGGAGTTTATCGTATTTCGGTGTCAAAGACGGTGATAATGTTGTGCTGTGCATGCCGGCAATGCCGGAGGCAATTTATGTAATTCTTGCACTCAATAAAATGGGAGCTAATGCCGCTATGCTCAATCCGACCTTTAATGAGAATCAGCTCACAGACAGAATCAATGAGTTAGAACCCAGTGTGATGATTGTGGCAAATGAATTTTACAAGGTGGTTAAAAATGTCATTCCGAAAACCACCGTCAGGCATGTTGTTGAATGTTCCATATTTAATTCGCTTGGATTTTTCGTAAAGAAAGTTAAAAATGTGAAGCCTATATCTGATTGCATAGATTGGAATGAGTTCATCAGGTGTGGTAAGAACTGTGCCTATATAACAGCAAAATATGAAAAGCAGAAGCCGGCAATAGTTGTATTTTCTTCCGGCACAACAGGAGCCTCAAAGGGAATTCAGCTTTCTAATGATGGTATTAATGCGACAATCAGTGAATACGCGGCGTATGATTTCAATGAGCAGGATGTCTATTTTGCACAGACGCCAATATGGTTTTCTACCGGTATAGTTGTGACTATTCTAGTGCCGCTTGTTCATGGTATCAAGACAGTGTTGGAGCCTATCTATGATTTTGAGATATTTTACAAGCATATCCAAAAGTTTAAACCTAATTATCTTATAACTGCAACAGGATTGCTGGATTATCTTATGAATAAAAAGCCGGTGTCCAAGGCATATAGGCAATTCAAATATCTGGCGGCAGGTGGTGAGTATGTGGCACCTAATACGGAGCAGAAATATAACCAATGGCTTCTGAAAAATAATAATATTAACGGACTTCACAAAGGCTATGGCATGTGTGAATGTGGGGGAACCGTTACTTCTACCAATGAGTACAATAATATGGTCGGTTCCTCAGGTATTCCACTGTCACATGTAGTTGTAGCCGCATTCGATATCGTTACAGGAGAAGAGAAAAAGTACATGGAGCGTGGTGAAATCCGTGTAATGACACCATGCCGCATGCTGGGCTACTATAAGAAACCTTTGGAAACTGAAAAATATTTTAAGAAGGACGCGGACGGTAATGTGTGGGCGTGTACAGGTGATATGGGATATGTTTCAGAGGATGGCAATGTCTTTGTCTGTGGCAGAATCAATGATTCCTATGTAAATTTTGAGGGAGATACAATATATCTTTTCGACATAGAGCGTGCCGTGTTAGACATCGAACAGGTAAGGCAGTGCAAAGCCGTCATGCAAGATATAAATGGAGAAAAGACGCATGTATGCCACATTGTATTTTATGAAAATGTACATGATGACAGTGTATTTGATGCGATTAAAGAGCATTGCCGCAAGAAGCTTCCCGAAAATTACCAGCCACACCTGTTCCGTATATACGATGATGCGCTGCCTGTTGCACCAAGCGGAAAACTTAACATTGCACAGATGCAGAGTGATTCGGGGAAATTGAAGAGAATATAGGCAAAAGGTTAAGGTGGAGAAACCAAGGATAGAATATAATGACATCTTATAAAAATATATTTATCAGTAAACTTAATGAGAAAAATGTGGATAATTTTACGTCTGATATTGGTTTATTCATGCGTCGGAAATTAGACAGACCTTTTAAGAAACTTTGCAATATATTTACCAATGCCACCATTATTCGTGCCAATAATAATCAGTATGAAAGCGATGAGGAGTACTTTGCAGGCTTAAGCACCGATAAAATTCCAATATCATCATATCCAATATCTAAAAAAGCGAATGCGAATAATATTGTGGTTGAGCGGTATCCAAAATTAAAAGAGAATGAAGGATACATTTTTGTCGGAAACCACACATGTCCGGAAGATATTGAAACAATGATAAATATTATTGACCGTAATGTATATTTGGTACTTGGTTCAGTAGAAAGCTTGAAATATAACCCGGAAACATATTTATCATGGTTGAACGGCATGATTGTTTTTGATGTATTGGGCAAACAGGAGAGAAGAGAACTTATTCCCAAAATGGAAAGGGTATTGAGGACACAGAGCATTTTGATATATCCGGAAGGCTCTCACAATTATGATTTTAATAAGCTGATTAAGCCTATTTATAATGGTGTAGTTAATTTGGCACTTAAAACAGGAAGGAGCATTGTACCAATAACAATGCTGAAAGATTACGCGAATAGAATTTCATACATAGATGTCGGTACTCCGATAAACATGCAAAAAATACACTTAAACGTGCAGGAATATTTTCCGGGAAAAGAAGAGAGCGAAAAATACAGAATAAAATCAATGAGCAGTTTTTTGAGAGATAAAATGGCAACCTCAGTATATTTTATGATGGAAAGGCATTTTGAACCTATTAAGCGGCGTGAATACCAAGACATAGAAGGTAAATTCATTGAAGATTATGTTACGGATACCTTTGAAAAATTGAAATGGAAGCATGATGTATTTGAGGCGGAATATTTGACCAAGAAAACGGATGATGAACAAGAGTATGAGGATATGGTGTGTACACTTGCTAACTTAAAATTGAGTAAAAAGGCTATCCGTGAAACATTATTAAATAACAGAGAATATATTCAAAAAATGGCAGACCTAGAGCGAAAGAATGTTCCTGCTAATATGAGAAAACGATATGAGACACTAAGATACTGATAGAAATAGGAAACAATATGAAACATCATAACCTGAGAGATAAACTAAGAGACTGCATATTTCCCTTTATATTACCGCTTTCGGCTGTAAGGATTAAGTACAAGGTCAATGTCATCAATAAATGTAATACCATACCGGATAAGCCGGTTATATATGCCTGTAATCATTCGCAGTTTTCGGATATTCCAATGGCAATTAGGGCAATAGGCAGGAGAAGTTATATTCTGATGGGAAAGCAGAAGTTATACATAGCCGATTACATATTCTTTAATTTACTTGGTGCGGTATGGGTCGACAGAAAAGATAAAAAGGATAGAGCTGTGGTAAAAAATAAAATTTTAAACATTCTTGACAGAGGACAGTCGGTTCTATGGTTTCCGGAGGGAACATGGAATTTATCGGATAATATTCTGATGTTGCCAATGCGATGGGGAATCATTGAAACAGCACATAAGGCGGACGCGCAGATTATACCTATGGCGCTTATGTATGACAGAGATAAAAAGGAATGTTATGCGAAATTTTCAGAGCCGATATATGGTGAACAGCTAACAGATTGCCGGAATGGAATACAATTATTGAGGGATTCTATTGCGACGCTCAGATATGAGCTTATGGAGGAATGTACAGAAATACAGCCAAGATACAGGCTTTCATCTGAATCATGGCAAAGAGAAAATAAAGACATTATCGCAGAATACCCGCCATTAGATTGGAAGTACGAAAAATCAGTAATTTATAAAGGATGAGTTGACAAAGGAGAGCAACAGAATATGATTTTACAGACAAACACACAGACAGGTTATCCGTCCAAAGACAAGCCGTGGATGAAGTATTACTCAGAGGAGACAATCAATGCACCGTTGCCTGAGTGCACCGTATATGAGCTTCTGTGGAAGAACAACAGGAATAATCCGGATGATACGGCACTTATCTATTTTGATAGCAAGATATCATACCGCCGTCTTTTTGAGCAGATAGAGCAGGCGGCGCGGGCGTTGCTGGAGTTCGGTGTAACCGCGGGCAAGGTGGTGACGGTTATAACAACTTCATGTGTAAATTCCATTGTGCTGTTCTATGCGATTAACAGAATCGGCGCGATATCCAATTATATCAATGTGCTTGCATCGGCGGAGGAATTTGAGAAGTATTTCAGGGAGGCTGAATCGGAATATATTTTTTCGGTGGATTTATTTGCTGATAAAGCGCTTGCCGCAATTAAGAATATTGGTCATGGAAAATTGTGCGTGTTTTCATTAAAGAATTATATGCCATTTGTGGTGGCTAACATTTATTCACTGAAATATGGAAAAAAGCAATTCGAACAAGGGGAGAATATAATTTACTGGAAGGAGTTTATGAGCAAAGGAAAGCATGCTGTGGAGCTTCCGGCTTTCCATGACTGCCATACAGTCAGTATCTATGCGCACACTACAGGAACAACCGGCTTTCCAAAGACTGTACTGCACACTGATTTTGCATACAATGCGGTTGCAAGTCAATATGAGACATCGTTTCCGCATGAAAGGGGCGAAATATTCCTGAATATAATAGTTCCGTTTGTGACATACGGCATGCTTACATGTATGCACATGCCTTTATGCTTGGGACTTATTTTGGTGGTTATCCCTAAATTTGAATCCAATAAACTTGCTGAGTATATTTATAAATACCATCCTAATCATTTGGCTGGAATCCCTTCATATTTTATTCCCATGTTGACTGATGAAAAAATGAAACAAATTGATTTGACATGTATACATACTTTGGCTGCCGGAGGAGAGGGCTTCACAGAAAAGATGGAGATTGCATGTAATATGTTTCTTGCCGAACGTGGGTCTGCGGCTAAGGTAATGATGGGCTACGGACTTACGGAAGCCTGCTCAAGCGTAATCAGTGGGCTGAACAATCATAACAAGGTGGGGAGTGTCGGGGTCCCGCTGGTGAAGAACAATGTCCGTGTATGGGATAATGAAGCAAATCGTGAATGTAGTTATGATGAGGAGGGTGAAGTGCAGTTATACAGTCCTTCATTGATGATTGGCTATATGGGACATCAGGACGAACAGAAAAATATGCTTGTACACGATGAAGATTGAAAAGTGTGGATAAAGACAGGTGATATAGGAAGAGTTGACAAGGACGGATTTTTGTACATAGTTGGACGTATAAAGCGTTTTCTGCTTATTTGTCCTAATGGAATTGCATATAAAATTCTTCCGAAGCCGATAGAGGAGGCGATAGCGGAGGATAGGGCTGTTGCGCAGGTGTGTGTGGTAAGCACGCACAATGACAATGGAACCGGCTCTGAGCCTAGGGCATTCGTTGTGCTGAATGAAGGTGAGGATACAACTATAGCGGAAGTGCGGGTTAGGCAGTTATGCACCGACAAACTCCCCGACTATATGCGTCCGTTTGAGTATGTGTTCCTTGATTCCATGCCTAAGAACGCCGTCGGAAAAATGGATATAAAGAGGCTGGAGAATTGGGACGGCAGAGCCTAAAAAGTGTTGCTAAAGATGATACATTATGCTATTATATCCATAATAGACAGCAAAATAAGGTTGATATTTTACTGTGAATGGCAGAAGGATTGGGGGAGGCAGATATGTTTTTGAAATCGATGGTTCTACACAATTTCAGATGTTTTTCTGATTTAGATATAGATTTTAAAAATAGGCTTACAGTGATAGTTGGTAATAATGGCTCTGGAAAATCAACAGTGCTTGAAGCTGCTACGATTGCGGCAGGAACATTGACATCTGCAATGGATGGATTGACCAATTATGGAATTAAGAAAAGTGATGCACATTATAGATACTTCGATTTAGGAAGCAATGTGGATGTACAGCCCCAGTTTCCTGTTGAGATAACGGCAGTTGGTGATATCGACGGAAGAGAGATTTCATGGACAAGAAGCCTTAATTCTGCGAAGGGCAGAGGAGGTTTGGCTTCGGCTAAGGAATTGACTGCAATCGCCCAGTCATATCAGAACAGAATGAGGAATGGGGACAGAGAGCTGAGGCTTCCGATTATTTCCTATTATGGAACAGGACGTCTGTGGGTTCAGCACAGAGAGAAAAGGAACGATACATTTGAAAAGAACAACAGAAGCAACGGATATATCGACAGTCTTGATGGCGCCGCAAATGATAAGCTGATGATGAAGTGGTTTCAGAAGATGACGATACAGGAGCTTCAGAGAAAACAGGAGATTCCTGAATTTACTGCTGTGAGAACGGCTATGGAGCAGGTGTTTGCGTCAATAACAGGTTTTTCAGATGTGAATGTGCAGTTTAACCTGGATACAGGTGATATAGATGTCATTTACTATGACCGGAATAATGAGCATGTCAGGATTCCCCTTTCGTTACTCAGCGATGGATATAAGTGTACAATAAGCTTAATAGCGGATATTGCATACAGAATGGCAATTCTTAATCCGCAGTTGCTTGATAAGGTGTTGACGGAGACAGAGGGAATTGTCCTGATTGATGAGGTAGACTTACATTTGCACCCGACATGGCAGAAGCGTATTTTGAAGGATTTGCTTGATATCTTTCCAAGGGTTCAGTTTATCGTGAGCACACACGCACCGGAGGTAATCAATTCGGTACGGAGTGATTCGGTTGTTATTTTGAAGGATAATATGGTGTTACCATCAGTTGATGAGACTTATGGTAAGGATGCCAATACAATACTCAGAGAAGTGATGGAAGTCTCCACAAGACCAGATGATGTGAGAAGATTATTTGAACAGTTCTATGAATTGCTTGATAAAGAAGAATGGAGTGAGGCTGAGGCAGTAATTGAACAGCTTGAAACTAAAGTAGGTAATAACGATGCCGAAGTAAATTCATGCCGGGTTCGTCTTGAACTTGAAAAGATGTGAGGTGATTGCCATGATTGAAATTAAAAAGGGCAGAGAACCGGATAAGTTACTTAGGTATCGACAGCAGAAGGGTGCTTCTTTTGAGAATATGGATAAAGAGGTTAAGGATGAGCTGTTGGAAAAATTACTTGTTGAGCAGGGACATATCTGTGCTTATTGTATGAGAAGGATTCCGGAAAGAAGAGTTTTGCCGATTGGAGTACCACCGGTTACAATTGAGCACTGGTTTCCGAGAAATCCCAAGAGCAAAGAGGATATCGGTCAGGGTTTAGATTACAGAAATATGTTTGCAGTATGCTCAGGAAATCGAGGGTGCGGAGCTGAGGAAGGGTTAACATGTGATGCCAGAAGGGGTAATAAAAAAATAAAGGTTAACCCATGTGACGCGGAGACATTAAGTGGAATTACATATACTTCTTCTGGTCGAATACAGTCATCGGATGTAGTGATTGACGAAGATATTAATACAAGGCTTAACCTCAACAATGAAAGAATTTCATTGCCGGAGAACAGAAAACAGGTTCTGCAGACATTGATTGACGATGTTAGAAAAAATTGTGGCAACGGAGATATATCTTTGTATTGTAGAAGAAAACTGGAGCACATACGAGCTGTAGGCGACCCTAAGCTACCGTATGTCGGTATAATTATCTGGTGGCTGGAAAAGCATATATAAATATTGGGTATGGGGATGGCATAATGTGAAAGAAGATGCAGTATGCAACAAAAAATAAGTATCGGTAAACAGAATTTTGCAGACATGAGGGAGAATAATTAGTTCATCCGGTGAACCGGAGAGATTTTATCATGGCTTTGTGCTTGGACTTATGGTTGAACAGGCAGAAAGATACGAAGTGCGTTCAAATCGCGAGAGCTGGTTCGGAAGATATGACCCTGAGCTGATTAACTTTCTGCTAAGTATAAAAGGTGACGTAAATGTGCAATAGCATTATATGATTAAAATGCTTATTTCTTCTTCCTATACTGATTCGGACTAAACCCCGTAATCTCCTTGAACTGCCGATTAAAATGCTCCACATTCTCATAGCCGCAGCTCTCCGCGATGTGCGCGACAGAGTCGGGGGTCATGGTGAGCAGGTAGCAGGCGCGCTCAATGCGGCTTCTTATTATATCCTGAATTACCGGGACGCCGAACAGCTCCTTATAAATATGTTGGAAATATGATACGCTTAGGGAGGCATCTTCAGCCAGCTCACTCACTGTCTTTTTGGGCGAGCGCTGGCTGTATATGCCGTTTCTTATTTCATGGAAAAGCGGTCTGTGAACCTTGAGCTTGTCGGAGAGCTGTGTCTCAAGGTGGTAGGCATCGCTATATTTGTACAGTATTGTTCGAAGCTTCGCGTCAAGAATCTCATCATGGTGCGAGCCGGTCTGGTGGAACTCCTGCCTTAAGTCGCGGATGAGCTGGCTTAGCTCCGTGTAGTCGGACAGAAGCGTGAGGCGGTTGAACGGGACGTCGAGGCTTCGCATGAAATCACTTATTGAACTATCATCGGAAGAATTTCTATTCGCATCCTTGCATGTATTCTCATCTGGAACATCGTCGAAGCTTATCCAGTCATTCACATATTCATTGTCATTGTAATAATAAATAGGCGCGTCCTTCGTGTATATTATAAAAGCGGGCGTGTTCACGTACTGTCTTATCAGACCGGGGTGCCTTGCATTCCTGTCAAATGGCAGATTGCCCTTTAGAAGCTCATCGGCTGTTGTTTTATTTTCATGCTCACCGCAGCAATATTGCCGGTATATGGTTTCCTCAGGAAATTCAAAGTACGCGTCGCTTTTTACAAGGAGCATGAGATAATGCCCCATTCCGTCGGGGCGTTCCATATTGATTCCATCAGGGTGGGTGTTGTTATAGCCCATGTAGCGTATTTTTAACATGATGTATATTCCTCCATAAATGTAGTTAATGTATAGAGCACACAGCAAAAATAAAAAGCAGAAAACATCAATTTTTTAACAGTATACATCATTGAGATTTGTTTGAAAAGTCATTATATTAGGTTTTACTTAAAGAGAACGTATGTTGCAAATAATTACATTAGCAGCGAATTTGGAGGACTTAAGAAAATGAAGGCAATGAAATGGTTTTATTCGTACTTTAAAAAGTACCAGTGGAGAATGATTATCGGACTTGTCATGGTCACGATTACCTCCGTGCTTGCCATCGTGAATCCTAAGATAACAGGATTTATAGTGGATGACATCATAGGGGACGGAAGCAATATAAGGCTTGACCTGCTTCCGAAGTTCCTGCTTCTTATGGTAGGCGTTACGCTGTTAAGGGCGGGGCTGAGATTCATATTTTTGTGGAATTTCGAGAACTGTTCACAGGGATTGCTGTATGACATGAGGGATGACGTATACCGCAATCTGCTGGCAAAGGATTTCGCATTCTACAACAGCCACAGGACTGGCGATTTGATGTCGAGGCAGACAGGAGACATGATGGCGATACGTCATTTTATGTCTTATGTGTGCTACTCGACCTATGAATGTATCCTGCTGTTTTCGATATCGCTGTTTATGATGTTCACGGTTGACTGGAGAATCGCGCTTGCCATGCTTGCGGTGCTTCCTTTCACACTCATCAACACGATAATCCAGTCTAAGAATGTAAAGCCTAAGTTCGGCAAGGTGAGGGAGCGTTTCTCAAGCCTCAATGCATTTGCACAGGAGAATATCAGCGGTAACAGAGTGGTCAAGGCGTTCGCCAAGGAGGACTATGAGATATCAAAGTTCGACACGGAGAACACGGAGTACAGGGATTCGGAGCTTGCGGCGTCAAAGATATGGGTGCGCCATGTGCCGATATTTGAGCTTCTTGCCAACCTCCTCACCTTCGTTCTCATGCTTGCGGGTGGTCTCATGGTCATAAACGGACAGATGACGCTTGGAAACATGGCGATGATTAACGGATATCTGTGGATGCTAGACGCGCCGCTTCGTATGGCAGGCTGGCTGGTAAATGACTGGCACCGTTTTACAACATCGGTCGAGAAGATATATGCGACAATCGAGGTTGAGCCTGAGATAAAGAATCCTGTGACGGGACCGGTCGATGAGAACGCGAAGAAGCCGGAGGGCAGTGTCGAGTTCAGAAATGTATCATACAGTATTGATGGTGAACAGATACTCAAAAATATCAATTTCAAGATTAAACCGGGTCAGAAGGTCGGAATTATCGGTGCGACCGGAGCAGGAAAGACATCGCTCATCAATCTTATGAGCCGCTTCTATGATGTTGACAGCGGCGAGGTGTTAGTCGGCGGCAAGAATGTCAAGGACATGGATTTGAGAGTATTAAGGCAGAGCATTGGAATGGCTATGCAGGATGTGATCCTCTTTTCAGACACAATCGAGGGAAATATAGCTTACGCGAAGCCGGATTGTCCGTTTGAGAGAGTTGAGTGGGCGGCAAAGATTGCGGATGCACATGACTTTATCATGCAGATGCCTGAGGGCTATGACACCATAGTGGGTGAGCGCGGAGTGGGACTGTCCGGTGGACAGAAGCAGCGAATATCGCTTGCCAGGGCACTTCTTAAGGAGCCGTCAATCCTTGTGCTTGACGATACAACCTCCGCGGTGGACATGGAGACGGAGTCGCAGATTCAGGACGCGCTTGAAAAGATTGAGAATGAGACTGTATTTATAATAGCACATCGTATTTCTTCTATTAAAGATGCGGATGTGATTATAGTTCTCTCAGACGGTGAGATAGCTGAGATGGGCAACCATGATGAGCTGATACAGAAGAAGGGCTACTATTATACGGTATTCATGCACCAGTATGGGGAGCATGATGCGGCGTAGCCTCCCGGAAAAATATGTGGTGTCAAACATAAGTGTCACAGCTTGTTTTTCACCTGGAAATGAGGATAAATATGGCAAGGAATAAATACGATATAGATGAGACTTTGGAGAGTAAATTTGATTTAAACCAGTTAAAACGTCTTGGAAAATATGTTGGCAATTATAAAAAGACCTTGATTACGGTTATCGTGCTCATGCTTATCTCAAGTGCACTTTCAATGCTCAATCCTCTCTTTTTGAAGGATGTAATGGACACGATTGAGCAGTGCGCGGTTCATGGCACGCTGAGCAAAGCGGCAGCCACACAGAGGGTCATCGTTGCGAGCTGTCTTATGCTTGCCGTGACGATAATAGTTGTGCTTATACTTAGATTCAAGATTAAGATGATGGCTGAGGTCGGGCAGGGCGTCATCCATGCACTGCGCCGTGACCTGTTTGTGCATTTGCAGGAGCTGCCGTTCTCATACTATGACGATAAGCCGCATGGCAAGATTCAGGTGCGCGTGGTCAACTATGTAAATAACTTGAGCGACCTGCTTTCAAACGGTATTGTGAACACGATAACGGACATGTGCAGCCTTATATTCATTATAATTTTCATGCTCATGTTGAATGTGCAGTTCACACTTGTATGTCTGTGCGGATTGCCGATTCTGGCTGCGCTTGTGTGGATAATCAAGAAAAAACAGAGAAGGGCATGGCAGATACAGTCTAACAAGCAGTCGAACCTGAACGCTTACATAGCGGAGAGTATCAACGGTATCCGTGTAACACAGTCATTTGTCCGCGAGGACGTCAATACGGATATATTTAACAGACTTAACATGGAGTCAAAAAAATCATGGCTGAATGCGGTCAAGTATAATTTCCTCCTAAATCCGGTGGTTCAGACAATCACGGTTGTGACAACGGCAATCATATATGTTATGGGTGTCGCGTGGATTACGGACGGCTATGCGGCGATGACAGTCGGTACGCTTGTAGCATTTACCGGCTATATCTCAAGATTCTGGGCGCCGATTACCACACTTGCGAACTTCTACAACAGTGTGCTCACCGCGATTTCATATCTTGAGAGAATATTTGAGACGATAGATGAACCGGTCAAGGTTACGGACGCGCCGGATGCGAAGCCTATGCCTGAGATTAAGGGAGAGGTTGAGTTTAAGGATGTCTGCTTTGCATACGATGACGGTGTGCCTGTCCTTAAGAATGTAAGCTTCAAGGCGGGAGTCGGCGAAAGCTATGCGATAGTAGGTCCTACGGGAGCCGGTAAGACAACCATAGTCAATCTCATAAGCCGTTTTTACAATCTCACCTCAGGGCAGGTGCTCATCGACGGTATAGATATAAGCAAGGTGACAATCAAATCCCTCAGAACCCAGATGGGCGTGATGATGCAGGACAGCTTCATATTTGCGGGAACGATTATGGACAACATCCGCTACGGCAATATGGATGCGAGTGACGAGGATGTCATAAATGCAGCCAAGACAGTGTGCGCCCATGATTTTATCATGGGGCTTGAGAACGGCTATTACACAGAGGTAAATGAGCGCGGAAGCCGTCTGTCGGCAGGGCAGAGGCAGCTTATCTCATTTGCGCGCGCTGTTTTAGCAGACCCTAAGATTCTCATACTTGATGAGGCGACCTCGAGCATTGACACTGAGACGGAGATACTTCTGCAGAAGGGACTTAACGAGCTGTTAAAGGGAAGAACCTCCTTCATTATCGCCCATCGTCTCTCAACAATCAAAAATTCGTCATGTATTATGTATGTCGACCACGGCGAGATTATCGAGATGGGAAGCCATGATGAGCTTATGAAAAATAAGAATGGCATGTACTATAAGCTTTACATGTCACAGTATGATTTCTTGAATAAGAAATAGGAGATAATTAAATAGAAAATAATTAGACAGTGGGAGCTGTGGGACAGAAGCTGATTTGAGTTTGGAACAGCCGCCTCAGGGAATAATATATGGATAGGGGAAGTATACTTGAAATGTATTATCTGTGGGGCGGCTTGTTTTTTTGGCGCTGTGATGAGAGGCGGAGAAGGGGCTGTGGAGGTTGAAAAAAGGATTCGTGTAGTTTAGTGTGATTTTTAGCAAAAAATATATGTAATTTAATGTAAAAATTTACATAAAAACGGTTGATTTTTACACGAATATTTGATATTTTATAGTCAGAGGATATATCTATAGTATAAAACGGTTATTTTGCATCAAGAAAGAGAGTCTGTTATGTATAGAAAAATTATGGATTATCTGGAAAAATGGAAAAAAAGTGAACATCGTAAACCACTTATTCTGCAAGGTGCAAGACAGGTGGGAAAGACATATTCTATTCTGGAATTTGGACGTACCAATTATGAGAATGTGGTGTATTTTAATTTTGAGACAAATCCAAGGCTGAATGAAACCTTTGACGAGAATATTAGCCCAGGTTATCTGATACCTATTTTATCTCATATTGCCCGACAGACTATTGTCAAGGAGAAAACATTGATTGTGTTCGATGAGGTACAGTTGTGTGAGCGGGCATTGACTTCATTAAAATATTTTTGTGAGGAGGCTTCGGACTATCATATTATTGTAGCCGGAAGCCTTCTGGGGGTAGCCGTCAATAGGGCGATGTATTCTTTTCCTGTTGGTAAGGTTGACATGAAAACCCTGTATCCTATGGACATTGAGGAGTTCATGCTCGCAATGGGGGAGGAGGCACTTGTACAACAGATTAAGACATGTTTTGAGACGGATAAGCCGATGCCGTCTGCACTTCATGATGCCGCAATGCAGCTTTATCGACAATATCTTGTCATTGGTGGGATGCCTGAGTGTGTCATGCAATTTGTACAGACTAGGGATTACGTCCTTGTACGTCATACACAGGATACGATTCTTGCAAGTTATTTGAATGATATGAGTAAATATAACAATCTGAATGAGATAAAGAAAACGCGGCTTGCATACGATAATATCACCGTTCAATTATCAAAAAAGAATACACGATTCCAATACAAGCTTATTAAAAAGGGCGGCAGAGCGTCAGAATTTGAGAATGCGATAGAATGGCTTTGTCTTTCAGGAATTGTATCTCAGGTATATAAGGTAGAGCAGATAAAAAAGCCATTGGAAAATTATCGTGATATTGATTCATTTAAGATTTATGTGTCTGATTTGGGTTTACTTTGCGCTAAAAAAGATTTGGCACCAAACGATATTATTTATATGGTTGATGAGCTGAATGATTTCAAGGGCGGCATGACAGAGAATTATGTCAATGTGCAGCTCAACGTAAATGAATATAATACTTACTATTGGGAATCTGAGAGAGGTGCGGAGATTGATTTTATCATCCAACGTGAAGGTCAGCTTATTCCTATTGAAGTCAAATCAGCAGATAATACAAGGGCGAAGAGCCTTAAGCTTTATATGGACACATACAAACCAGCCTATGCAATCAAGCTTTCATCGAAAAATTTCGCGTTTGAGGACAATAAAAAAATTGTACCTCTATATGCAGCTTTTTGTATATAAGGTTCTGTAATGGTTTAATGGCATACGTTTATGGAGAGATACCGCATTATTAAAATAATATATTCTCAGTAAAAATATGATGGAGATATATTATTTTTAGTGCGGTATTTTTGCATAAGGAGAAAACAGCTAAATAACCTTAGAACATACCCTCACAAATTCTGGTATTTTTCATATTATATCCTATAAAACATGCAAAAGGAGTCATATATGGCTTATTATAATGGCAATCACCGCATGGTGCAGCGTCAGCCTATGATGACCTGTCCGAATCAGGCTCAGAACAGGCAAAGCAGCTCCGGATACGGTCGAAATACAGCTTCAACACAGCCATGCTGTAATCAAAATGCTGATACACCACATCAGGATATGCCTAATGTTGCTGAAAAAAAGTGTATGATGCAGCCATGCATAACACCTGCCGATGGTGTTGCACAGTCATGTGTAATGCCTTCACCATACTGCCCTGTCGCAATGGCGTATGTACCATTTCAGACACTTGAGGAATTATTTGAGGAATCAAAAGCATTTATGATTGGCACTGCCTTTCCTTCGCTTTTCAAACCGTTTATGAGAGGAGGCAAATGTCGATGAACGAAATATGCAATGACAAGAATGCTCTGTTTAGAAAAATCCATGAGTGTGAGTTCATGATGATTGACCTTGGTTTGTACCTTGACACTCATCCGGACTGTGTTCAGGCGCTTAATGCGTTCCAAAAGCATCGTGCCTCATACGAAAAGCATGTAGCCGAATATGAGCGTCTCTATGGCCCGCTCACATTCTACAGTGTAAGCTCAGACACTTGCTGGCCGTGGCAGCAGCTTCCATGGCCTTGGGAAATGGAGGCGTATAATTAATGTGGATTTATGAGAAAAAACTAGAATTTCCTGTGCACATCAAGGACCCTAATCCTAAGCTGGCACAGCTTATTATCAGCCAATATGGCGGTCCGGACGGAGAGGCCGGAGCATCATTCCGCTACCTGTCGCAGCGTTATTCCATGAAGGACAGACGTGTGGCAGGAGTGCTCACCGATATCGGAACGGAGGAATTGGCTCATCTTGAAATAGTCGGTGCCATGGTTCACCAGCTCACACGCGACCTCACTCCTGAGGAAATAGAAAAATCAGGATTTGCGCCATACTATGTAGACCACACGCTGGGTGTATGGCCACAGGCTGCCGGAGGTATACCATTTAATGCATGTGAATTTCAGGTAAAGGGTGACCCTATCACAGATTTAACCGAAGACCTTGCCGCAGAGCAGAAAGCGCGAACCGTATATGATAACCTTCTCCGTCTCATCAGCGAACCGGATATTGTTGAACCACTGCGTTTCCTTCGCGCAAGGGAGATTGTTCACTTCCAGCGCTTCGGTGAGGCGCTTAACATCACTCGTGAAGGACTTGACGCGAAGAATTTCTATGCATTTAATCCTTCGATAGACAGTTAGTATATTGAATAATAATTAGATAGTGATATATTACACGTCCCAGAAGTGATGAAATTCCCTTCTGGGACGTGTATGTTTTGATTAATGCTACAAGTCTGATAGGACATCCACGGCAAATAGGGTATATATTAAATAGGATTTGTAGGAGAAAAAATGTCGAAAAATGTAATATATGCTTGTAATATTGATACAAAAAATGGTAAAATGTAACGTAATAAATGTATTGTTTTGACGTATGAAAATTTAAGGACAATGCATTTAGTATTTATGAAGGTATGGAGGAGCAGTATGGAAAACAAAAAATTTGACGGATTGAAGCTGTCGAACAAGACCAGTATGATTGCATACAGCATAATGAATATTATTCTTGTTGTGTGCTATCTTCTTGAGGTACTCAAGAAAAGCAGAACTATGGGATATTTTGTGGTGTTCTGTATCTTTGCACTTGTGCCTTATGCATTTTGTCTGGCAATGTATTTAAAGGACAAGGGCACGAAATATTTAAAATACGCTATATCGGGCGGGTATGTAATATTTTACCTTTTTATAATTTTTACCACGGTATCGCCTGTTGCGTATGTGTATGCGTTTCTTATCGCTGTCATTCTCATTTCTTACAATGATATTAAGGTTGCGGCGGGATTTATGGGAACTGTATCACTTGGAAATATTATTCAGGTAGCTTACAGCGCATTATCAGGGCAGTTGGATGCGTCACAGCTTGCCAATGTTGAGATTAGGGTTGCATCGGTTCTGTTATTTACAGGCTATCTTCTCATGGCGACTTATGTATCTAAGAAATGCAACGATACCCAGCTTGAACAGGTTGAGGCGGAAAAAGAGCATAATGCGGCTCTTATGGGTGAGATTCTTGAGGTGGCGCAGAAGATTACCGATGACATCAATGCTGTATCCGGCAAGGTTGATATATTAGAGACTACAGCCAATAAGACAAAGGATTCGATGGGCGAGGTGGCAGCAGGAACGAACGAGACTGTTCAGTCCATTCAGGTACAGCTTGAAAAGACAGAGCAGATTCAGAACACGATCAATAGTGTTGAAGAAGCCTCAGGAATGATTGTGGATAATGTAAATGAGACTAAGTCGGAGCTTGATTTGTCGAAGAAAAATATGTACGAGCTTTTAAGATGTGTAAAGGTGTCAAATGAAGCTAATGCCAATGTGTCCAAGGAGCTTTTACAGCTTCGTGAGCATACGGGAAAGATGCAGTCCATAATAGATATGATTAACAGCATTGCTTCACAGACAAGTCTTCTTGCACTTAATGCAAGCATTGAGGCGGCAAGGGCAGGGGATGCAGGGCGCGGTTTCGCAGTGGTTGCCTCTGAGATTTCCAATCTTGCGGATCAGACACAGGGGGCTACAGGCAATATAACAGAGCTTATTGACAGTATTTCAACAGAGCTTTCGGACGTTGTAAATGTGATTGAGGATATGATAAAAGTATCCGGAAATCAGAATCATGCGGCGGATGAGACAGTCAAGAGCTTTGTGAAGATTGCGCAGAAGAATGACATGGTATATGATGAGGCCGGAAAGCTCAGTGATCTTGTACGTGAGCTTAATGATGCCAACCATATTATAGTGGAAGGAATACAGACGATTTCGGGTGTAACCGAGGAGGTTACTGCTCATTCCACTGAGACTCTTAAGGTAAGCGAAGACAATAGTGCTATTACCAAGGATGTTGGAAACACCATTGCAGGGCTTAAAGAGCTTGCAGACAATCTAAAGAGACTTGAAAAATAAAAAATACTGGATTTTTTTGTTCAGATGTGATATGATAATTTAAGCTGTTGCAGAAGGAATTTTGCAACAGTGTGCAGGATTAGTACATCGGTAGTATATCAGCTTCCCAAGCTGAGGAGGCGGGTTCGATTCCCGTATCCTGCTTAATATTTTGGTTGACAGAGCCTGCTCTTGTGATGGAGCAGGCTCTTTTATTACTTTATAGGATTCGGGTGGCAAAACATGTTATATATACCTAGCTGTGTATAACGTATTATATTTATGCATAGAACGCCTTTATCAGAGTTCTTAGAACATCTTGCTTCGGACAACGGAGCTGATATGCATAAATATAATACGTTATACACTCATAGATTAGACTGGCATGTTTTGCCACCCGAATCTTTATAGTAATATCATAAGATTTTACTCTTTGTACTTATTCTGTTCACAATTATATGTTACAATTTCCTAAAAAGCGCGTGGATAGTGTAGCAGTCATATAATGTAAATAAAAATACATAGGAGATGGAGAGGGCTATGAATAACAATAATATTTTATTTTTTCTCACACCGAAGTGTGACGTGGTATATGTGTATGAGGATGCTAATATAAGACAGGTATTGGAAAAGATACGTTATCACAAGTATACGGCGATGCCTATTATCAGCAAGCATGGCAAGTATGTGGGGACAATAACGGAGGGTGATCTGCTCTGGAAGATGGCTGATGAGAATATTTCTACCTTCGAGGAGGCGGAAGAGATACCGATTTCAGATATTCATAGGCGCGTGAACAACCGCCCGGTGAATGCTGAGGCGCATATGGAGAGTCTCATTGACCTTGCAATCAAGCAGAATTTCGTGCCGGTTGTCGATGATGACAATGTTTTTATAGGAATTGTGACGAGGAAGGATATCATTCAGTATCTTTACCAAAACTATGATAAACAGGCAATGTAAATTTTTTTTAAAAAAGTGCAACCTAATAAAAAATAAGCTGTGTATATAGGCAGGATGATAAAAACGGAGGAGGAAATGCAGGACAAGGCTATCGTGGAGCTTTTCTTGGAACGCAATGAACGCGCAATCAAGGAAGCCTCAGAAAAATATAATCATTATTGCATGCGTATTTCGATGAATATACTTGATAATATTGAGGATAGCGAGGAGTGTGTAAACGATGCGCTGCTTGGTGCATGGAAATCAATACCTCCACATCATCCGGAGAATCTGGCGGCATTTATTGGAAAGCTTGCCAGAAATGCGGCAATTAACAAGTACAATGCCAGACACGCAGATAAGAGGGCGGCAGGGGAATATGCCGTGTCCATACATGAGCTTGACGAGTGCATACCTGATATGAAGGATGTGGAGAGCCATGTCGACGCAGTTCATCTTGAACAGGTGATTGATGAATTCTTAAGAGCGCAGAAACCGGAGAATAGGAATATTTTCTTGCTCAGGTATTACTATAGCTGTTCGGTTTCTGATATCTCCAAGCGAATGGGAATCAGTGAGGGAACGATTAAGTCAACGCTGTCGAGAATCAGACGCCGTCTCAAGGATTATCTGAAGAAGGAGGGAGTATGGTGAAGAAAGGAGAGATACTTTCACAGGCTTTATCCGATGTCAGCGACGAACTCTTAGATGGGGCGAGGGAGCTCTTTGAAAAGAGTGAGGACGATGTTATTAAGACACAGGAATTATTTTATAGGAAGAAGCAGGCTGTGAGGAGAAAAATGATATATGCCATGTCAGCGGTGGCTGCGGCATGTATTTTGATTGTACTTGGAACAGGTATTACGGCATTGTCTAAGAGAGGTGATATGCCCAAGGTATATTACGATGGAGTCATGCTTGATGAACGAGGTGTGGCAGCGCAGGTGCAGGACGAACCTGCTGTTGTTTCATATTCTCTTGAAAGGAGTGCTGTCCGGAATGAATCTGAGTTCGCACTTCATATTAAGGCGAGGGGAAGCTTTACAATAGAGGCGTCAAGCGGTGAATTCGTATCTGAAGGGACAAGCGTAATATCAGCGAGTGATGAGGCGGATGTGGTCTGGGCGGTGCAGCCTGATGAGGAGGCATACCTTACAGTGAATACGGGGACATATTCTGTGAGGGTTTCGTTGTATTTTGACGAAGAGACAGGTGCGTGGATGCTTAAGACACAGAAGGGGAATGATTAACCATTTTATTTATCAGGAGGAATTTAATTTATGAGAAAGTTAGCTTTATTATCTGTTATGGCAGTATCGGTTGTTGCGCTCAGCGCATGTGGAAAGAAGGATAACAATGTAAATCCGGGCACAACAGAGCCGTCATCACAGATTGAGTCCACATCAGAGACAGAGACAACAACAGAGGCGACACAGGAGCCATCTAAGGATGTGAATGAGAGCGATGCACAGGGAGCAGTCAAGCTTCTTGACGATATCTGGGCAGCTTATGGCGAGGATGATAAGTTCCCTGCAGGAGGCGGAGATTACAACAATATGGTAGACAGCGCTCCGGGCAAGTACGGTCTTGAGGATGCCGATGCACTTAACAATACATTCGGAATAGCAGTAGACGACGTTGCACTCATTGATGACGCGGCTTCACTTGTTCACATGATGAACTTAAACACATTTACAGCAGGCGCTTTTCATGTGACAGACAAGGATAATGTGGCTGCGGTTGCAGAGCACCTTAAGGACGGAATCCTTGCAAAGCATTGGATGTGTGGTTTCCCGGATGTTGTAGTTGTATATCAGGTTGATGATTACATCGTATCAGCTTACGGTCACACAGATTTAATTGACACATTTGCAGCTAAGCTTTCCGAGGTATATTCCGGAGCGACAGAGTTATACAAGGAAAATATTGAATAATAGGTATTGATATGATTTTTTCAAGTATTCCGTTTTTATATTATTTCCTGCCTGCGGTGATACTGCTGTATTTTGCAGTGCCGGGCAGAGGAAAAAATGTGGTACTTTTATTGGCAAGCCTTGTATTTTACGCGTGGGGAGAGTTAAGATATACTCTCCTCATGTTAGTTATGATAACACAGGGCTATGTATTTGGAAGGCTTATAGACTCTAAGAGAAAGTGGTCAAAGGTTTTTTTGACCACTTCTGTTGTAATAAGCCTTGGTGTGCTTGGATACTTCAAGTATGCGGGATTTTTTCTTGAATCCTTTGGAGCGGTGACAGGACTTGCAGTTCCTGTCCTTAAGGTTACTTTGCCTATAGGTATCAGCTTTTATACTTTTCAGGTGATAAGCTATGTTATTGATGTGTACAGAGGAACGGTTGCAGCTCAGAAGAGCTATATAGACATGGCGATGTATATATCCATGTTTCCACAGCTCATAGCGGGGCCTATTGTGAGGTACTCGGATATTGAGGGACAGCTGCGTGTCAGGAAACACAGCGCTGAAAAGCTTGCGCATGGAATTAGAAGGTTTATCATAGGCTTATCAAAAAAGGTACTTATAGCAAACCAGTTAGGTGAGCTCATCGATGCCTACGCAGGAACCTCACAGCCTTCGGTGCTTTTTGTGTGGCTGTATGCTGTCGCGTGTACGCTCCAGATATATTTTGATTTCTCGGGATATAGCGACATGGCGATAGGCCTTGGAAAGATATTCGGCTTTGATTTTCCGGAGAATTTCAACTATCCGTATATTTCAAAGAGCATTACGGAGTTCTGGAGAAGATGGCATATGTCTCTGGGACCATGGTTCCGCGACTATGTGTATATTCCGATGGGCGGCAACCGTGTGAAGAAGTGGAGATGGTTTCTCAACATTCTGGTTGTGTGGGCTCTCACAGGCTTATGGCACGGTGCGGCATGGAATTTTGTCATCTGGGGACTTTATATGGCATTTTTCCTTATTCTTGAGAAGCTATTTCTGCTTCCGCTCCTTAAAAAGAGCAGGATAGCAGGTCATGTATACACGATGTTTCTTGTTATGATAAGCTTCGTCATATTCAGCGCCGCGACGATGTCCGACGCCGGAGCTGTCATTGCCGGAATGTTCGGGGCAGGAGGGCTTAGCGCTGTGTCGGCTGAGTCGCTCTACTACTTAAGAAGCTATGCCGTAACACTTATTATTGCGATTGCAGGCTCACTGCCTGTGGTCAGAAATATTTTTGTGGGATTTGAGGGCAGGATGAAGGACAATAAGGCGGTGAATATTATCTTCACAATAGGTGAGCCGGTTGTGCTTGCAGTGCTTCTTATTCTGGTGACAGGCTATCTGGTGGACGGCTCCTTCAATCCGTTTTTATATTTCAGATTTTAATATTAAATCTCTTGGAAATGGAGAGAGATATGGAAAATAAATCAAATGGTTTAAAAAGATATATTAACAAAAATACAATAGTGATTATCGTGATTGCAGTATGTATATACGGATTGTCGCTGTGGAGCATTATTGAGCCGGATAAGACGTACTCATACAGTGAGAGAAGAGGGCTCAAGGCTTTTCCTAAGCTGTCCGTACAGACCTTGCAGTCCGGAAGATTTATGGAAGAATTTGAGAAGTACACACTGGATCAGTTCCCTATGCGTGACACCATGCGTGAATTTAAGGCGGTTGGGAATTATTATCTTTTTGGAAGAAAGGATAACAATGGGCTGTATATAGCAGATGGATACCTGTCAAAGCTTGAGTATCCGCTAAATGAAGCTTCTCTTGATTATGCTGCGCTGTGCTTTGGGGAGGTTAACCGAAAATACCTCGAGGGTAAGGTAGGTGCTGTGTACGGTGTAATTGTGCCGGATAAGAATTATTTTCTTGCGGATAAGAATGGCTATCCGTCCATGGACTATGATGAATTTTACAGGCTTATGGAGGATAAGCTTGATTTTATGGAGTTTATAGACATCCGCGGGCTGCTAAGCTATGATGACTACTACCGCACGGACACGCACTGGAGACAGGAGAGGATAGTGGAGGCTGCGAAGGAGATTGCCGGTAAGATGGGGGTTAGTCTGAATGCCGAGTATGAACTAAAGCAGTTGGACACGCCGTTTCGCGGGGTGTACTATGGACAGGCGGCGCTACCGGTTGCCACTGAGACTTTGTACTATCTTGAAAATGAAGCAATAAAAAACAGCACGGTGACCGACTACGAGACAGGTAAGACAGGAGCAGTCTACGATATGGAGAAGGCGGAGGGAAATGACCTTTATGAGACCTTCCTCTCCGGGTCAAAATCACTCCTTGTCATTGACAACCCATCGGCGGCAACGGACAAGGAGCTTATAATTTTCAGGGATTCATTTGGAAGCAGCATAGCACCTCTTTTTATAGAAGCATATTCAAAGATAACGCTGGTGGATATCCGCTATATCTCACCGTCATATCTTGGACGCTTCATGGAATTTGACGGACAGGATGTGCTTTTTCTGTACAGCACACTTGTGTTAAACAACAGTGACACTATCATAAGATAGCCTACACCACGCCGTTTGCTTTCCTGTACTCTCTTGGAGACATTCCCTTTATCTTTTTAAAGCAGTCTCCGAAGTAGTTGCTGTCATCGAAGCCGCAGTTCTCCGCAATCTGCGTTATCGACATGTCGGTGTTTAAAAGCAGGCGGCAGGCTTCGATGATACGCACCGTTATAAGGTATTCCTTGTAACCGAAACCGGTGCACAGCTTGAACTTGCGGGAAAAGTAGGATGGACTCATATTGTATTTCGCCGCCAACTGTGAGAGCGAAAAATCGCGCGTGAAATTTCCGGAAATGAACTTTGCGGCTTCGGATATGACATCGTCACCGATTTCGTTTGCCGGATAAGCGGCTTCGGAATTTTCCTGGCATCTTAACACAAACAGAATCAGTTCATACACATATACGGTGAGCATACCTTCGGAATACATGTCTATTCCATTGTGCTCCCGTATTATTTTTGCAAAAAGTTCCTCAATATAATCCCTTCTGTTGGGAGGAATCGTTATCTGACGTTTCTCAAAGCATTTTTGAAATGCGTCGGGATTAAGTTTTTTCATGAGTGGAGCTATGAAGGCATCGCTGAAAATCATCACAATTCTTTCATGGGCGTCTCCGCCTATATATGTTGTGCGGTGCAGTTCACCTTTAGGTATGACAATCAAATCTCCTTTTTTGACGTAATATATAGTATCGTTTATAAAAACACGCCTTGTTCCTGAGAGAAGGTAATAGAATTCATAATAAGGATGATAGTGTGCATCCTTCATTTCGGAGTATGCTTTTCCCTTCACCTGAGTTATATCAAAATCTTTCTTCTTGTCGCTTAAAATCATACGAATCTCCAATCTGCATTAAAAATGCACAGTGCATGAAGCACTATTAGTTATAGTAAGTTTATAAGCTTTCCTTGTCAATAAAAATGTAAAAAAAACA